>NZHT01000072.1 GCA_002691385.1 Flammeovirgaceae bacterium | reverse complement strand
GAGGCTTTAAAGGTTTGGGTCTCAAATTTAAATCCAAATGATCAGGAATACGACCATCATTTATTGGAAGCCTTGTGGGTGAGTTGGGGAAATAATGAAATTATGCTCGATCTTTTAGAAGAAGTATTTTATTCAGAAGATTACAGATTGAGAGCCGCCGCTGTTCGGGTGATGCGTTATATGGGAGCTCAAATTCCTCAAAGTGAGGAATGGCTGATACAAGCAGGAGCTGATCCCCATGGTCAAGTGCGCTTAGAAGCGATTGTGGCTGCCTCTTGGGCGGGTTCTGAGTTAGCTAAAAAAACACTCGCTTCAGCAGCTCAATGGCCAATAGATGAATGGATGTTGGAAACCTACAATGCTATTGAAAGTAATTTTGGGATTTCGATTTCTGAAAATGATGAACAAAACAAATCTAAAGATGAAGGAGTAGATCTTGAGGGGCCAGATCTTGAATTGTATCGTTTAGGCAAAAGTATTTATGTAAAGGACGGTTATTGTGTAACCTGTCATCAAGTTGATGGTAAAGGTATTAAATCGGCTGGATTCCCACCTTTAAAAGGGACTCGATGGGTCCTAGGTGATGAGGAAAAGTTAATAAAAATCACGTTGAATGGTATTATGGGTAACATGGAGGTGTTGGGAAAAACATATAGTGGAAAAGTACCCATGATGGGCTTTGGTGGTTTGCTAAATGATCAACAAATCGCTGGAGTACTTACTTATGTTCGTAATAGTTTTGGTAATAAGTCGGCTGTGATTTCACCTGAAAAAGTAAAACAGGTAAGAGAGGATATCAAGGATAAAAAAGGATATTATTTGGTTAATGAATTGAAGTAAAACTTCTTTATTTTCAAGATTTATCGAACCACATACAAGATAATAAATGAGAGTGTATAAAATTAATTTACCTGAAACTGTTTTAAAATATATTTTTTTTGGGCTTTATATGTATGGTTTCCAGCTTATGGCTCAAACCTTTACTTATGAAGAGCAGCTCTTATCAAATCTGTCTTACAGAGAAGGAACTAACGATGCGTATACTCTTGAAAGATGTGTTTTAGATCTTTATCTTCCAGGAAATAAAGATTTTGCTACGGTGGTTTGGTTTCATGGAGGAGGACTCACCAGTGGAAATAAATTTATTCCTGAAGGCTTAAAAAAACAAGGGATAGCAGTAGTTGCTGTAAATTATCGATTATATCCCAAGGTAAAATCACCTACGTTTATTGATGATGCAGCCGCAGCGGTGGCTTGGGTTTTTAAAAATATAGCTTCGTATGGGGGAGATCCTAACTTAATTTATATTTCGGGACATTCAGCAGGAGGCTATTTAACCAGTATGGTGGGATTGGATAAAAGTTATCTCAACGCTTTTGACGTAGATGCAGATGCTATTGCTGGATTGATCCCTTACAGTGGACATACCATTACTCATTTTACAATTAGATCGGAGCTTGGGTTGAAATGGGAAGATGTGCGCGTCGACAACATGGCTCCCTTAGCTCATATCAGGAAAGATGCATCTCCGATCATCTTAATTACTGGAGATCGTGAATTGGAGTTGTACGGAAGATATGAGGAGAATGCCTACTTCTGGAGAATGCTTCAAAGTTTAGGGCATCCTTATGTTGAGTTGTATGAGTTAGAGGGTTACAATCACGGTGATATGGCAGTACCTGCCCATCACATTTTATTAAAGTCCATATCTAAAATTTCGAAGGGAATTACCTCAAGGTAGGCTCATCAGCTTTTAGTTGGGTTCAATTTTGTTAAGATATGATTTCCAAAGGTGGGGTTGTTTTCCAATTTCCCCTAGTGAAATCAGGAAAGCTTTGCGCTGCGCCATCCTCTTTTACCGATTTTTCACTTAAAGGACCTACTGAACTCCAAAGACCTCCTTCATAAACATTTTGGTCCAATGGAAGCCCTTGTTGCAAGCATTCAATAATTCTATAAAGCATGATACCATCCATACCTCCATGACCTGATTTTTTCGCCATTTGATTCATTCTTTTATAAAGAGGATGATCATATTTTTCATATATTTTTTCAATTTGTTCTCCTTGAATCCAGCTGTGATGATCTCTGGTTAATCCTTCAAAACCTCCTTCTAGTGCGATACGAGTGGGATAACCTGCCAAACACCCACTTGTACCTTGGATTAGATTTAGCCGTGTGTATGGTCTGGGACTGGTTTCATCCCATTGAATCATGATGGTGCGACCAATTTTTGTTTTGATTATGGAGGTATTCATGTCCCCACCTAAAAATTTTAATTTGTTCCATTTGTGATCTGAAGGATAATTCTTTTGGGCATAATCTTGACGACCAAAGGCGGGCGTAGAATAGGAGACTAGTGTATTGAAAGTATCCTTGGTTCGACCAATGCTCATGTACTGTGCAACAGGTCCTAATCCATGCGTAGGGTAAAGATTACCATTCCTTTGGGCATATTGATGGGTCCTCCAAGAACCCGTTCCACGATTTTGCTGTATCATTTGAGATCTTAAATCATGGATGTAAGCAGCTTCTCCATGGAGCAATTCTCCAATCACTTCTTGACGACACATGTTGAGATACATTAATTCCTCTCTTCCATAATTGACGTTTTCCATCATCATACAATGCTTTTGTGTACGCTCTGAGGTATCAATTATTTCCCATATTTCTTCTAAGGTCAGGGCAAGGGGTACTTCAACAAAAGCATGGGAACCTTGATTCATTGCCTCAATAGCCATGGGAGCATGATTAGACCAATTGGTAGCAATAAATACCATATCTGGTTTCACTTCGGCAAGCATGGTGCGCCACATGTTTTCATTTCCAAAGTAAGTGGCTATGTTTTGATGACGTTGGCCTTTACCTATTTTTCTTACCTCTTCAGCCCACTTTTTTGCCAGGTCTTCGTAAAGGTCACTAATAGCTACGATTTCAGTTCCGGGTAGTTCTGAGGTAAATTTGAGATGACCAGGCCCACGGGCACCTACTCCTATTATGGCAATTCGAACATTAGGCAATTTAGGTGCAGCAAAATCACCCATATATTTATATTGAGCTGAACGTTCATTATGGATACTTGATGGATCACCTTTTAAGGTACTGGCCGTAACCAATGCGGCAGCAGAGAGTGAGGATTTTTGCAAAAACTTGCGTCGACTTAAATCTTTCATGTTTGTTTTTAAATGATTTTATAAAAATAAAATTTATGAGGATAAAAAATTGAAATGATTAGTTAATTTTTTTTTAAAAAAAAATTTCTTTGATAAACGGTAAGAAGATAAGGAAAGTTAATATTGATTTTTAGGATTTATTTTCTTTTTTGAAGATATCATTTAATTAGTGTTGATAGTAATTTATTATCATTAAGTTTAAAAGCTAAAACAATAATTCATTTAAAACTAGACTTCTAATGCAATTGGTTTTAATTCTGTCTTAGAAATGATATATCCAGAAAGTTTTACCCAATCTATTTTCCATAAATACCCTATTGAATTAGCTGAAATTGATCTACCCAAAAAGTTCACTTTTCCTTTTTCGTATCAACCGCACCCAGTCGCTTTAATTGCTGTCAAATTATTACAGACTTATTTGGTAGAGCAGAAAAAATGGACTCATATCTTTGGAGATCCTAATAATGAATCTGATGAAATCTGTGGTAAGATGTTTGGTGTTTTGGTGGTACAGAATGAGCAAAAAGATTTGGGTTACTTGGCGGCATTTTCAGGGAAACTCGCTGAGAAAAATCACTTAGAAGGTTTTGTGGGTCCAATTTACGACAGATTGGAAGATAAAGGATTTTTTAAACAAGAAGAAGCATCAATCATAGCAATTAATGATCAAATTAAGGCTATTGAGCTTGATCCCCATTATTCGGGGTTATTGTCTGAGTTTAACAGCCAAAAAGAAAAAAGTACCAAAGAAGTGCAAGCAAGCTTGATGAACAAAAAGAAGGCTAAACATATCAGGCGGCTTAAAAGAAAAATGGCAATGCAAGATTTGAGTGGAGATAATCTCGAGAATTTCTTAAAAAAAATGAGTAAAGAGAGCCAGGACTTACATTTTCAACATAAAAGGAAGTTACAGTCTTGGCAAGAAGTGTTAAACTCTATCGAAAATCAGCTTGCTTTTTTTCAAAAACAAATTAATGAATTAAAGGAAAAAAGGAAGGCCAAATCATCGGCACTTCAACAGAAATTATTTGATCAATATCAATTTTTGAATCAAAAAAAGCAAAAAAAAGGATTAAACATCTTGTTCCAACATACCAAACAACAAAGGCCACCTGCAGGCGCTGGAGACTGTGCTGCTCCCAAACTATTGCAATATGCTTTTCTTCATGACTTTATACCTGTCGCTTTAGCAGAGTTTTGGTGGGGAAAATCACCTAAACTAGAATTGCGTCGCCATGGATATTTTTATCCTGTTTGTTTAGGTAAATGTGAGCCTATTTTGATTCATATGTTGTCAGGGATGACTATTGATGAGAATCCTGCCTATCAGGAAGCGTCAAAAACAAAAGGTTTGGACATAATTTATGAATCAGCTGATTATTTAGTTATCAATAAGCCCAATGGCTTGTTGTCGGTATCAGGTAAATATGTATTGGACTCTGTAGCTAGTAGAGTCAAGGCCGCATACCCCAAAGCTACAGGTCCCATGATGGTGCATCGATTGGACCGCGAGACTTCTGGATTGATGGTGGTGGCTAAGACCCTGGCAGCTTATCTTGATTTTCAAAATCAGTTTTTAAACAAAACTATTAAAAAAGAATACATTGCTATCTTAAGTGGTATTCCAAAATACACATCTCCATCGATTAAATTGCCATTGCGACCTGATCATTACCAACGCCCACGTCAAATGGTTTGTTACAGTGATGGTAAATCAGCCGAAACGCATTGGTCAATCCTAGAAATTAAAGAAGCTAAGGCACGTGTATTATTTAAACCTATTACGGGAAGAACTCATCAGCTTAGAGTACATTCAGCCCATCACGAAGGTCTAAATATGCCTATTGAGGGAGACGAATTATATGGTTTGAAGTCTAACAGATTGAAGTTGCATGCTACTGCTCTCACTTTTGAGGACCCCACCGATGGTAAGTCAATGGAATTTAATTTAAATCCAGATTTTTAATTGAAGTGCCACATTCTTTGATGCGCTAAAATTATATTCATTTAGTTATATTTGTCCGCATGAATGCTTTATGTATTTCATCTTTTTTTGTATATCCATTAAAGTCGGGTATGGGCCAATCAATTGAAGAGGTGCAGATTCATTCTAGCGGTTTGGCTGGTGATCGAACCTATGCTGTGATTGACGATACTGATCAGATCTTGACCGCAAGAGAGCATCCTGAATTGCTTACTATTGAAGCCGCCATCTTAGATAAATATATTTGTTTTTCAAAAGCTGGTGATTCCATAACGGTACCTCGAAACGTTAAGTCTTCATCTATGCGATCCGGTATCTTATTTGGAGAGTCTTTGAGGGGTAGTGAGTTGAGTGAACTCGTGCGAAAGTGGATGTCAAATCATTTGGCTGTCTCTTGTAATGTTATAGAGATTAATAAAAATTTCATGAGGCAAATGAAAGCTCAAACACATGATATTACCTATACAGATGCCGCTCCAATTTTACTTACTTCTGAGGCTTCCTTGGAAGTATTAAATAATAGCATGCGCTTGCCTGTGGGTATGAATCGGTTTCGTCCAAATCTAGTTGTTTCAGGAAGCCAAGCTTTTGCTGAAGATGACTGGAAATACTTAAAAATAGGGACTTGTGAATTTGAGATCAGTCACCATTGTCCCAGATGTGTGCTTACCACTATAGATCCCAGTCACCCAGAAATGGGAATCTCGAAAGAACCCTTAAAAACCTTGTCTAGCTTTCGAAAGTCAGCTAATGAGGTGAACTTTGGTATTTATCTAATTCCAAAAAGATTGGGGACGATTCGATTAAATGACGAAGTAATTCCGGAATGACAATTGTTATAAGATAGTAATTCACGCATATTGAAATTATTATTTTAACTTCAGGCAAATTCCAGACCACTTTAAGCTTAGGATTGCCAGCTATATAAAATCAATAACATCTCACATTAGCAGGATTAAGTAACTGACATTTTAATGACGATCTTCGCAAATAACCCGGGAAAGAAACGCTTTAGATAAATACCTGCTACTTCTTTGAGCCCGCCGATATAAACTTCATTTTTATTTTGCTCTATTGCTCTTATGATTTGGTTTGCACATCTCTCAGCACTCATCCCATTGTCTTGTGCTTTATCCATAGTATTTTGTTTACTACCATCTCCCATCAAGGCATTAAAACTAATTTTGGTTTTAATGTAACCTGGACAAATCAATGATACATAGATATTATCTTTTTCATGCTCAGCTCTTAGGGCGTCAAAAAAACCATGTAAAGCATGTTTAGAGGCTGCATAAGCGGATCTCAAAGGGGTACTAATTATGCCAGTAGCGGAGGTGATGATTACATGATGTCCTTTCTTACGATTGACCATGGAGGGAAGTAAAAGTTTCGAAATGGCAATGGTCCCAAAATAGTTTACTTCCATTATTTGACGATCTACAGCTAAAGAAGTATTCATGATTTTATCCCTCTGACTGATGCCTCCGCAGTGGATGATTAAGTCAATAGGACCCATAAAACTTAACGCTTGTTTGCATTTTTCTTCAAGCGTTTTGGACTCAGAAAGATCTAATGTTAATAGATGCACCTCACCATTTTTAGCACAGGCTTTTTTCACCCGCTTCAGTTCGTTTGTTCTTCGTGCCGAGAGAATGAGCTTGGCACCTAATTGATTCAATTGATAAACCAGTGCCTCACCTATTCCAGAAGAGGCCCCTGTAACCCAAATTATCTTTTTGTCTATTTTCGTCATTATTTTAATGCCAATACTTGACTGAATTCAAATATAAAAAGTAGATTTTTGTTGAGCATCAAAATCACTAATTAATGTGAAGAGATCTCCTAATTAAAGTGATTAAAAGATTAAATGCTAATAAAAATATGCCAGAATGAAAACTATGAACATTTGGCATATTTTTATTACATTGGCTTTTTAAAATCAAATAAAAATTAATCATCAAATATTGAATACTGACCAAACCCTATTTCTGAAAAAAAGATTTGGTGAAGCCAGACACAAGATAAGTTTGTATTTGGAGATAGGTCTGTCTGTGGATTTATTGGAACAATTGGGAAAGTGTCTCAGAAGAGAAATTGCGTGTGATATTTACCTGTCCAAATTGGGATTTAAAAGAATCGAATCAGATGCTTTAATATTGATCCATTTATTGGAATTAAGAAAATTAGGAGCTTTTATTTATTTGTCAGAAAAGGGTGATGGCCTCAATAAAATATTATGTTTTAAAGATTTCGAAATTATTTATACCCTTGCTGATGATCATAAGAATTTTACAGAAATTCATACTTCAGACAAAGAATTTGAACAAAGTCTTATTTTTTTTACTTCAGTAGAACCTGAGTACCGTTTAGAACCGGATGATATTACCGTTGAATTTTTCATTGAAAGTAATACAGTATATGAACGGACAGCTACCAAAATTTTTTGGGAAGTGACCAATGCAACTCATGTTACGATTGAGGGTATTGGTGAAGTTGAGCCCTCCGGACAAAAAACCATTACTTTCCTCAATGATACCATTCTAAAGTTGAGAGCGACTCATGAAGATCAAAAGAAGATAAAATCACTTAAGGTAAGTACCATCAGTGAATTTAAAATTGAATACGAAATACAATTTCGAAACCCGGCCTCCAATGAATTTGTAGCAATGAATGAGTCACGACATGCAGGCGTTTTCGGTATTGCCAAGGGATATGATATTCGATTGACTTGGAAGGTGACCCATGCAGATACAGTAAATGTTAGACCATTTGGGTTTTATGAAAATGAAGGAGCTCATATTTTTAACTCTGATGGATCTTTAGAAATTAATATTGAAGCGAAATTTAGAGGCAAAATTATAAATAAGAAAATATTAATTTATTCATTTCCGATACCAGTTTTTGAAAGAAAATTCATTAATCTTAATGAAAATATTTTGAAAAAAATGGAGATCAATATTGATGATTTTAGAACTAAGACCTTACATTATTTGAGAGAGAATGATAATAATAATTTTAGAGATTATATGGATGAGATGGATAATAGATTTAAATTAATCAAATATGATCTTTTACAAAAGATGGAGAGGGCTAATTTTATAAATTTCTATGAAAGGAATTCTATTCCAAAACTTTTAAAAACTCGAAAATCAACTTTGTTAAATTACTTTAGATCAGATGCTAAAATTATTGACAACATAAAGTCATTAACGGATTATCATGACTGAGCAAAATCGTAAATATGGAATCATCTTGAGATTTTTTTTGTTTTGCTCAGCGGCAGATGTAGATCTCTTGGACAAATGTCCGAAGTCTGAGGTGCATAAATACGCAGGTGTGGGTGCCACAGTTTTTTTTACAGGTATCTTAGCCTGCTTTTCTGGAGGTTACGCACTTTTTACGGCTTTTAATTCCACAATCTTATCTATTTTGTTGGGAATTTTTTGGGGGTCATTGGTATTTAACCTTGATAGATTTTTAGTTTCAACCATCAAGAAATCCAAAGGAAAACTTCAAGAATTGGCTCAAATAACGCCAAGACTTTTTTTAGGAATCTTGTTGTCTTTAGTAATATCTGTTCCTTTGGAACTTAAGATATTTGAGCAGGAAATCAATGAAAGCATTTATTATGCAGGGGCTGAAAAGATTGATAAATTAACGACTCTTTTTGATGGGAGGGTATCTTTAAAAGAGCAACGAATTGACTCTTTAAATCTAAGTACTTTGGCCAAATTTGAAATTAGAGAAGAATATTATCGGCAATATGTATGTGAATGTGATGGTACCTGCGGCACCGGCCAAAAAGGTCGGGGTACAGAATGTGAACGTAAAGAGAACAAATATCTTCAAAGTCAAAAGGAATATGATCAAGCCAAATTAAGCAACGAAGCTACAATTGGGTTGTTAAATGAAGAAAAAAAACGTTTACTACAAGAGTTTCAATTGGAAAAAGAGGGATTGCTGCAATCCTTTGCTGACGGATTATTAGTACGATTAGAATCACTAAGAGTATTGCCTTTTGGGCCTCAATTGGCCATTATTTTACTATTGTTAGCTATTGAAATTGCACCCATTTTGGTGAAATTACTTTCTCCTTATGGGCCTTATGATCACCTTTTAAAATCTTTAGAATATGATTTTGAAATAGATGAAATTACCGCTGTAAATATGAGAAATCAACAACTCAATAATAAGCTTACTGTTATGGCAAGTATTGAACAGGATAAAGTAGAACAAGAGCTTAAAAATAACGAAGGAGCAATGAAGTTGATTGGAGAGGCTCATCTTGAGATAGTTAAGGCACAATTGGAAGTTTGGGTAGATGAAGAGAAAGATAAAATAAGAAAAGATGTACAAATGAGAATGAATAAATTAGATTGATCATGAGCACAAGAACAATAATTCTTTTGATTTTTAGTGCAGGAATTTTTGTTTTTTCTTCCTCAGCTCAAGTAAAAAATGAGATTACTCGAGCATCTAATCAATCTATGTATCTCAATAGGAAGTTGATTAAAAAATCTCATTTGATATTGAAAACATTTGATCACTTAGCGTTTGAGACCTACACGCCAAAAAAAATAAATTTCAGGGTAATCTCGCCTTCGGGTGCCATTATTCATGAAGCTTTAATAAAAAAAGCCAAAATGAGGTGGGAGTTTGATGCCATTGATAGTGGCAATTATTTGATAGAAATAGAAAATTTATCTTTTTTGTTCAAGGCTAAAGTAGATCAAATTATTACGCTTAATCGCTTCCCTTTTCAAATAGGAGCCCCAAAAGATTCTATTCCATTTTCACAAGCTATAGCTCGCACTCAGTCAATTATAGCAGAAGGTGTTTTTCAAATCAACAGATTCAATGATAAAAATTTAAATATAGGTTCTTTAGAAAAAGGAGATACCTTACTTTTTACAATGAATAAGGTAACAAAGAGAACACCACCTATGGAAATTGTTAATGGTTCAAAAGAACTTTTGTTTGCAAGTAGAAAATCTAAAAATACAGTAGAAGCTATAATTCCAGTTCTAAGTCAAGACTCTTTTCAAATAACCATGATTTCTAAAGCTTGGTTGGGACAAGAAAATAAATTTCGTATTGATAGAATTACTCCCTTTAAGCATGTGGTTGATACTAATTTGATACCTAAGCCTATCCTTTATGACACCATACCAATAGATTTTTTAGATACCACCATATATTTAGGTGCAGTACGAGATTATACAAATTCAAATTCAGAAAAATTCACTTTCAATTTTCAAGCAGATACAAGCATTGCTTTTTGGAGTGTGGTGTTTGGAACGGGAGCTCAATATGAATCGATAATGGAATCATTGGAAGAAAGTATGGCAATAGATAGCCTTGCGGATGGGATGCTATACACAGATGTTTTAAAAAATTATGTTTTGGGTGATCCAATGGGTTTAGCATTTAAAAAAGATCAAACCTTAGTCTCAGAGCAAACGACGCGCGGACAAAATATTACCCTTGCTTCAAAATCAGTTGAAAAAACTAAGGGTATGAGGAATCTTAATTATGATAATGTTTCTATAGTCCCTTCGTCAAAAATAGCTTCAAAAGTGCAATTTAAATCAGGTATTAATTTTGCTCTAATGGATGATTTATGTTGCGATCATTTTTTGTTTTTTAAAAACGAAGATAAAAATTTAGGAAAAAAAGTTTACGTCAAAGTTTTACTTTTTAGAATCAAAAAAAAGCAGGATATTTGACATATATCTATCATATGATATATCAAACTACTAAAATTTAGTTTTTTTAATGAATGTTAAAGAGTTCACTTTAGGTGTTGTAATATTGATTTTGATGTCACCTTTTTTTTCTTTGGGACAGGATTTGCGAAAGCAAATTATGGGAGCTCAACGGAAGGTCATGAAAGAAGTCAAACGTACTAACCGTGATGCAAAGAAGATTGAGAAGGTGTTTGGCTCTAGCAAAAAAACGGTGAATTCCTCTACGGAAGATTCCGATATTATTACTTGGTCGAAGGAACCTTATATACCTAACAGTGGGATGATCCATGACTACGAATATATTTATAGCTTTTTTCATGCTCAGCAAGAATATACTTTTAAAAATGATGGAGATATTAAAGCTATTGAGTGGGATTCTCTACAAAATGTCTTTTATAAAAATACGGGTGCTCATGATAGTATAGATAATAAATATGAGGTTATTGGGTGGCATCCTTATTGGATGGAGGATGCTTACAAATATTATAATTACGATTTATTGACCATGCTGTCCTTATATTCTTACGATATTGATCCTAATACAGGAAAAAATAGAAATCCAGAAATGGTTAAAAAGACCTTGGAAGATAGTGTTGTAAAGTTCATTAAACAACAAAATCCAAATGTTAAGGTTTTACTATCAATTACTTCTTTTGGGTTTGAAAATAACGAAATATTTTTATCGAACAGAGAGGCACAAAATCAATTTATAGAGGAATTATTATCTACCTTGGTCCAAGGAGATTTTGATGGAATTGATGTTAATTTTGAACAAATCCCTAAACTTTATGGTGATTTTTTTAATTTTTTCATTAAAAAATTAAGTACTCAGTTGCAAAATGTGGGCTACTCTTTGATTTTAGATGTGCCGTACTTCAACAATGAGAATACTTTTAACTATTCTGAATTAAAATATTTTGTCACTTATTTTAACATTATGGGGTACGATTTTAGTGGAGAACATTCTGACTTTCCGGGATCTGTAGCCCCTCTCAATGCCCTGACCAATCAACCGAGTTTGGAAACTTGTGTAAATGATTTTTTGAATTTAAATATTGACGGAGGACAGATCATTTTATCCTTACCTTTATATGGAGTTACTTGGGATATAAAAGATATCAAGATAGGTAAGAGTAGTTATTTGGAATCATTACCTTATTATGAAATTATTTCAAGTTATGACACCGAGTATAATCCAATTTTTGATCCAATCAGTGCGAGTTTTTTTTATTTAATTAATGATGCTGAATCGAGTAAAATTTGTTGGTTTGAAAATGAAATTAGCTTAGATATTAAGTATGATTGGGTCAAATCAAAAAAATTAAGAGGAGTAGGTTTTTGGGCTATGGGTTACAGTCAAGGATCAAGTGATATTTGGGAAGGGATTTCAAAAAGCTTTGGAGTCGATTCTCTCGTAAAGATTGAACCGATCGAATCAACTCTTTCAGGCCCTTATGGATTGGTCCGAAGTATTAATGATAATAAAAAGATTATTGGTTTGGGATTTTTGATTTTTGCAGGTTTTTTAGTTTTTGGTTTTGTTTATGCATTGACCGATTGGCGTGTTCGAGATGCCCTTTTTGTCAATCAGTCCTTTCGGATTGTATATAGCATGATATTTATGATATTCAGTATTTTTGGTTTACAATACTTCTTGGTTTTAACTCCTCAATGGTCTATTACATTAGGCATTTTGGTGGGGGGTACAGGTGTTATTTTAATCAATATCTTTTTTAGTCAGAATAGGAGAAAATTAAGATAAATAAATGAAAATTTTTGCAAGAGAATTTCTCTGGTTCACTACTGCTATAATTCTAGCACTTCCCGTGGCTTATTTATTTATTGGATATATGTCTCTTACTCCAGCGGGCAATCAATCTACGATATATGAGCAAACTTTTGAAATGGAGTTATTTATGATGGGTGGGATTATTGGGATTATTTTTACTTACATAATGCGCTTGTTCATATGGGCCATTACCAAAATTATAATAGAGGAATAATATGATTCATAACCTGCTGCCTATAGTTTGTTCAGAACTCAATGACTATTTTAAATCCAGATATGGCTTAAGAGAAGATAGACTTGTTCTTTCTAACTTAATTGATCAAGATGGTTCAGTAGCATTTGAGGGATCTAACACAGTAGTTTGTTCACTAGTTAACGTTGAGGAGGAGACTACTTTGAAAGCTACTGCTGGAACGACCTCATTGGGAGGAGCTTTTGTCAAAAGTAGTCCAGATATTTATGTGAATTTAACCGTTATTTTTTCTAGTTATTTTGTTGGGAAAAATTATGTAGAAGCCTTGAAATTTTTATCAGGTGTTATTTATTTTTTTCAAGGGAAGCCTATTTTTACCAACGACAATACGCCAGGTCTTTCAGATAATGTAGAGAAGGCCGTATTTGATCTGACTTCATTATCTTTTCATGATTTGAGCGCTGTATTTCAGATGATGGGTTCAAAGTATTTACCCTCAGTGGTATACCGTATTAGAATGCTGACGTTTTCCACAGACAATATGGAGGATACCATTCCATCAATTTCTGGAATTGGTATTGCTCCCGAAGAAGGTGACGAAGCTTTAGGTTTAACACAGGGTGCAAGTGGTAAGAGTGCTGTTGAAGATGCTTTTAATAGGGAAAGACAGCGGGTAGATGAGACTAAAAAAAAAATGATAAAAGATGATGGAGATGCAATTGAAGATGATCCATTTGAGCAATCTAGAGATCGAAATAATCTAGGTAAACCAAGTGATAAAAATGACGATAAAGAATAATTAAATGGTTCAGTATCAAGTTCTTTTTGAGGTATCACTAAGTCATAAATATTATTCAGGATCTTTCTCCAAAGATTACGAAATAATAATGACTTCTTCTTTGCTGACAATGATGAAATCATATCAACTTATATTCAAAAAAAAGGATGAAGGTTTTGTTATTTTGGGTAAATCAGAAAAATTATTTTTAATATCTTCATCCAAAGAGGCCATCAAATTTAGATTTGGAATACAGATAAAAAACAGGTATTTTGAAAATTTTAGTAAAATAAGACCCAAAGAGGCCTATATGAAATACATATTTCGTAATGAGGTCTATCAAGAAAGCAAGGATGAACAGTTGGAGACAAAAGAGATCATTTTGCATCCTGATAAATGGTTGAGTGATAATAATTTTAATTTTTGTTTGTCAGGAAATTTTAAGCCCAACAAAGTTTGGGGAAATGAGTTTACTGTTTCTAATGAAAATGGTAATTATTTTGAGGGTGAAATAGATGAAACCATCCAATTGGGACAATTATTGACTGATGATTATGGTTCATATCAGGTTAAGTCTTCGGAAGCCTCTGAAGAGGATGAGATTTTTTATTTTGAGCCCGAGTTGAAAAAAAGTTGGGGTATTATCGAAATTTCCTTGCAAACATCATCATATACGCAGTACAAAAAGGTTATTGGATCACATTTCAAAATAAAGATAGATGCTAGAAAAGTATTTTGGACTTATTACTTTGTATCTAATGATAATAATTATTTTAAAAATATTTCCGTTTTAATAGGTAAGGATAAACTAGATTTTTCTGAAGCCGAGCAAGTAATTCTACCTAACAAGCAAGCAGCAACAAAAATAACTTCCCAAAAGGCCATCTCGCTATCAAAATTTTATAAAGGGCCAAAGATATACGCGGAACTAGAAGATTTGAGATCTCAGGAATTGAAAGAAGGTGGAGGAATTAATAAAGTATATTTACCGACACCCGATATTCAGCGTATTAAAGCAGTGGCACATGACGGAGAGATTAAATATTATTCAGAAATGTATATTCAAAATTTATAGAAAAAATAATTATTACAATTTGCAATTAGTGATAATTAACAATAGTTTTAAATATTCAAATGTTTTTTTAATTAACCACTTTAAATACTCAAGTTTATGGCACAAGTTTTGGCGACGCCTGGCGTTTACATAGAAGAAAAAAGTGCATTTCCCAGTTCGGCTGTCCAAGTTGCGACTGCTGTGCCCGCTTTTGTGGGATATACTGAAAGAGCACTAAAAAATAATAAATCAATTGTTAACAAACCTACTCGAATTACCTCTTTGAGTGAATATCATCAGTTTTTTGGAGGATCTCCAAAGACTACATTTACGGTAGCAGCAGATGATGTATCGGGCTTCACTGTAGCTGTCGATGCACCAACTAACTTTAACCTATATCGTTCTATGAGGCTCTTTTTTGCCAATGGAGGTAGTGTTTGTTATATCGTTTCAGTAGGAGATTATTCGAGTGGTGTGAGTGCAAAGGATCTCAATGATGAGGCTGAGGAAAAAGGAATACCAACCTTATTAAAAGCTCCTGAACCGACAATGTTAGTTATCCCAGATGCTGTGCTACTTGAAGAAAATGATTGTGCGTCTTTGCAACAGGCGATGCTTATGCATTGTGGTAATGCAACCAAAAGTAGAGTGGCTATTCTTGATGTATACAATGGTGATCAGGAAAGATCATACGATGAAAATGATGTAATAACCAAATCAAGAGAAGGTCTAGGCAATAATTTCCTACAATGGGGAGCTTCTTACTATCCATATGTTAACACAACCATTGTGCAAGCTGATGAAGTTGATTTCTCTAATGTGAGTAATTTGGATGCGTTAACACCTCTTTTGGATGCAGAAGCAGATGCTATTTACGGAGACGATGCTCAAATTATTAAGGATGAGATAGCGAAGTTGGCAGGAGAAAATGATGCTGTTAGTTTGAATCAAACTTTAAACGCTAAATTACCCTTGTACAAGGCAATATTAGGTGAGATGAAAAATTCACTCAATGTTTTGCCTCCGAGTGGTGGTATGGCTGGAGTCATTTCAATGGTGGATGGTACGGTTGGTGTATTCCAATCACCTGCAAACGTTTCTATGGGATCGGTTGTAAGTCCAACGGTGAATTTAACAGCCAAAGATCAAGAAGATTTAAACCTTCCTTTAACAGGAAAAGCGATTAATGCGATTCGCTCTTTTGCGGGTAAAGGAGTATTAGTTTGGGGAGCAAGAACGCTAGACGGAAATAGTCAAGATTGGAGATATTTAAGTGTCAGAAGAACTGTTACTATGATTGAGCAATCATTGAAAATTGCTTCTGAAAGCTATGTTTTCCAGCCAAATGAAGTCAATACATGGGTTGCTATTAAAGGAACAATGTTTAATTTTTTGAGAGATCAATGGAAGCAAGGTGCTCTTGCAGGTTCATCTCCTGATGATGCCTTCTCTGTAGATGTCGGTTTAGGATCTACTATGACAGCGACAGACATATTAGATGGAATTATGAGAATTACAGTAAAACTAGCAGTCACGAGACCTGCCGAATTTATAGTAATTACCTTCCAGCAGCAAATGCAGAAGTCATAATCAAATGAGAAATATATTTATAAAATAAAAATTTATTAAAACTAAAATAACAAAAAAATGGCTGGAGAAGTACAAGATAATATATGGCCCTTACCAAAGTTTCATTTCAAACTAGAGGTAGATGATTTAGAGGCTAATTTTCAAGAAATTTCAGGAATGGATGCCGAAGTTGACATTATTGAATATCGTCACGGAGATAGCCCAGAGTTTTCAACTATCAAAATGCCTGGTTTGAGAAAGTCAAGTGACATTTCTTTGAAGAAAGGTACATTTACTGGTGATATCAAAATGTATGAGTGGTTTAATTCTATTGCCATGAACACAATAGAAAGAAAAACAGTTATAATATCACTTTTAAATGAGACTGGTGATGCTGAAATAATCTGGACCTTGACCAATGCATTCCCAATGAAGGTAGTTGGTACGGATTTAAATTCTTCAAGTAGTGAGGTTGCTGTTGAGGAATTGGTTCTTGCTCATGAGGGTATTGAGTTTACAACACCTTAACCAAATAATATGCTTTTAAAATGGACGCACCTAGCTCAACAGTTAGGTGCGTTTTAATTCATCATCATTCAATAATTAAATGGCTTTAAACTATCAATCTGGAGGGCTGATTCAAGACAGTAACTGGCCTATGCCTGCTTTTTATTTTCAAGTGAAAATAGATAAATTTCCTGATGCTTTGGGATTTCAAAAGGTAACAGGTTTGGAGGCTAAAACAAATTTTGTTTCATATTCTCATGGTAATAGTAGCCAATCTTATGATTATAATATTCCTGGGCGTACTGTTTTTACTGATGTTACTCTTGAAAAGGGTATTTTTTCAGGTGATACAGATCTTTTTCAAT
This sequence comes from Flammeovirgaceae bacterium, assembly GCA_002691385.1. GTDB lineage: Bacteria > Bacteroidota > Bacteroidia > Cytophagales > Cyclobacteriaceae > UBA4465. Next base: position 25,654 of record NZHT01000072.1, on the reverse strand, counting down.
GGTGGAAAAATAATTTAAGTGAAGCTAAGCCAAGCAAAGTACAAATAGATTTGCTAAATGAAGATGGAGATGCGGAAATGTCTTGGGTATTAGATAATGCAATACCGGTTCAAATAACATTTGGAGAGTTAGATTCTCAGAAAAAGGGAGGACCCGCCATAGAAAAGCTAATTATTAAATATAGTAACCTAGAGATAATTTCTCTTTATTAATATAGATTTTGGCAAGTGATATTTAGATTTAATTATCATTAAAAGAAACCGAAAAAATGGATGACAGTACAACACCAATATTAAGCTTTAGGTTTTCCGTTGAGATTTCTGAATACCCTGGAGATGATACTAATTGGCAATCTGTTAAAGGTATATCAAAATCTTTGGACACTACTGTAATACATTCGGGTGGAGATGCACGTAACGCATATCACTTACCCAATCACACTGTTTATGAAGATTTAGTTCTAGAAAGAGGGTTGATTTCAAAAACATCCCCATTGTATGAATGGTGTCAGAAAATGATTGATAGTGGAGGAGATTTTCGAATAAATGGCATTGAGCCTAAGGAAATTAATGTTAGTCTGAAAAATGCATCTGGTGACTCTTTGGTAACTTGGAATTTCGAAAATGCTTATCCAGTCAAAATGGAACTGTCAGAATTTAGAGCTGATAAGGATGCCATTGCTATAGAGACTATTACCTTGAAATATAGTGCCTTTTCTAGAAGTGGAGATAATATTAACTATTCAGGAAGTTCGGGTTCATTATTGGATTATTTTTAAATTAGGATAAAAAACTTTATGTATGGGTATTAAGGTAAATCAATTTTTAATTAAGTCGCGTATTAATGATGATAACTCTAAGGAGACATTTGGAGGAAATCGGATAGATTCTGGCAATAATAAAATAGACGATGAATTTCAAAATGAGTTGATTCAAAAATGTGTTGAAAAGGTATTAGACCACTTAAAAGGTGAAAAAGAAAGATTTTAATTATGGCATTAGAACTTTTGACGATAAAGGCGTATAAGTCAGCATCATGTAGTTTTTCAGATTATATAGGTGAGTATAATGCCCAATTAAATCCTACTGAATATAGTAAGTCATGGAAGACCAATAGCGTTTCAGTGCCCACGGGAGGTGGAAGCGGTCCGAATTTAGTCATGGTTAAGCCTGCAGACCCAGAAAATATCTCACTTAAATTCACTATAGATGACACTGGAGCGATACCTGGGGGCAATGTGAATATTGTTGATAATGTGGCAAATTTAAAAGAGTTATGTCTTGATGTTAATGATGATACGCATACCACAAATTATTTAAGTCTTGAGTGGGGATCTCTGGAACTGAAGTGCAAAATGACAGATTTTTCCGTGGTTTACAAACTTTTCGATTTTGATGGTTTTCCCATAAGGGCCGAGATAAATGCTAATTTCACAGAGTTTATAGACGTAGGTTCCATGTTGGAGGGTTACAATTCTCCAGACATGTCTCATATAATCGAGGTTAAACAAGGAGATAATTTACCCTTAATGTGTAAAAACATTTACGGGGATCCAAATTATTATCTTCAGGTAGCTGAAGCAAATAACATTATTGATTTCAGAAATTTAATACCGGGTCAAAAGATTCTTTTTCCTAGACTAGAGAAATAATATGGCTTCTCCAATAAAAAGTAACATGGGGGTACCAAGCTTTTCGGTTCTTGTAAATGGTACTGAAATGGGTGTAAAATACGCTGTTAAATCTGTCATTGTTACAAAAGAGATTAATAAAGTGTCAAAGGCCAAGTTAGTGTTATTTGATGGTAACCCCGCTGATCAAGTTTTTGAGGCTAGTGCAAGTGCAGATTTTGATCCGAATAAATCTATTACTATTAAAATGGGCTATGACCAAATAGAAGAGCAAGTTTTTTCTGGAATAATTACGGCTCAGAGTTTGAAGGTTAGATTTAAGTCTTCGGAATTAATAGTTAGTTGCATGGACAAATCATCTCAAATGGCAACTACGAGAAAAACTACCAATTTTGTTAAAAAGAAAGATAGTGATGTTATTTCAGAAATAATTGGAGTTTATGGATTGACTAAAACAGTCAGTGCAACAAACTTTGAACATCCAAATTTAGTGCAATACAATTGTTCTGATTGGGATTTTATTTTAGCTAGGGCCGATGCCAATGCCATGGTAGTTATTAATGAAGATGCTAAACTGACTATTGCAGAGCCAGTAGTGAGTGGTAGTGCTGTGTTAGATGTAAACTTCGGAATAGATATATTAGATTTTTCTGCCGATATGGATGCTTTGAACCAATTAGATTCAGTTGAATTTCAATCTTGGCATAGTGAAAACCTTGATTTGGTGATGTCTTCAGGAACTGAACCCTCTGTAAATGCTCAGGGTGATATAACTGGCAAAAAACTTTCTGAGGTTGGCAAAAGTCCTAAATTGACTCTAAATACTTCTACACCAGAGGACAGCAGTTTGTTAAAGTCATGGGCTAAGTCCCATTTACAGCATGCTAGATTATCCAAAATAAGAGGGTTCGCTTCTTTTGTAGGTAACTCAGCACCAATAGTAGGAAAACTACTTAATCTTGAAGGTTTTTCACCACACTTTAACGGATTAGCTTATATTACTAAAGTGGTTCACACCTTTGAAGCTGGATTTTGGAAAACTGAAACTGGATTCGGTTTACAACCTAAAACCTTTTCTGATGAAGGAAAAATAGAGGGTCCGAGTGCACTTGGTCTGTTGCCTACCATTTCAGGTATACATATAGGAAAGGTGAAAAAAATTGATACTGATCCAGCTGGTGAATATAGGGTTCAGGTTGATGTACCTTTTATTGAGACGGCGGGAGAGGGCTTATGGGCAAGGTTGAGCCATCCTCATGCTTCAACTGATTACGGCTATTATTTTTATCCTGATGTAGGGGATGAGGTCATTCTTTCTTTTGTTAACAATGATCCCAGATTTGCCGTAATTATTGGATCACTTTATGGTAAAAAAAATAAGCCACCTTTTACTCCGGAAAATACCAATAAAGACAAAGCAATTGTTACTAAAAATAAATTAAAATTGACATTTGAGGATGTTAAAAAAATAATTACTATTGAGACGCCAGGGGGACAAAAAGTTACCCTTGATGATGAAGGTAAATCTTTAAAACTAGAAGATCAAAATAATAATTCAGTTTTGTTGGATGATAAAGGGATCACCTTTGATAGTGGCAAAGATTTAATTTTAAAATCATCTGGGAAAATCACTTTGACCTCCGGAGCCGTTACTGAGATAAAAAGCGGTGCTGACTTAAAAGTACAGGGTACTAATATAAGTCTAAAGGCAAGTGCTAAAGTGGGTTTAGAGGGGGCTACAGCGGAGGTTAAAAGTTCTGGAAATGTAGATGTTAAAGGAGGAATGATAAATTTGAATTAAGTTAAATTACATTGATAGCATCATTAAAGATTAATTTTTATATTTTAGAAAAGAATTTTTGTTTTAAACAACTCTTTATCAAAATTGAATATTAACAGGAATAGATTAGTTACTTGGTGTAATTAATTGATAATATAGTTAGATGATTACTTTCTATTATTAAACTTTATAGAAGCCTTTTAGATATAATAAAAAGAATTTTATTTAAAAGTTATTGTCAAGAACAAGTAATTGGATTAAGTAAATAGCTAACTGTCAACTGTATTTTTTTGAATAAATGAATTTTTTATTATGAGTGAAGATTTAAAATCTTTTTTAGGAACTGGTTGGAGTTTTCCTCCCTCTTTTAATAAGCACACAAAAGCTGTTGATATGGTTTCGAATGAAACAGATATTAGTCAGAGCCTAAAGATTATTTTATTCACTGATTTAGGTTCTAGAATTATGAGGTCAGATTTTGGTTCCGATGTAAAAAACTTCACATTTGAAAGTATCAACAGAGGTTCAATTATGCGGTTATCAAATACTATTTATGGAGCTATCAATAAACATGAACCAAGAATTAATTTGGAAAAAGTAGATATAGATCAATCTCAAGCTAATGATGGTAAGCTATTGATAAAATTAGAGTATCTTATTAAGTCTGTTAATGTAAGAACTAATGCAGTATTTCCCTTTTACATAAAAGAAGGTACTCACATTACTGATATGTAATTATGAATCAATTAGATAAGCTAAAGTCAAATGGATCCTCTGTATTAAGTAGATACAATAGATATCTTGATGAAGACTATGTTAAGATTGATGAAAGGTCCTTGTCAGATTTGATGAACTTCATCAAAGATTTTAGCTACTACATTCAATATGTTAATAATGAGAACAAAATTGATGGTGATTGGTCTAATTTTTTCAATCAAAATTTAGCTTTTCAGATAGCCTCAATTGCATCATTTGATACAGATTCATTGAATCAAATGTATAAAAAGGGTGAGGACAATTTAAAAAATGCAAGTAGAGCTCGTGATAAGGATAAGCAACTTTTAAAACAATTAAAATTAATTCTTAATTTATTTCAATCGATTAATGAGTGGTACATAAAGTCTAAGATTGATGTGATTTACCTCTCGGAGAACGCGTTGTTTAAACAGTTGAGTAATTCCATCAGAACAATTTTATCGCAGCAACTAGGGAAATTTGTAAGGCTCATTCAAGAGATGAAAACTGAATCAAAGATGGTTCAAGATAGTGAATTATTGAATCTTGATTTATTTGATAAAATCTGGACTGAGTCATCAGAACAATTTATCGATTCGGATAAAAATGATGCTAAAGTAGATTTCAATAAGGAAATCAAAGAGCTTGCAGTAATTTTTAATTCTACGTTGGGATTTGTGAATTACATGAAGTCTATAGCTCCAAAATTATTGCAGGATATACTGACTGATTATCCTTATCATCCACCTCACGTTTCTTTGATGATTGCCTTTTTGAAGGCCTATGAGCATACCCAGAAAGACATCAATAATATTCTAAAAAAGCAATTACATTACTTCTACTTTGATCTTCTAGGTCAGAAAATGAGACAAGCTAATCCGGACCAAGTTTTTATAACTTTTGAAGTCTCAGATCACATTTTAAAATATGATCTTCCTCATGGAACTTTGTTATATGCTGGAATTGATGAAGAAGGTTTTGAATATACTTATCGAACAGATCACCCCATAGAGTTAAATTCAGCCCAAGTTTCAGATTTAAAATTAATTCATGTAGCTCAAAATGGGATCATTGGATTAGGCAATACCTTTAAATCAGTTTCTAATATTTTTCAAAGAGATGTAATTTTGAATGACATTGGAGAGACATTAAATATCACAAATAATCCGGAGCCTTTTGATTCTTTTGGGAAAGATCAATCTGAGTTAAGTCATAAAGATCGTGATATGGAGCAAGCTAGAATTGGTTTTTCAGTATCTTCCCCAGTTTTACTTCTTAAAGAAGGTTTAAGGCTGGTTACTTTAAACTATAAATTAAGTCTTAAATCTCTTTCTGCCTTGATTTCCTTTATTGAGGAAATCTCCTCTGAGGAGGGACTTTCAGCAGATGCAGGATTTAAGAAAATAATATCAAATATTTTTGATATTAGGGTGACGACATTGGAGGGTTGGTTTAATGTAACTTCTTATGAAATTGTACCACCCAGGAACTGGGTTTCGGGAGAAATACAGATTCAAATGGCTTTTGATCGAGGAGATCCAGAAATATTGGGATATAATAAAGAATGCCATGGTGAAGGATATTCAACTGATTGGCCAGTTTTTGAGTTTAAGTTATCTTCTGAAAGAGCTATGTACGCATATTCTTTTGTCAAAGATTTAGTTATTGAAACTTGTGAGATTAGGGTCGATGTCGCAGAGATGAAAAATTTATCAGTATTTAATGATTTAGGGAGTTTAGATATAACCGTACCCTTTTTCCCATTTGGTTCTACTCCCGAATCTGGTGCTTATTTTTTGGTAGGAAATGAGGAAATTTTTCAAAAAAATATCATTGATTTAGCTATTGATGTCGAATGGCATAATTTACCTAAAAAGTCGGGTGGATTTAACACTCATTATGAGGCCTACAATAGTAATATTAAAAATGATTCATTTAAAGTAGGTATTACATCTTTAACTGACTATCAGTTCCGTCCATTAGAAATTAAAAATATTCAGAATTTTAATTTATTTAATAGTTTGGGTGATGAGGAAAGATTGAGTAATCGGTCATGCTTTGATAAAATCAATATTGAGAAATTGAAAATGAAACCCACTTACAATGATATTGATATTCAAAATTTTGACAATCGTTCAAAAACCGGGTTTATAAAAATTCAATTATTAGGACCTGAAGATGGTTTTGGTTTTGGTTTGTATTCAGAATTGTACGCAAATGCCCTAATGGAAAATTTGCCAAAATCTGGGATTTTTCCTGCCAAAGAAAAGCCAAAGGTACCTATACCTAAAGAGCCTATATCTCCCCAAATACGACAGATGACCTTAAAATACTCTGCGAGTACATTGATAACATTAGATCAAAATAAGTTGAGTAACAATATAAAAACGAATAAAAATCAAATTTATCATCTTCATCCTTTTGGAAATTCGATGATTTTTGATCAAGGTATTCCATCTACTAATCATTTGCTTCCTCAATTTAATGAAGAAGGATACTTGATTATTGGATTAGAGAATCTTTATGTACCCGCGGAGATTTCTTTATATTTTGAATTGGAGGATAATATACAAAATGAAATAGATCAAATAGAAGTTCCTTCCATCAAATGGTCATATCTAGTTGATAATGAATGGCTTCCATTTAATGAAAATGAGATTATTAATGATGGAACATATAATTTTACTACTTCTGGAATTATTCAGCTTAAAATATCAACATCAATCAATAAAGTTCATGACATCTTACCGACAGACAAATACTGGATCAAGGCCTCTGCACAAAGTAATTCAGGACTTCTCTCAAAAATTAAATTGATTAAAAATAATGGGGCCTTAGCCTTTTGGACTGCTCACAAACCAGGTGCTCATTGGGAGCAGAATATTCCTGCTGGTACTATTAATAGACTGATTCAAGCTAAGGATGAGATAAATAATGTGAGTCAGCCTTATGCTTCTTTTGGTGGTAGAAATAAGGAATCAATGTCTGATTTATACACTAGGGTATCTGAGAGAATTCAACATAAAAATAGAGGAGTCACTCCTGATTTCATTGAAAAAATTATTTTAGAGCAATTTCCTAATTTGTTTCAAGTCCAATGTATTAATAATTTTAGTCATCCGGACAGAGTTATGCCGGGAATGATTAAAATAATCGCTATTCCCAAGTTTCAATATAATGAAAATTTTTATTTACCAAAACTCGATTATTATGAGCTTGAAGCTATTAAATTTTTTATAAAAAAGGTAGTATCTCCTTTCGCCAAAGTTGAAGTAATAAATACGACTTTTGAAAAGGTCAAGATATCAGGTCAGATTAAAGTGACTAATAAGAGTGGTTCAGGTGAATTTATGAAAAGGCTTCAGCGAGATCTTAGGAACTTTATTTGTCCTTGGTTTGCCTCTCGACAGATAGAAATGAGCTTAGGGAGTTCAATAGAAAGGGATGATATCATGACCTTTCTTGAGTCCTTAGATTACGTTACCTACATTACAAAGTTCTCTGTCGTTTTGATTCATTATGAAAATGGGAGTTTCAACATTTCGGATTCAGCTAAGAATCAAGGCACCAATAATATATTGCAATCAACCTCGCCTTGGAGTGTATTAATACCGAGTGAAGAACATGATATAGAGTTGATAGATCATAAAAAAGGTGCCTTGCCAGAAGAAACTAAAATCAATACAATGAAAATAGGTAGTGATTTTGTGATTTCTGATGATGAAAATGACGAAGTGACATTTCCTTTTTATGATAATGAAAAAGACACTTATTACGCTATTGAATTGGATATTTAAAGTTTAATTTTTTATGGAAATTTTTAATCGTTCAACACTAAAAAGATTTTTTCAAAAGGGCCAAATACCCACTGAGGTTCATTTTACCAATTTGATAGATTCTACTATCAATAAAATTGACGATGGCTTTGCAAAAAATGTTGAAGATGGGCTGAAATTATCTCCTATTGGAGATTCTCAAAAATTAATAAGTTTTTTTGAAGATATAAAAGAAACACATCCTGCTTGGAGTATTGCCGTTAATCCGAATGAAAGATCAAAAGGGTTAAGTTTCTCTGAAAGTATACACGGAAGTAGACTTTTTTTACAAAAAGGTGGGAATATTGGTATAGGTACTACTTCACCTTCATTTCCACTGGAAGTAGATGGTTCGGTGGGGATGAAAACTAGAGTTGGAACTTACCCAAACAAGGCAGTTATTAATGCCGATGGGGAATGGCATATTTTGATCGAAAATTTAACAGGTTGTAATATGTTTGAAATTGTAGCAAAAGTTGAAGGCGTGAAGCAACGTGGAAAATATGCTTTTGCTCATGCTATTGCAGTAGGTACTCACTATAGTAGAAATAATAAAATAAACATTACTCAAGCTCATTATGGTTGGTTTTGGCATCGGTTAAAATTTAGATGGAAAAAAATAAAGAATGGACAATACCAGCTTGAGATTAAATCAGCTCAACATTATGGAAATGACGAAAACAATCAGGTAGTCCAAATAAAATACCACATTACCTCTTTGTGGGATGATAAATTAGGATAAACTTTAACAATTAGAAAAACACAATGTCTGCAGAGGATATCAAAGTAATTCAGAATAAAGAAATTCCAAAAGGTATGGATTATGACTTTTTGCGAAGAGAAGTCATTGCTAATACACAAAATATTTCTGGAGATATTTGGACAGATTATAATGCGCATGATCCTGGAGTTACTATTTTGGAGCAATTTGTATATGCATTGACAGATATTTCATTTCGTACCAATCTTGATATTGAGACTATATTGTTCCATGAAGGTGATAAGAAAGGTATACTTATGAAACATGCATTAGTATCACCAGAAACAGCTTTTTCTCCTGGTGCAGTTACTATTAATGATTATCGTATCTTGATATTAGATCATTTCGCAGGTGTACTTGCTAATTGTTGGATTACTAAGATAGAGGATCATATAGAGGGAATAAAAGGACTTTTTAATATTGAACTTCTTGTAAAAAGCCATGTGCAATCGAAAGATTATGACAAAATTAAATTTAAGGTTAAAAAATTATTTCATGCACACAGGAATCTTGGTGAAGACTTATCTAATGTAAATATTTTAACTCCCGAAAAATTATCTTTTTCGTTTGAAATAGATATTGACCAGCGTGCTGATAACGAGGATGTTTTATCAAAAATATTGTTTGTAACTGAACGATATTTTAATCCTTTAGTTCCTTTTTATACCTTAGAGCAGTTGACATCAGAAGGTAAATCAACAGAGGAAATTTATGATATTCCATCATTTGAAAATGGATTCATAAAAGAGGAATTTCTTACAGAAAAGGCCAATGAATTTTATATTTCTAAATTGACAGACCTTATACTGGAGATTAGAGGAATTAGGGATGTGGTCAGTTTACAAATAGGGTTAGGTGGTATCCCTGTTATTGGAGACATTGTCAGTGTACCCGATGGAAGGTTTTTGACATTAGGAGTTATTGGTCAAGGGGGGCAAGCGGATCTTTTCAAAGATTTTGATATAAGGATTCAAAAAGGGGGCACAAGAGATAATTTCAATATAGAGGCAGTTCTTTATGCAACTGAATTGTTAAATGCAAACAATGAGCCCAGTTTTAAAATATTAAAAGAGCCTAAGGAAAAATCAATTAAAGCCAAAACAAACCAGCTAAATACTTATTCACCTATTCAAAGATCTTTCCCTGAATTGTACGGCGTGGGTGCTTATATTCCAAGCTCTGAAGAAAGCAATTTAAGACAGGCGCAATCTGCTCAACTTCGTGGTTATTTGGCTTTTTTTGACCAGATTATGGCCAATCATTTAGCCCAATTATCTTCAATTTCTAATTTGCTTAATGTTACTGATTTAGCCAAAGCACCATCACCTACCTATTTCGGACAAAAGATTGAAGATGAGCTCAATGACTCCAAGGAACTCTTTGTTAGAAAACTGATTAGTGCCTCTGAACTTGAACAACAAATTCAAGAGCTAAATGAGCTTAAAAATCAATTTAGTGATAAAGAAGCATTTAAGCTCAAAATGTTAAAATTAGATTTGAAAGATAAATTTGTAGAGGTTGAGAGAATAGTTCAAAATGACTGGAATATTTATGAAAGTGATTTAGAAAACATAGGAAAATTAAAAAAGAAATATGCTCACCCTAAAAATCATGATCTTCTTAATCAGATAATTGATGCCTTTGAAAATTCAAAAAAAACATCAGGACACAAAAATAAGGAATCGGATGCAATCAACAATACTAGAGTAAATGAACTAAAAAATTCTTTGCTTGAGACAATGAGTGCTGAACTACTTGATCAAGATTTATTTGTAAGTATGACTATTGATGATTTATCCAGAATCATCTTTATACATGATGATGCTTTTGACCGTAAAAATCGGTTGATCACCCATGTTTTGGCAAGATTCGGAGAAGATTTCAAACATAGTTTTCAGGCTTTTTTTGAGGATTCTATTTTTAAAGGAAAATCACAAAGCGACGTTGAGAGTGACTATCTCATGACTAAATCTGCATTTTTAAATGAAGTTATTAATGCTAATAAATATTTGTCAAAAGGAGTGAATGTTTTAAATGGAGAAGCAACTAACATTGAATCATCATTTAAAAAGAAAATTTCTTATTTAATGGGGTTTACGCAACATAGTAGTCCGTTTATTGTTAAAGATGATTTTAAAGGTGACTTTATACCCAAAAAATTGACAAAGGCTTCTATTAATCAAATTAAGAGAAATAAAAGACAGAAAAAGGCTATAGAATTAAATTCAGGAGTTTCATCAGATAAGGTTACGTTTATAGTCAATTCTTCTAATTATTTGAAATATTTGTTTCAATATGGATCAAGTTATAAAAATTATAGTATTGAACAGGAAGGGAATCAATATGTCATTTATTTCAATCCTCCAACTGGAGAAATTCCTACAAAATTAATAGCGCTTGATTCCAAATTAGCGGCCGAGAAAAAACGTTTTGAAGTACTACAATATTTTTCTAAAAAGAATGAGTCTTTTAATAATTTTCATGTTGTAGAACACATTCTTTTACGTCCGGTCGACCAAGCTAAAACCAATTACATATTGCTTGATGAAAATAAAAAAAATGGACTTTTTAAAAGTATTACGCTTTTAGATGAGTCATCTCAAATGAGTTTAGCAAAGGATGCGATCTTATTGGCAAGTTTTGCTAATAATTATTCTATATTAAGTTCTTCATCCAGTGATTATAAAGTAATGATAAAGAATGCCATTGGAACTATTTTGGCAAAATCAATAGAAACTTTTAATTCTGAGGCTTCAGCTCAGAAGTTCATTGCATCTTCAATAAAATCTTTTCAGATTGTAAAAAAGGAAAAAAATATTTCCAATTACATCAAATTAGATAATGAAAAAGAGTTTTTATTTCAGGTATTAAATGAGAAAGATGATATACTCTTTTCAGGCTTGGAGCCTGAGAGCATCTCAGATTATAATGAAAAAGCCAATTATTTATTGTTAAATGCAATAGAGCATGATCAATATGAATTAATTGAGGAATCCCCTGATGTATTTCGTATTTATTTAAAGGATAGATCAGGAATTAAAATTGCGCGAATTGAAAAGAAATTCCCCTCTAAATTAGAATCAAAAGATCACATTAATGAGCTTGTAGCTTATTTCGAAAAATTGATTGAAAAAGGGAGTAGAAATTTAAATTTGAGGTATTATCGACTAGGTAGTAGGGCAGCAGATGATTTTAACTTTAAATTAAGTATTGTTTATCCAAATTGGACAGATAAATTTAATAGAAAAAGTTATTTAAAACTATTCCAAAAAACAGTTTTTGACTGCTTACCACCTCATTTATCTGTCAATTTAGTAGGTCTTGATTTTGATGAAATGAGTGTTTTCGAAAAGTTATATTTTGATTACCTCGAACAACTTAAGAATGATTCTTTTGAGACCCGATCACAAAGGCTAAACGCATCTAATAAAATTTTAGATTTACTGATAGCAAATGAACATCAATAAATTAATTGATAAAGAAAATCCCTTCAGAGGATTAGCAAGTTTTAAAACTAAAGATGCTGAGCTTTATCAAGGAAATGAAAATATCAAATTAACTCTTTTAAGACAACTAGCTGAGACTAATTTTGTTGCACTTTTGGGTGATCCAGGGTCTGGGAAAACTTCCTTCTTAAATGCAAAAATAGTACCTATTTTGCAAGAAGGATTTATTATTAAAGGGATCAAAAATTGGAAGATAGCTCAATTATATCTAGGAACCAATCCGGTTCGATCCCTTGCTAGAGCACTTGCGGAGGTGGACTTCGTTAGAAGGACGCCAGATGAAAAAATTGATCCAGGTTTGATTGAAAAATTTGAAAAAATATTAACTAATAGCAAATATGGGATTATTGAAGTATTGGAAGAGCACAAATTAATATCTGATTGTAATGTCTTATTAATTATTGATCGATTAGATGATTTGTTTCATTTGAAGAGGGATGTAACGAATTCTTTAGAAATTGATATTTTTTTGGAGCGGATTGAAGAAATAATCAATCAAACTGCTTATCCAATAAGCATTATTATGTCTATGAGATCAAGAAGATCATTTGATCTTGTCAGTTATTTTCCTGATCGCCCTATGCTCATTGAGACAATCAATAAAAATCAAATTAACCTCCCCTTATTTTCTCTTGTTGATTTGATGGGTACGCTTGATTTTTTTGAATCTAAAGGATATCTGACTTTTGATAAACAAATTAAAGATCATATTATCAGTTATTATCGTGCTAATCCAATTTCTTTAGGGGAATTTCAGCATGCAATGAAACTTGCTGTCGCACATGGTTTTGAGACAGGAAGAAGTACTATTTCATTGGAGGATTTAGAGTCTGTTTCAGGGTTTCAAGGGTCAATCAATAATCAGTTAGAAGAAATTTATTTAAATTTTTTGGAGGAAGATAAGAACAACTGTAGGTTGATTTTTCAGCTTTTGACGAGTGATTCTGATCTTGGATTTGAATTATCAATACCAATATTGAAAATTGCTGAATTTACCAATATTGCAGAGGATGTAATAATAAATATCGTTAAGCAGTTTATTGATGAAAAATGTGGTGCGTTAAAAGTAGATCTTATTACAGATGCCAATCAAAGGCTGGATCACTTAAATCACTTATTGGATAATTCGGAAAGTATCATTACCACATATTCGAGGATAGCTCTTGATGAAGAGATCTTAATTAACAAATGGCTCAGGTTACAGAGGTGGGTCAAAGATGAAAAAGAAAATTCGGATATTTATCACAACATCTTCATTGATGTTTCTAAAGGAGAAGCATTATATGAGGGTGAAAAACTTAGAAGTGTATTACAATGGTACAAAGATGTCAATCCAAAAAAAGGTTGGGCTCAGCGGTATGGAATAAATTATAATTTGGTCAAAGAGTTTGTGGATAAGAGTCGAGACCAATTTGAAACTTCTCAGCGAATTCTAGAGGGGGAGGAAAGGTCAAGGCGAAGAAAGGCAAAAAGAAATTCATTGATAGGTGTGATTTTCTTTCTGATAACAATAGGTCTAATATTTGTCAGCATTTATTTTACTGGTATAGCCGTTAATCAGAAGATCATAGCGGATAACAGTAAACGTGAGGCTAATAGGGAAAAAGTGGCGGCCCAAAGGGCAATGAACATAGCTAAAGAACAAACTGAAAAAGCTGAGATTGCAAGTTATGCGGCAAAAAGGGACAGTATACTTTCTGTCGAAAAAAACCAAGAAGCTAACGATGCCAAAAGTCAAGCCGTTAATGCTTTAAATCAAGCTGAAAAAGCCAGAGGAGAAGCCCAAGTGCTGTTTAAAAGACAGACTGATTTAAAAATTAAACTTAAAGAATCTGAAAATGATATTGCGCATAAAAAAGTGGAGTTTCGGTACTATGCGATATTAGGTAGAATTAATAAAATATGTAGTCAAATATTGGAATTAGCTGCTACGCCTGTCGGAGATAATCTTAAGATTGCCGCTAATTTGTCGGCATTAGGTTATAAGCTATTGAATTCATTAGACAATTCTAAATATAATGACTTGATCCAAAATTTCCCAAAGTCGTCACTAAAAATGAAATCAGAGTTAAGCGAGAGTAGAAAAAATCTTATTGAAGCAATGGGAAATGTATTTGAAAAATTGGACAGTAAATTAAATAAAGAGTTATCCAAAATTCAATTTGGTACCGTACTTGACTTAAATGATTCCAAAAGCAAATTGGCCATTGGTACTGATCAAAGTGAGATATTTGAAATGAATTTACCCTCTGAAAACAAATTTTATGAAGCTGATTTTCAAATCTTTATTAGATATACAAATTTGAGGGAGATCACATCAGGTATTCGGTCCATGAAATATATATCAAAAGGAGATGACTTGTTTTATGGCACCGTAGATGGCCAATTATTTCATAATACTAATAGAAAGTATGCTAGCGACAATAATTCCAAGGGCTCCATCATCGGTATGTTTAATTTAATTGATGGGGATATATTATTTTCAAATAGTATTGGTCAGTTGATTTATAGTCAAAAAAATCCATCTTCAGGTGATTATACTCAATTGTCATCAGTTGATACCAAGCATGACATCAATGTAATTGATTATTCCTCAAAATCTAATCTAATTGCGATTAATGGACGGCTATCAGAATTGGAACTCTGGAGTTGTACAATTGATGGAGATGTAAATTTTAAAGAAAAAATAAGGATAGAGGGATTAAACTCAAAAATTACCAGTTTGAAGTTTATAGATGCTAAAAATCAAATCTTAATTGGGACACAACAAGGGACTTTTCTCATTTATTCTTTTAATGAAGATAAAGTTATTTTTCGAAATAAGAGTGCACATTTGTCTGCAATAACTGTATTATCTTTAGATCCTTTGTCTCGTTTTGTTGTTTCAGGGGGAAGAGACAATAAAATCATTGTTTGGGATATGGATATTCTAATGGATATTTATGTACCAGTTGTGCATCAAATGAACCAGGCAATTCAAGATATTGAGTTTATTGGTAATGATTGGTTCATTTCCTTAAGTAGGGGACAAAACAAAGTAGGTACCGATCGATATTCAGCAGGAAGAATGTCTTTATGGTCTGTTAATTTAGATCTTTTTGCCAAAAGATTGGCTAATTCTGAAGAGATATGGTTAATTGAGGATTTCGAAGACAATGATGAATACCATAAATATATTCCAAACTAAAAACAATGAGAATTGTTAGCAAGGCCTTTTTAGCTTTTTTATTTTGCTTTTTATTATTTCAGAAAAATCGGAGTTGCGCTCAGGTAAATTTCGATAATTTGAAAATAAGCAAAGATGAAGTTCAGTCTGATGCCATTGTTTTTAATAGCTTGCAAGAGATAGCTTTATACTATAAAAACAACCAATTTGAGGAAGGGTTGGAGATGGTAGATAAAATTTTTTTAAATTATTTTGATCAATGCTCAATTCAATTGAAAGAATCAATTTTAAATTTTGCTATTAAGTTAAGTTTCGCCTTGGATTTGAGGGACAGTACTTTGAATTTCATGGACACTTATTATAAAATAAATTCAAGTTTTTCTGATCGAACCATTCCTGACATCACTCCATCCTTGCAGGCCTTTATCATTAACTACGTTAAAAGTAAAAATCAAATTTCTGTTTATGTTAATAAGTTTCCTCAAAATATTGATTTTGTTTCTTCAACAATCAATATATATGATCAGGGTGATTTTGAGAGATTAGGGGTTAGGGATTTATTAGATTTAGTTAGAATTACACCAGGATTTGCTGAGATTGGTGATTGGAATGAACGTCAATTTGGAACTCGAGGAACGGCAAATACCACCTTACAAGATGTTCTTATTTTGATTAATGGCCATCGAATTAGTGACAATTTGACGAGTACAAATGGACCTGATTGGATCAGTCTTGATTATGTCAAACAAATAGAAATGGTGCGTGGTCCAGGATCGGCAATTTACGGAGGTAATGCTTTCAGTGGTGCGATTAATATTCTAACGAAATCAGGAGCAGAAGGTAATATTAATGATATCAATGTACGATTAGGAAATGGTAATGATTTGAGGTCTATTGATCAACCCCTCAATAACTCATATAAAATAAACTATCAGTATGGTACTCAAATCAATAATACCGAGAGTATTTACATGTCTGCTACTTATCATCAATCAGGGGGAAGTGAAATTGATTATGGTGATTCAGATCGACAAATTGTACTCCCAGAGGAAGCAAAGCTAGTTTATATGAATGATACTACGATATGGCGAAGAGCAGCAGATAGTACTGGTGTGGAGTACATCAATGCCTATGGACCCAGTTATAATTTTTTATTTAATTATATTAATAACTCCGTGAAGGTGACTGCTAATGCTCAAGCTAATAACTACTATTTACCTAGGCCCCTGAGAAAAAATTTGTGGGAATTTCATAACATAGATACGCTCAACTCCTTGAGAAGGAGAATAGACAGACGTGAGTTTATCAAAATTCAGGCTAATTTGTTGGAAAAAACAAATTTTGAGAATAGCGATTTAGAACTTAAAGTGGGGGGAGATCATTTTTACAAAGATTTGTCAATTCCGATATGGTCGTCTGGTAATTTTGGTAATAGTTCTTTATCTGGAGATGAATATCGGTTTACAATGAATTTAGAGTTTTCAACTCAGGCCTTGACTGTTGGAGTGAATAATTTGCCGAATTTCCTTTTAATAGGTGCTGAATGGTACGTAAACAATTGGAGTTATGAATATTTGAACAATTCCTTTCTAGGTAAACTGGATAGCATGAGCTACGTTTCATCATTAATTGATGATGCAACCTATATTTCAGGAACTTCATTAGGTGCTAGAAATGAGAATTTTGCTGCTTTTTATATCCAAGATGAAATGCACCTTGTTAAAGATAGACTAGTTCTTAATACCAGCGTTAGGTTTAATTATGATGAGGTATACTCAAATATTTCAAATTTTAAAAAAGGACTGCGCTGGGGTGAACAATACTCACCTAGAGTTTCTTTGGTTTACATTGCAAAAAGGAATGAAAGCAAAGATTCTATGGTCAAGTTAAGAGCGATTTATAATTCTGCTTTTTTACCACCTGCTTTTTTGTATCGAAAAGGGTTCGTGTCTGCTTTTAGGGCAAAAGAAAAAGATAATTTGAAAGCGCAGATAATAGAATCATTGGAGACNGGCACNTTTATCANAGTTAATAAAAATTGGGATTTAAATTTCCAAACTTACATTAACTATATCAGAGATGAAATCATTAAGGGCGATACTTTTTATGTCAATAGACAAAGTCCTAGTAGAATATCTGGGCATGAAGTAGAAGTAAAGTATAGATACAAAAGTTCAAGAAGTTATCATAATGGATATAATTTTCATTTTTTCGGAAACTATTCTTTCTCAGAAACTATGTGGGCAACAAATGATTCATTGAATTTCTTTCACATTTTTAACCTGGAAAGTTGGACTGAGGAAAAAACAAGATATCCAAGACATTATTTTAAATTTGGTGGTGATTTGCAATTTAAAAAGAGTGAATTGAACAGAGCTTTAGATCAATTTTCATTGTTTAAAGATTATGTTACTAAATTTAAAATCAGTGTCGGTGTTAATGGGCAGCTAATTAATCAATCTTATCGTAAGTCTAATTGGAATATTTCTAATCAGGGTCTACCTGAAGAAATAGCTACTGGAGAGGAATGGATAGAGTTGCCTACATTGTTTCTGTTAAATGGGAATATCAATGCCGAGGTTGGCAAATATAAATTTGGTGTTAATGTTTATAATTTTTTGAATAAAGAAGGTTTTATAACTGCCAGTGATGATGTTTTAGGATTACAACGCCAAGAAGGAAGGATGATCTATTTTAGTATGGGCTATTCATTTTGATTAATTAAAGCTGTACAACAAAAATGGAACCTAAGACAATAAAAACAGAATTATTGGCAGGATTAACCTCAGCAGTAGTCACTATACCAGTTGCGATAGCGTATGGATATGCTTCTGG
Organism: Flammeovirgaceae bacterium; assembly: GCA_002691385.1. GTDB lineage: Bacteria > Bacteroidota > Bacteroidia > Cytophagales > Cyclobacteriaceae > UBA4465. The sequence goes on along the minus strand of NZHT01000072.1, from coordinate 7,427 downwards.
GTTAGGTCCATATGCTGGATTTATTTCTGCTATAGTTTTGGGATTCGTAGCCGCACTTATTGGTGGTACCTCTGGTCAAATAAGCTGTCCAACAGGAGCATTGACAGTAGCTATTTCTGTTTTTGTAGTTACAGAAATTGAGATACAGGGGAGTTTAGAGGCGGCATTACCTGTGTTGATGGCCATCTTTGTTTTGGCTGGAATAATACAATTATTTTTCGGACTATTGAAGTTAGGAGAGAATATTCAGTACATTCCCTTTTCTGTGATTAGTGGATTTATGAGTGGTGTGGGTTTGATCATTATCGTAATTCAGATTCCTAATTCTTTTGGTGTAGAGCCTGGTATATACGTTTCTGTAATCTCAAAATTGATTAATATAGCCTTTTTTTTTAATCAGGCTAATTGGTTGGCTTTTGTTTTTGTAGTATCTACTGTAGGTATTATTTATGTTTTTCCTAAAATCACTAAAAAAATTCCAAGTAGTCTAGTAGCTTTATTGACGCTGACAGGATTGGCCTATTTTTTCGAGCTGAATATTGATGTTCTAGGTACATTCAGTGTTGAATTGAGTCAATTTAATCTCATTTCTATTGATCAATTAATATATGCAGAGACCTTTCTAAGAATAATAATTGCGGCCGCTTCATTAGCGTTTATTGCATCTGTAAATACCTTATTAACTTCTGTGGTAGCTGACAAGATGACTAACTCAGTACATAACAGCAATCAAGAGTTAATCGGCCAAGGTATAGGCAATCTATTTGCTGGATTTTTGGGAGGATTTACGGGGAGTGGTGCTACGGCCTGCGCGGTAGCTAATATTCAAGCGGGTGGACGAAATCGCATTTCAGGTATGTCGACTGCTTTTTTTTTTACTAACATTTCTCATTTGGGGTGGAGATTTCATAGCTCAGATTCCCTTGGCAGTGATTTCAGGTATTATGATTTCCATAGGTTATGAATTGCTAGATAAGGTTACGCTCAAAAAGTTGATTATTATTCCTAGAGTGGATGCCATTGTTATGGTAGCTGTGATGGGTTTGACTGCATTCTATGATTTACTATTTTCAGTGAGTTTGGGGCTTATTATTTCAGCCATTTATTTTATGAAGAAAATGGCGGACCAAGTAGAAGATGACTCAAATGAATCCAAATTAGAGTTCATGATTTATGAGCTGATAGATACTTTTGAAGATGCGGAAAATTTTAAAAACAAAGTTTTTATAAAGACAATCAAAGGGCCGTTATTTTTTGGTTTTTCTACAAGGTTTTTAAAAACCATACATGCTATTTCTCCTAAGGTTGAGGTTGTCGTTTTTAATATGTCTTTGGTACCTTACATGGATTATTCCGGTATTAGGACATTTAAAGATGCCATATTGTATCTAAATTCGAAAAATATAAAAATATGTCTTTGCGAGTTAAATAAGAAGAATTATAGTCTTTTGAGGGAGCTGGATATTATTCCAAATCAAGTGCAGGAAAAATTTATTTTTGATTCTATTGAGAGCTGCGTCATGTGGTTGGATGAGCCAGGGAACATTGATGGATCTATGCAAGGTGATTCAAAGGTTTATTTCCCAAGTGCATTTACACCGAATGATGATGGCATTAGAGATGTATGGGATATAATAAATATCGAAAAATATGAAAATTGTCATATTCAAATCATGGCTCCAGATTCATCTATTGTTTTTGAATCTCATGGGTATAAGCAACCTTGGGATGGAATTTTCAATAATAATTGGCTTCCTAAGGGGGTCTATAAGTATGTCTGTCAATTAGATCCTAATGATCCTGAAAAGATAAATGGGACCGTTAATCTTATTCGTTGATCCTTTCAATGCAATGAATCAATGGAACCAAATCATATAATAAATAGCTTAACACTAGAATTAAATAAGGAACTGAGTCGTGCCGAGGTGGATCATTTGAAGTCTAAAATACTTGACGCGATAAACTATTGTTTTGATAAATATTATCCTTATACAAAAACACTACAGATTGAGGAGATCAATTTGGACTTGGGTACGATTGAAAGGGAAAATTTTCACGAGGAATATATTATCAGATTCTCATACCTGTTAGATACTGAATTTGGAAAATTGCTTCAGAAGGAAGGTATAGATGAGCTAATTGATCAACAAAATATCTTTAATGATTTAGAGTTGTTTATATATTTTCTTAAAACGGGGGTAATGTTGTCAGGCTCTGATACCTCAACAATTCTTTTCCAAAGATTAATAAAAAATGATTTACAATCTCTAAAATTAAATTTAAAAAAAATACTTAGTGATGAGATTATTAAAGAAAGATTTCTCAATCAAATAAAAGAGGATCAATTAGATGAATATTGGCTTAGTGTCGAACCTATCATTTTTTTAGAGATAAGGCATTTTAATTACAAAATTCAAGAGGCTATCTGGAGGAAAAAGAAGTTTAAATTCATTCAGAAAGAGATTAATGATTCCTTGAGACGGATAACGTTGGATTTTATGNTTNATGACTATAAATCTATAAGCCTGATTGACTATATNAAATTTCTNCAATTAAATTTTAANAAATCCCTAGGTTTGGTTNAAGATGTGNAAGCCTTTGTCTCTCAAATAATAATAAAATNAATCAAAGAGAATAAAGTTGATNAACCTTTTAAGCCGATAAGCAGTGTTAATCGTTTGATTGATGAGTTAACCATTTATATAATCAAGGAACGCACTAAAGCTTTATCAATAGCTAAAAAACGAACAATCAGGAAAATGTTTTTTAGAATGGAGATTGAAGAAATTGTTTCGCGTTTGATAAAATCAAGTTTTACTATTAAAAAATTCATGCGCTCTTTAGAGCGAATCTATGAAGTATTAAATTCTCAGCAGACGGAATTATTTTTCCAAATTCTTCGGCGCGAAAAAAAATTCTCTCTTCAAAAAGAGCTTATTGAGCTATTTGCTATTATGCAGTTGACTCGACCTATCTTACCTATCACCCTATATGATATGGGTTTGTTGTGGGTGGGTGATGTTATCAAGGAATTAAAGCATCAGTTTAAAAAACAGCCTCAACTATTGTTTATTCTGATTGATCGTGTTTCTGTAAGAACAGGGTATGGACGAAATTATATCATAGATAAAATGATGAAATCTGAAGGTTCAAAAATAGCCAAGTCCGTATTGATAAAGCATAGAAATGAGATTGCCAACCTTTACAAGAAGGATGCAAGATATTCAAGTCTAATCAATACTTTTTTATATTATTTAAAATCTGGGATTTGGGATTTGGTAGATCAATCTCCCGATGAGGTATTGAAAATACTTTTGAAGGATAGTGTAGAACCATTCATTTTAGCTCTGAAAAGGGAACAGGGACATAAAGTAGTGTGGCTAAGGTTGATTTATGACCATGAACTTGTCTTAGTCGAGAAAGTGATTACGGCTTTTTTTCAAGGGATTCAAAGAAAGAGAAAGTTCGAAAAAATAATTCTATTGGTCAATCAATATGATTTCGATGTTTCCATTAAAAAGCATATTTATGATCGTTTGATCGCAGATCCTTTATGGTTTGATAATTTACCATTTTCAGGCAAAGGATTCAATGTAAATCTAATTAAAAAGGAAGTAGATTCATTTTTCAGTCAAGAACAGAACATTAAGGATTTGTCCCTTATTCCTTTAATAGATTATATAGGAAAAGGAAGGTTAGAATTTGACTATTCTTTGATAGAAATTCAAAAGATGGCCAAAAGACTTCAAAAGAAGGATCTCATTGAGTTATCAATGATGTTTTCATTTGATACAAATAACTATCAAAATAAGTTGAAATTAAAACGAATTTTTGAAATATTTTCTTTAGTTCAAATAGATATACTTTTTGTCGTTTTTGCTAGGCATGAAACCAAAAAGAAAAGAGCATTTGAAAATTTTCATTACCTTAAAATTTTATTATATACCTTATTTTCTGAAAATATTTATCATTATGGATATCAACAAATAGCTAGCTTCATAAATAGTTTTTCTGTTTCTGATCCACAATTAAACAGGTCATTATATGAATTACTTGAACGAGTAGCTTTAAAAAAAGACATGATATTTACTGAGTTGCTCTCAACTATCATTGCTCACTTGGATCCGAGAGAATATTCAAAATTAATTGCTTTAAGGCGACAATTTATTCAATCCCTTGCTGTTTTGGAAACAGCGAAAAAGGAAAGTTTTAAAATTACAGATGATCTTCTTTTATTATTGAATTATTTGGAGTTTGGGGTTTGGTTTTCGACTGAATTAGATCCAGTTTCTTCCCTTAAAAAGGTGCTAGAAGATAATTTCGATGAATTTATTATTCAACTTGAGAAGAGAATTAGTAATAAAATTTTATGGCTTCGATTGCTTTATCAATTTGATTTTGATATAGTGTTGAAAATAATTGTGCAAGTTTTTAAGAGTACTGCTGAATTTGTAGCGTTAGAAAGATATTTTCCTCAACTGAATCAAAATGATAAGTATTTTGGATTCAAACTTCTAGAAACATTTATTTTAGTTAAAATGGATTTGGGCAAAGATGAAAATTTTGATGAATTATTTGAATATCAAGTGACCTTGTTTCAAAAAAAAGATCCTGAAACGGATTCGATTGAAATAGAAAATATTGGTATTGACGATGAAAAAATATTTAATGATTTTAATTTAATGTTGACTATTTTTTTTGAAAATCCTACAGATGATCAGGCAGATTTGGTATGGATGAAATTTAATAGTTTGGTAGGAAATGACGTAATTTTAAACAATTTTTTTATCAATCGAGAATATTCTTGGACTCTTTGGGAGAGATTATTTAAAAAAGGAGTAAAAGTAGATTTGATTAGATTATTAAACCTTTCATTGTCGGCTCACATTCAAAATTCTTGGGAGATTAAATTATTTCATTTTTTTGGAACAAATAGCAGATTTTCTGTTTTCAAAAAGAGCATCATTTTGGATTTTTTAAGAGCCTTAAATTCAAAAAAAAGATATAAATTAAAAATCCATTTTTTAGAAGCCTGGAAGTCATTATTAAAGGAAAAATCAAAGCAAACGTCTAGTTGGTTAAAGGATGAATCATTTAATGAATTCATCAGTTTATCAAGTGGCTATGACTTAGTATCTAAAAATACTCAAATCAAATTTACAGCAAAGGATTTGACAGAAATTGAGAAGGACTTATTGTTTTTGCTGTCAGGCCAAATAGATTATTTGATTTCGGAAGTGAGATCAAGGGTAAGTAATTGGATTCTGAATATTATACCGATAGCGACTACAAAAAGTGAATTAAAAGAGTTGCTTTATCTTAAGTTATTGTCTTTTGCTAGTTCACATGTAGCGGTCAATTTGGATGAGTTGATTAGAAATTTTTCACCTGAAATAAGATTATCTGTATTCACTCAAATTATCGATGTCAATATTTTAGAAACTAAAAAAATCATTCATCAGCAAAGGCTACTTTATGGACTTTCCAAAAAATTAATTGAGGACCAAAGTTTTTCACCTTATTTTTTCCATGATATTGATAAGAAAAAGTTAACTAAATTTCTTTCATTATTGCCTTCACAAACTCTTTTAAAATTGATGGTTGTGTTTGATGAGAACAAGGATGAGGTGCAGTTGCTAGATTTTATAAGGGAATTTCAGTCGGCGTCTTTAAAATTAGAGGTTGAGTTGTCGTCTGAGCTCAAAGACTTAGCTTTATTGCGTATTGTGATTGATGAAGGGGGGATAACGAATGCTCCTTTCAAAAGCTGGGCATCTTTTGAGAGTTTCTTTATCGAACTGCTTGCCGGTAATTTTTTGAAAGTTGAATTCTTTCAAGTGTTTGATCTGAGTGACGTACGTGAATTTTTTGCATTATTGTCCTCAGAGGCCTTGATCATACTTGAGGGTTTGTTTGATGAGATTAAGAATGATGAGGCACAGTTTTTAGATTTGATAAAGGAATTTAAGTCAGCACCTATAAAATCAGGGATTTCGTTGTCATCAGAGATCAAAAAATTCGATTTATTGCGTATTGTGATTCATGAAGCTAGCATAACAAATACTCCTTTCATACGTTGGGCATTTTTTGAGAATTTTTTTATTAAGCTACTAACAGATAACTTTTTGAAAGTTGAATTCTTTAAAGAGTTTGATTTAAGAACCTTGCGTGAATTTTTTGCATTATTGTCTTCAGAGGCCTTGATTCAGCTCCAGGAGTTATTTGTTAAGAATAAGGATAATGAGCTGCACTTGCTAGAATCGATACGAGAAATTCAGTTAGTGCCTATAAAATCTGAAATTGAGTTATCTTCTGAGGACAAAGATTTAGTTTTATTACGTATTGTTATTGACAAAGGTGGGTTAACAAATACTCCTTTCAAAAGTTGGGTATTCTTTGAGACCTTTTTTAGGGGTCTTTTGACAAAGGGATTATTGAAAGCCCAATTTTTCAAGAGGATTCAAGCGAGTAAATTAACTTATTTTTATAAGTTATTGTCATCTAATATTTTAATCTTTATCGAGAGTCTTTTTTATCCAGATGATTCAATGTTCTCTCCTTTATACTTGCTCAAAGATTCGGATGAGGGTGTTATATTTCAAAAGGAGTTTTTGAATTTGAATGATCTTGATGAACTAACCCCTGTAAGTTCATTTGATGTTTATCCATATCGGGCATTTGGAGTATTATTAGAAAAAGTCATTGAATTAGGATTTAAAGAGGCTGCAACCCCTTATAAAAATTTTCAGGAATTTGAAGTTGAATTTAATCGACAATTGTCCATTCAAAGTACTATTTGGCAAATACTTGCTCAACGAAGTATTGAAAAAATAAAAATCTTTTTAGAATCATTAAAGCAAGGCACATTAGATGACTTAATCAAGTTAATAGACTATAAATTTGGGGGAATTTTGATTAATGAAATCATGATTAATATTAAAAAAGTTAATCAAAAATCAGTATTTGAGCTTGACGTTTTAACCATTATTTTTGGTTTGTCACATGATCATTTTGATCAAGAATCTCTTTTACAGTTTCTTGATGATCAAATTGACTTTTTATTGATTCCCTATGAAGTTGATGTTTTTTTAACGGCTCCAAAACAGGACCAAATCACTCTGAATTATGTTGATGCATTTATAACATTTTTAAAGAATTCTAAAAATATTGATGAAAAAATCATTCTTTATGAAGCGGACGAGGCACTCAATAGGATACTTCATTTCAAGAGAGAATTTTTTATATCTCGACTGAAAAGAGAGAGCGATTCTGAACAAGTTTTGATCAGTTTATTTGAACGTTTACCAGAAAAATTAATCCCTCAATACTTTAATCAAATGATGCCCGACTATACTGGACAATGGGAACTTGTATGGAGAAGTATAGCATTTTCAGTCTCTAAAGTAATATTTACCGTTAAATGGATT
>NZHT01000071.1 GCA_002691385.1 Flammeovirgaceae bacterium | reverse complement strand
AAAAATGGTACTAGACTTTGGGAAAAAGCAAATGGTGTAGATCCTAGTCCAGTCATCCCTTACCAAGAGCGCAAATCCATCTCTACAGAGCGTACCTTCGATATAGATACCATAGACACAGATAAACTAAAGTCTCTACTTACAGCAATGACAGAAAATCTTATTTTTCAATTGCGCAGGAGTAATAAATTGACGGCTTGTATTACCCTAAAACTTCGTTACTCAGATTTTCAAACCTACACAATACAAAAAAAAATTACTTATAGCGCTTCAGATGAAGTAATTTTACCCATTGTAATGGCATTATATAAAAGACTCTATCAAAAAAGACTTCTAGTACGCTTAATAGGTGTCAAATTCAGTCATCTAGTAGGTGGAGGTCATCAAATTCATCTATTTGAAGATTCTGAAAATATGCTCAACCTGTATCAAGCCATGGATAAGATTCGAGACAAATACGGAGATCGTATGGTAATGCGGGCTTCTGGTTTTGGTGCTAAAACTATTAATAGACGAAATCCATTCACTGGGGAACCCCCTCCACTACTTGCCAATCGTCGAACTTAACAATTAAGAAGAAGTTTTGCTAAACCATAAAAGGTTTTCACAAGGTTTTCCAAAGGTATTGCTTCAAATATGTAATTTTACCCCTAAAATGCACTTTGTTAAAAATATTTGCCTTCTCTTTTTACTGATTCCTCAATTTGTAATCGAGGCTCAGGATCTCAAGCGTGTTATCAGAACACTTGAGAAAGGGGATATTACAAAGGCTAAGGAACTCTTAGAAATTCAAATTTCTAAAGATTCTATCAATCCAGGAAGTAGATGGATGTATGCCCGGCTCTTATCCTGCGATAGCCTTCCCCAATACTATGACTTAGATCAAGCACGTACTTATGGACAACAAGCAGTATCTGATTTTCAGCAAGCCAATGAAAAAATAAAATTAGCTTTTATCGAAACTCCATTTAGCCTTCTAAACATCCAAAAAACGAATACTGACATCGAAAATCAAACATATGAAAAAGTCTTATCACAATATACAATGGATGACTTTCGTTCTTTTCTTTCTTTATATCCCAAAAGTGTTTATAAAGAAAATATTCTCTTCAGGATTGATAGCCTAGCCTTTGATTCAGTACAACATATTAATAACTGGAGATCCTATGAAAACTATGTGAAAACATATTCTACATCAAGATTTTCTAACCAGGCAAAAGCTCGTTACGAAAGGCTTCTTTATGAGGATAAAACCAAAAATAATGATATCGGTGAATTCAAAAATTTTATCAAAGATTATCCAAATTCGCAATATGTTACTACAGCTTTTGATGTTATTTTCAAAAGAACCTTAAACCTTAATACATACAATTCTTTTTTGAACCATTTAGAAAATTATCCTCAAAGTCAATATAGTGAAGAACTACTGTCAATCTTATACCATATGAACCCAAAAATATTCTTTGAAATTAGCAAGTTTCATAATTTTAAAAGAAAAATAGATTCGCTACGAGTAATTTCTGCGTTAAATACCCCTCCATTACTACCTTACTTTGAGCAAGGAAAAATTGGCTTCATAAATTTACAAGGAATTCCTATCTTAAGACCTAAATATCACTCTCTTTTAAAGCAGGAACTACTATGCCAAACATTACAAAATGACATAATTGGAGTAAGTAGCCCTTCCGGAATCAAGCAACTAATCAACAGAGCGGGGACATCCATCTATTCGGGTCCAATAATAACTTATGAGGATCTAGGTTTTGGGTTTTTAAAAATTACAGAACCTACACAAATTAAAATTATACATAAATCAGGGAAAATACTGTTTGATGAACTCATAGATGCTGCAATTGTGGATAAGCGATGGCTAAAATTAAAAAAAGAAGACGGCTGGGCATTGGCAACATATACGGGTAAAATACTTACACCCTTCACTTATGATGAAATAGACACACTAGGTAATTTTTGGAAATTTCGTAAAGGTAAACAAATGGCCTTTCACAACTTATCTTTTGTTCAAGAAGGAATTGAGAAAAACCACCTAACTCCCACATTTCTAGCCGACGACTACGAGTTAATAAATGATTCCTTAATTCTAATTTATCATGAAGGCAAACAAGCATTACTTGAAAGTAATATGAACTTTTACATACCATGGGAAGCAGACCGTGATATTTATATTGGTGAAAACTATCATTACACACGAGGCAAATCAGATTATAAGATATATAATGAGCAAATCATTGAAGATTTGGGTATCAACATTTTTGAAGACCTCATTGACCATCAGCCGTACTTGGCCCTCAAAAAAGATCAGTGGTACTTAATAAATCCGAAAGGTACATTCATCAAGGTGGATTCCATTCAATCACTCCGTGAATTGGCATTAGTCATTCGTAATCCCAATTCCTCGTATGTCTTATTCCCCAACGAACAATCACTTCTGATAAATGAAGAAGTGACATTGAACAGCCTACAATTTCGCAATCTTCAAGGAAAAGTTAAGAGCCGTTATTTACTCAAAATCCATAAAGATGTAAATGAAGTCTACAACAAAAAAGGGAAATTAATGTTCAAGGGAAATTTTGATCATATAAATATGCTAACAGATTCCCTCTTTAAAATTACACTCAATAATAAACAAGGTGTATGGAATTCAAAAGGAAATGTAGTCATCCCTATTGAATATGACTTCATTGAACAAAAAAATCATCTCGCGCAGTTACTAAAAAACGGAAAAATCACGGGATTTGACTTAGACCATAACATTAAACTCCCCGATCAATATGAAGACCTATTTGAGCAATTAGGCCCTTATTATTTAACAAAAAAAGAATCCCTTAAAGGATTAATAAATCGGGATGGTGATGTCGTAATTGACTTTAAATATCAAAATATCATAAGCCTTAATGATTCTTTATTTTGGGTACAAACCGATAGCAGCTGGTCTCTTATTACTAATCATCAAAAAAGAATCTTGCAAGGAATAAGTACTTATACGCCCATAGCTAAAAATATTTTCCGTTATTTGAAAAATAACAAATATGGTCTCATTTATGGAAATCAATCCATTCATTATCCTGCTGAGTACGATGCCATACAGCCCATTTTGTATCATGATACTCCCCTTTTTCAATTTCAAATATTTGTTGCACCAGCCCCTTTCCACGTCATAATTACAAGAGATTTTAGTGGCCAACTCGTCTATTCTCAAGCATATCGACCTCATGAGTATGAACAAATGGTTTGTGATTACTGAAAAGAATAATCTCTTATTTTGCAATCATCGTCCTACTTGAGAAATCAAAGTTTTATGAATACTCAAAACCTGGGGAAGCAGTAAGTTTTTTTCATCATTATTGACAATGAATTGTGCCAATAACCTTTTTTCGTCAGCTGTTCTCTGCCGAGAAATAATCTCTTCAACTTCCTCCTTACTTCGATGCAGATCACGAGCTAATACTCTTTTGATTCTCAACGTACTTGGAGACAAAACTAGAATAACTTGGTCTAAGTCAGTATGTGAAGAGGTTTCAAAAATTAAGGCTGATTCTTTCAACAAAACTGGACTCTTATCATGCAGTGTTACCCATCTAGTAAAGTCCGCGCTTACTTCGGGATGAACTATCCCATTTAATCGATCCAAAATTTTCTCGTTATTAAAAGATTTACGTGCAATGAAGGGCCTATTTAATCCTTGCTCCATGAAACTTTCTGGACCCAGTAATTCAATAAGCTGACCCCTAATATTTGGATCATTGGCCATCAGCCATTTGGCTCGTGTATCCGCATCATACACAGGAAGCCCTAATGCACTAAAAATCTTACTTATTACACTCTTACCACTTCCAATCCCCCCTGTGATACCTATCAATAATGGACTATTCTCCATTTCAGTAGAGAAATCTCACTTTTTGAGGATCCATACTGACTTGTTGTAAACTATCTGGATATTTCATCAACACAGGCACACCTAAAGAATCTGTTTCCACAGAATCATAATCTAAAACCACTTGAAAATTATCTACCGAAAATTCCCCTTCAAAAGACTCTTTAACTCTGTAGGTCAAATTCACTATTGAATCTATTAGCACTGGCATACGATTAATAGGAAAATTTTGCAAGATAATTGGAACTCCAATTTTAACATTTTTAAACTTATCAACCTCAAAGCTCACATTAACTTCACTAGGATCAGATTGGATGAGGTCTTCAAATACTATAGGAATTTTTACGATATCATCAAAATCCTCATCGATCCTATTCTCATCTGGGGTAATATCGAAATCTGTTTCAAAAGAATTAATTATCGACTCTGGTCCAATCAACATCATATGATCGGGCTGAATGACTATGCTAGAAATGAGTTGATAATCTTCTTCAAGGGACAAGCTTAAGCTATCCACTGTTAATCTCATCCGTTTCGTTATTTTCCGTTCGATGTTAAGGAATAAAGTATCGGTAACAATATAATTTATCGTGAGCCCTTCTAACTGATCTTCAACAATAGGGCTCAAAAATGATTGGGTTAGAAAATTAACTTCGGAAGGATTGTCTAGTTCTACTTTTAAAGGATCCACACCAAATATCAAGGTCCTCCTAAATAAATTCCAACCACCACTACTTACATCTATTTTAATAGCCGTTGGCAGAGGATTCATAACTACGGTGCTGTCTTTATTAAAAACAAATTCAATTGGATAACTGATAAGGGCGCTATGTGGCTTATTCAGTGCCCTAAAAAGCCAAAAGGTAGTAGCCCCCATGATGGAGAACAATACTACCTTCCAGTTATATGTAAATTTATTAAGATTGAATTTAATCATCAAATCATACCTAAGCTATTTCTTGGATGCATATTGAGCACTAGTATCTAATGAGATAGATGATTTCTCAACCACCAACTTATTACCCCGATCAACATCAAGAGTAATAGTAGCCTCATCAACCGAAAATACTTTCCCATGTATTCCCCCCAAGGTAACCACCATATCTCCTTTTTTCACCGATTCAATAAACTTTTTAGTATCCTTTTGCTTTTTTTGCTGCGGACGAATAAAAAAAAAGTAGAATATAGCGACCATGCCTCCTAACATGATGAATTGAGAATAGTTGTCCCCCTGTGCTTGTAATAATATTACTTCCAACATAATGATTTATGAAGGATTCGCCTTGCTCACATTTGCTTTAATTTTTAAGCGGGTCACTTTAGGATAAGTATTAGCCGTAACGGTCACTGTCTTATTCTGAATACCTGGCTTACTTCTGCTGTTAAACTGAACCTTTATTTCTGCTTCCTCTCCTGGAGCAATCGGAGTTTTAGGCCAGACAGGTACTGTACAACCACAAGAAGCAGTGGCGCTACTGATTATCAAGGGAGCATCACCTTCATTCACAAATGAAAAAACGTGATCTACTACATCTCCTTCTGTTATTGTACCAAAGTCAAAACTTTCTTCTGAAAATTTGAATGATGGAAGAGGACCTTCTGGTTTGACATCCGGGGCTTTTGCAGAAGTAGGTGCCACTGGAGTTGTCCTTACTCCATTTTTAGTTTCTAATTGAGCAATTTTACCTTCTAATTTAGCTAAGCGTGATTCCAATTCCTTGTTCGAACAACTGAAGCCTATTGCTGCTAGGATCAATATCAATGTAATTTTAGTTATCTGTTTCATTTTTTATTCAAATTTTATTCAAATTTATAAAAATAGTGACTTAAAATAACGCTTTTACGATTTAATCAATCTGATTTTTTTATCTGATCTATTAAACCATTCACATCATCAAGCAGCTCTTCGGCTTTTTGTTTAGTATTATCGATGATTTTTTTTCCATCTGACTTGGCCTTATTATCTTTCAAATCTTTACCTTCTACTATTTCTACCATCAACTCCTCCACTCTTTTTTTGTACTTATCCAACAAAAAAGATAGTCGATCACGCGTGTGTGATCCCTTCTCTGGAGCAAATAAAAGTCCCAAAATCCCTCCAGCAAAAATGCCGAATAGAAAGGCAAAAAATGAATTACCTGAATTTTTACTCATGATTTTTCTATTTGTTATCTATTAAACCTCTACCGCTTTTCTTAATAATACCCTCCGAAGATAACTCGTTTGCTAAAACATCCAAAATTCCATTCACAAATTGTTTGCTTTTTGGTGTACTATAATTTTTNGANATCTCAATATATTCATTGATTGTNACNTTGATTGGAATGCTAGGAAAGGTTATCATTTCTGCCAANGCCATTTTCAAAATCACCAAATCAGTCATNGCCATTCGAGAGGCATCCCAATTTTTTGCTCTTTTNGAAATNATCATTTCCAACTCATATTCCCGATTCATAGTTTCTGAAAATAAAGTTTCAAAATACTTGAAATCATCATCTTCGTTGTAACTCAATGGCTGCAATTCTAGTGGATTTTCAAAATGCAAATTCTTTAATGTTTTAAGAACCATACTTCTGATAATTGGTTTGTTTTCATTCCACCTCAAGTCATACTGATTAAAATAGGCCTCGATGATCTCACTTTTAAAAATGATTTTTTTATAGAGGTATTGAACACACTCAAACTGTTGTTCTCGACTGGGCTCTTTAAGTCCCTGATAGGCAATCATATATTCATCTACCCTCAAAACATCTTTGTACCACTGAACTACAGCCTCACTTTCCGTTTCCCAGTCAACTTCTCCTTTTTTAGATGATGCGCACAAAGTAAGATCTTCTTTTATCTTCGAAATGAATCTGTTAAGTGATAAATTTCCACTTGGAGGTAACTTAACAGGACTACTTTTTATTTTGTCCAAGTTCTGCTTATCGACAAAAGCGAATGAAATAGGTAATAACAGTATTTTTGTATATAAATTCTTGAGCCGCCAACGTTCGGCCAACATGCTCTTTTTAATACTTTTTACCTCTGCATTTATCTGCTTTTCATAATTTAGATAGCTGTTTTCAACTTCTTTAAGTTCTTCTTCATCAAGTGCTCCCAACGCTTTCGGAGGTTCGTCAATAAACTTATTCCTAAAGCAGGTCCTAATTAAATTTTGTTTGGCTTCAAATAGCTCACGATCGGAAAAATCATGCACCATGGGATCTAAAGCATATTTAGCAACCAACTCTTCTTCGATCAGATCGCATAGTGACGCTTTCATTAAGAAATAGCTATACAAAGACTGCATGGCCTTCACCCTTAATACCCTCCTATTTAACATTTTAGAGAACTTTAATTCATTTAAAAAGTAGGTGATTTGAGCCTACTAAAATCTTCGATACGCTTTTTTGCTATATTTAGGGCCGCTTGATGCGTCGTAATTTGATTTACAGATGCAAGATTAATCACATCAGTGGTCATTTTGTATATATCTTCCGTCTTTTCTAAAACTTTAGCCTTATTGTAATTTCCTTGTTGCTCAAAATAAACATTAATTATTCCCCCAGAATTAATAAGAAAATCTGGACCATAGAGTATCCCCTTATCATTGAGCATTTTTGCATGTAAAGTCTCATCCGCCAATTGATTGTTGGCACCTCCAGCAATAATTTTGCAATTCATCATAGGTATAGTCTGACTATTAATGGTAGCTCCCAAGGCACAAGGTGCATAAATATCTACCTCTGCACCATAAACTTCATTTACAGCTACCACAGTAACCTTAAATCGTTCTGCTATCGATTTAATCTTGTCATTAAAGAGGTCTGAAACCAGAACATGTGCTTGCTCCTTAATCAGCAGTTCGATCAAATAGGAACCCACATTCCCCAAACCCTGAACCAATATTTTTTTGCCCACCAAGATATCTGATCCATAAACCTTTTTGGCACAAGCCTTCATTGCGCAAAAAACACCATATGCCGTTACTGGACTGGGATCTCCAGATCCTCCACTTTTTTCGGACAGGCCTGCCACATAAGGTGTCTCCATTCGGATGTATTCCATGTCCTGGGTGGTCATATTGACATCTTCAGCCGTCCAATATTGACCACCTAGTCCATTGACAAACTCGCCAAATCGGCGCATAAGTTTTTCACCTTTAATTTTTTTAGCATCTCCAATAATTACCGCTTTACCCCCACCAATATTTAACCCGGCAATCGAATTTTTAAAAGTCATCCCTCTTGACAATCTTAAAACATCTTCGATGGCGGCTATCTCGGAGGTGTAATCCCACATTCGCGTACCTCCCATGGCAGGTCCAAGTACCGTATTATGAATAGAAATGATTGCTTTCAATCCAAGAACATGATCGCTGCAAAAAACCAATTGTTCATGTGACATATCCCACATTTTATCTAAAATTGTCTGACTTTTCAGCTTAATGGAGTCTCTTCTCATTTTTAAAGAAATTCTAATCTAACTTTGTTTTGTTACAAAGTTAAATTAATATAAAAACCAAAATTACTTTGTTTACACCAAATTACCATTCAGAAATTCGATCCTTTTATAACCTGTGAATGATTTAGCCTACTTGAACAAATATCTATTTAAATATAAGTTTCAACTTATATTGGGTACGTTCTTTATCATCATTGCCAATTATTTTTCCATCGTGCCTGCAGTTTTAGTAAGGTATTCATTTGATCTATTAAAAGAGAATTATGAGCTTTTCAAACTCTTTGATGGTTTTGATCTTCAAACCGATGCTTATGCACTATTCGTAAAATCTATTTGGATCTTAGGAACTTTAATATTAATAGCTGCACTTCTAAGAGGCGTTTTTATGTTTTTTATGAGGCAAACCATCATTGTAATGTCTCGGCTAATTGAATATGACTTAAAAAATGAGATCTTTGAGCATTATCAAAGTTTGCCCTTAAGTTTTTATAGAAAAAATAATACTGGCGATTTGATGAATCGGATATCAGAAGACGTCAGCAAGGTGCGTATGTATTTTGGACCCGCCATCATGTATGGGATTACCTTACTCACCTTATTCCTTATGGTTATTCCTTTTATGTTCTCTATAAATTTTAAACTGGCTATTTATTCCTTTATTCCCCTTCCCATACTCTCTCTCAGCATTTATTTTGTCAATAATATCATTCACAAACGTTCAGAAAAAATCCAAGAAAGCTTATCTAATTTGTCAACTTTCGTTCAAGAAGCCTTTTCTGGCATTCGAGTAATAAAAGCCTTCGACCGAGAAGAAGACATAAACATTCAATTTGAAAAAGAAAGTACAGATTATAAAAAAAAATCTTTGAACCTCGCTTTTGTCCAAGCTGTTTTCTTTCCCCTTATTATGTCTCTTATCGGACTCAGTGTAATACTAACTATATACATAGGAGGTATTGAAGTATTTAATGGAAATATAAGTACGGGCATAATTGCTGAATTTATTATTTATGTTAACTTATTAACTTGGCCTGTAGCAGCATTGGGTTGGATTACCAGTATCATCCAACAAGCAGCGGCATCTCAAAAGAGAATTAATGAATTTCTCAAAACGAAAACAGATATAATTTCTACTGAAAATTTAATAGAAAAATTAGTAGGCACCATTGAATTTAAGAATGTTGATTTTATCTATCCGATTTCAGGTATTCACGCATTAAAAAACATCTCTTTCAAGGTCAATCAAGGAGAATCTGTAGCTATCATCGGCAATACAGGCTCTGGAAAAAGTACGCTCGCCAACTTAATTTGTCGCATGTATGACATCTCTTCGGGATCTTTGAAAATAGATGAGCGATCGATTCAAAAATACAATCTTTCTTGCTTAAGATCACAGATCGGTTTAGTCCCGCAAGACGTGTTTTTATTTTCAGAAAGTATAGCTAATAATATCGCTTTTGGCAATCCTAAAATGAATGAAGAAAAAATCATTCAAGCAGCTAAAGACGCAGATTTACTCAATAATATTAGTGATCTGCCCAATGGATTTGATACGTGGGTTGGTGAAAGAGGTATTACTTTATCAGGAGGTCAAAAGCAACGTGTGTCTATTGCTCGAGCGGTTGCGAGAGAACCCAAAATACTTATTTTAGATGATGCGCTATCCGCCGTAGATACTAAGACTGAAAATACGATTCTTGATGCAATGACAAAAATCATGAAAGGACGTACTTCATTAATTATTTCTCATCGGATATCCTCAGCAAAACTGGCGAGCAAAATCATTGTACTCCAAGATGGCTTCATTGTTGAACAAGGTTCTCATGAGAGTCTGTTAGAAAACGATGGGGTCTACAAAGCAATTTATGACAAGCAATTGGTGCAGGAAAAAGAAAATTGAAGCTGTTTTTTCACTACACCTTGATGGTCTTAGTATTTTCAGGATAATTTATTTCAAAAATGAAATTACTTAATTCAATATATTAAGACTAAAGAATAGAAACCCAAATGAAAAAAAATGCCTGCATTGATATTTTTTGAGATCAAATTCATAGTATAGCCTCTTTGAATTGCATCTCATGCAGTTTGGTATAATATCCTCCCCTAATTAATAAATCTTCATGTGTCCCTTGCTCCTTGATCTCTCCTCTATCAAGCACTATAATATCATCTGCATTTTGAATGGTAGACAATCTATGGGCAACAACAATCGCGGTCCTTCCCTTCATTAAATTATTTATAGCCCCTTGAACTAAAAATTCAGTGTCCGAATCAACAGAAGAGGTCGCCTCATCTAAAATAATGATTTTAGGATTATAAACCAAAGCTCTCACAAAAGAAATCAACTGACGTTGACCAACAGACAGAGTAGCGCCACGCTCCATTACATCATAATCATAACCCCTAGGTAAACGCTCAATAAATGTACTGGCACCAACCAAATCAGCGGCTTTATACACTTGTTCACGAGAGATATTTGGATTTTTGAGTGTAATATTATTGAAAATAGAATCTGAAAATAAAAATACATCTTGTAAAACCACTGCAATATTCTTTCGTAAAAAAGAAAGCTCGTAGTTTTTAATTTCCTGATCATCTAGATAAATATGACCTTTATTAATTTCATAAAATCTATTAAGTAAATTTACTATAGAACTTTTACCTGCTCCACTAGCACCCACCAAAGCCAAAGTCTTACCTGATTCCACCTCAAATGAAACATTTTTAAGAACCCAATCTTCTTCATTGTAAGCAAACCAAACTTGCTCAAATTTCACCATCCCTGTGAATCCATCTGATGTAAAAACGCCTATATTAGATGTCGTTTCTTTATTGTCAAGTAAATCCATGATTCGCTTCGCACAGACAATTCCCATTTGCAAAGTATTAAAGCGATCCGCAATCATCCTGATCGGCCTAAAAAACATTTGAATGTACATGATGAAAGCAATTAAAACCCCCACCTCAATCCGCTCTTGAATTACGCCTCCCGCTCCGAACCAAACCACCAATCCAATACCTGAAGCCCCGACAATCTCTGCGACAGGAAAATAAACCGAATAATACATCACTGATCTAATATTGGCCTTACGATGCTCTTTGTTTATTTCTTTAAACTTCTTGAGCTCTGTTGACTCACTGTTGAATATTTGCACAATACTCATCCCTGTAATATGCTCTTGTACAAATGTATTGAGATTGCTCACCGCAGATCGAACTGTATTAAAAGAGACTTTGACTCGTTCTTTAAATATATAAGTTGCTAAAATTAAGATGGGTAATGTTGAAAGACTGATCAAGGTCAATTCCCAATCAATATAAAGCATGAAGCCAAATATGACCAACAGCTGTAACAAATCCCCAATGATGGCAGCCACCCCTTGACTAAAAACCTCAGCAAGAGTCTCAATATCTCCAACATTCCGTGTCACCAATCTTCCTATAGGGGTTTGATCAAAAAATTTCAATCTCAGGGACTGAACATGTCTAAACAGTTTAATTCGAATGTCCTTGATCACAAATTGACCTAACACGCCTGAAAGAAAAGTATGTGAGTATTGGACAATAGATTGAAGTAACAATAAGCCCAAAAGTAATCCAATCATATGAATTAAACCCTCATAATCACCTAAAGCAATTTGATTGTCAATTATGATCCTAATAATATATGGCCTCAAGGGTACAATAGCCGCCATAGAAACAGTTAAAAAGACCAATATCCAAAACTGATACATGTAAGGCTTGGCGAAGGAAAAAAGCTTTTTAAGAACTTTTGAATCTACTATTTTTTTTGCCTGAATGGACTCTTGATTCACGATTTTCAATTTAAATAAATATCCTTTGGATATTCAACTTTTGATAAAAATAGGCCTGATGCAGGAACGGAAACTCCTGAAAATGCTCTGTTCTTTGCTGCTAATACCTCACCAAAACGGTCGATAGACATTTTTTCTGTCCCAACCTCCAGCAAGGTCCCCACCAAGGCTCGCACCATCCCCCTTAAAAAACGATTAGATTGAACTAAAAATACATAGCCCCCCTCAACTTCCTTCCACTCCGCCTTAGTTATTTGGCAATTAAAATTATTCACATCAGTATTTACTTTGCTCATCCCTTCAAAATCTGTCCAATTTAAAAGAATAGTACAAGCCGCCGTGACGCTACTTAAGGATACAGGAGCCCGCAAATAATAAGATGTCCCAACTTTAAAAGGATTTTTGTCGAGATGCATATAGTAAACATAACTTCTAGAAATCGCATCAAAGCGAGCATGCGCCTCTTGGGTAACGGAATGAATATTATGAATTGCTATTTCTCGAGGTAAATAAGAATTTAATTTAAATTTAAGTTTCTCATTATCAATATTTTCAGCATCAAAATGAGCTATCTGACAAGAGGCATGAACACCTGTATCTGTTCGCCCACTTCCCACTATAGGTGTCTTTGTTCCTAACAAATCTCCTAAGGCCTTTTCAATGGTCTCTTGAATCGAAATTGCGTTGGGTTGGTATTGCCAACCATGGTACCTTGAACCATCATAGCTAATCTCTAAAAAAAAGCGCATAACGCAAAATAAAACTAATCTATTTGTCTTTGTACAATTGGATGTATTCTTTTGCCTAAAATAATATTGATATGATTCAGCGCGTTCAATCTATTTTCCTAGTAATATCCGCCATAGCAATGGGTCTCATGCTATTCTTGCCCTTATGGCAAAAAGTAAGTATTGAGCCTCCAGAAGTGGCTACCCTCAATGCTTTTCACTTAACATACGAAGTTCTTGATCACAACACTGGGTCGAAACAAAGTATCCTTAAAAACACATTTTATATCGCCTTATTGGGTAGCCTATCTGTTATGCTTTCCCTTTATTCTGTTTTTCAATACAAAAATCGCTTACGCCAAATCCAATTGGGGGCATTGAACAGTTTGGTAATAGGAATAACCCTGGGAGTATTGATGTATTTTGTATTTAAGGCAGAGACTCTTATTGAGCCTACTCAACGAGGAAATTATCTCTTCGGCTTTTATCTCCCACTGACTTCGCTCTTTTGCAATTTTACTGCCAATCGATTTATCCGAAAAGATGAAAAATTGGTCAAAAGCATGAATCGCATCCGATAAAATTTTAAAAGGATTCACTGACTTTGCTGACATAAATACTGCCAAGTTGGCACATAAAATTACCGTTAGTCTAAATGGAATAGTATTTGATAACTCCTTTTTAGTATTAGAACAAATTAGTTTACAGACATGCAAGAAAAAGGTAACATTTCCATACATACAGAGAATATCTTCCCCATAATCAAGAAGTTTTTATATTCCGATCATGAAATATTCTTGAGAGAGCTGGTTTCAAATGCCATCGATGCCTCTCAAAAAATCAAGCGTTTAGCGGCGCTAGGTGAATACAAAAAAGAAGTGGGCAAATTAAGAGTAGAGGTTGAAGTAAATAAAAAGAAAAAAACCATCTCAATCAAGGATAATGGAATCGGAATGACTGCCGAAGAAATTAAAAAGTACATCAATCAAATAGCCTTCTCAGGAGCTACCGAATTTGTAGAAAAATATAAAGATAAAGGGGAAGATCAACAAATTATAGGCCATTTTGGACTAGGATTTTACTCTGCTTTTATGGTTTCGAAACAAGTAGAAATAGAAACCCTATCCCATAAGGAAGGCTCTGTGCCTGCCAAGTGGGTTTGTGATGGGGAAACAGAATTTGAAATCAAATCCTCAAAGAAAAAGTCAAGGGGAACAGTAGTTACCCTACACATTGCCAAGGATTCCGAGGAATTTCTAGAAACCGCACGAATACAAGCTATTTTAGATAAATACGGAAAATTCTTACCCATTCCTATCAAATTTGGAACCAAAGAAGAAAGTGTTCCAGATGGTAAAGACAAAGACGATAAACCCAAATATAAATCGGTCAAGAAAGATAATATCATCAACGATACGGAACCAATTTGGACCAAGAGTCCGAATGATCTCAAAGATGAGGACTATCTAAAGTTTTACAAGGAATTATATCCAATGAGCGAAAATCCATTATTTTGGATCCACCTCAACGTAGACTACCCCTTCAATCTCACAGGTATTTTATACTTCCCCAAGCTCAAAAAAGATTTTGAGATTCAACGTAATAAAATTCAATTATACTCAAGACAAGTATTCATCACCGATGAAGTTAAAAATGTAGTCCCCGAATTTCTTCAGCTGCTGCATGGCGTAATTGATTCTCCAGACATTCCTTTAAATGTCTCTAGGAGTTACCTACAGGCAGACGGTAATGTCAAGAAAATTAATGGCTACATTACTAAAAAAGTAGCTGATAAGCTCGGTGAACTTTTCAAAGAAGATCGAGCCAGTTATGAAGCTAAATGGGATGATATTGGTATTTTTGTGAAATATGGAATGATTTCAGAGGAAAAATTCCACGACAAAGCCAAGGACTTTGTACTCTTAAAAAATACAGCTTCTAAACTTTATACTTTTGAAGAATATAAAACTTTCATTGATACTAATCAAGTCAATAAAGACAAACAAAAAGTTGTGCTATATGCCTCAAATGAGGATCAACAGCACACCTATATTGATGCTGCATCCAAAAGGGGGTATGACGTTTTAATTTTGAATGAGGTTCTTGATAGTCATTTCATCAATCATTGTGAACAAAAATTTGAAGTTACCTTCAAACGTGTTGATGCCGATGTCGTTGATAAGCTCATCGACAAAGGAGAAGCCAAAACATCAGTTCTCAGCG
>NZHT01000070.1 GCA_002691385.1 Flammeovirgaceae bacterium | reverse complement strand
AAGGTAGCGAAATTCCTTGTCGGGTAAGTTCCGACCTGCACGAATGGTGTAACGACTTCCCTACTGTCTCGACCAGAAACTCAGTGAAATTGTACTGCCGGTGAAGATGCCGGTTACCCGTAGAAGGACGGAAAGACCCCGTGAACCTTTACTACAGCTTGATATTGGCTTTAGATTCTATATGTGTAGGATAGGTGGGAGACTTTGAAGCGGGCACGCTAGTGTTCGTGGAGTCATCCTTGAAATACCACCCTTATATCATTTGAATTCTAACTGTATACCTTGAATCAGGTATCAGGACAGTGTCTGGTGGGTAGTTTGACTGGGGCGGTCTCCTCCTAAAAAGTAACGGAGGAGCTCAAAGGTTCCCTCAGCACGGTCGGTAATCGTGCGCAGAGTGCAAACGCATAAGGGAGCTTAACTGCAAGACAGACATGTCGAGCAGATGCGAAAGCAGGAGTTAGTGATCCGGCGATTCCGAGTGGAAGGGTCGTCGCTAATCGGATAAAAGGTACTCCGGGGATAACAGGCTTATAACCGCCAAGAGCTCATATCGACGCGGTTGTTTGGCACCTCGATGTCGGCTCGTCTCATCCTGGGGCTGGAGAAGGTCCCAAGGGTTGGGCTGTTCGCCCATTAAAGAGGCACGCGAGCTGGGTTTAGAACGTCGTGAGACAGTTCGGTCCCTATCCTCTACGGGCGTAGGAAATTTGAGAGAAGCTGCATCTAGTACGAGAGGACCGATGTGGGCAAACCTCTAGTGTACCTGTTGTTACATCAGTAGCATCGCAGGGTAGCTACGTTTGATCGGGATAAGCGCTGAAAGCATCTAAGTGCGAAGCCCATCTCAAGATAAGATTTCCCTACTCTTTAGAGTCTAAAAACCTCCAGTAGACTACTGGATTGATAGGTCACAGATGTAAGTACAGTAATGTATTTAGTCGAGTGATACTAAATTGGTTGTGAGACTTGAACAAATCATTAAACACTATTTATTTTTTTGATTAACCTGTATTGAAGAAATTCATTATACCTACTTTGAGAAAATCATTATTCTATCTAACACAAATTTTCCGGTGACAATAGCGTAGGGGCTACACCCGATCCCATCTCGAACTCGGAAGTTAAGTCCTACAGCGCCGATGGTACTGCACGGGAGACCAGTGTGGAAGAGTAGGACGTTGCCGGTATTTTATGATAAAAGGCCTTAAAATTTTTAAGGCCTTTTTTTTTGTTTTTAATCTACTTGTTTATAACCATTTCTCGTCATAATTTTATAACAATAATGAATATTTTTTTAAGATATATTAGCACAGTAATCGCAATTATTGTTTTACTTCCAATATCACTTAAGGCGGAATGCAATATATGTGATTTTACCATTGAAGAAGTTAGATTTAATAAAAGTATAGTTGGCTATTATATGGCTGGATTTGACTTATCCACCGGCAACTCAAACGTGGATTTATTTGAATATCTAATTAGCGGCCCTTCAGAATGCTACTACTCATCCTCAGGTAATGAGAAACTTGAACTTCGTTTTAAAATTGAAATTTTTTCTCCAGAGCTTGGTTACGACACGCAAGAAACTTTTGTTGAAGGAACTTTACTTCTCTCTGACTTCACTGGACCTGTTCGCATTAAAAACACAGATATTAATTTTTCTACAACTACAGTTGATGGTGCTTCCATGGAAGTTAGTCAAATAAACACTCCTGACTCGGATCAACTACAAAATATAACAAGTTATATCATGACATCTGGAAAGATTCCAAATGGTACTTATCTATTTACTTTTGAATTATGGTCAGCTAGCAGTGAGAATACTTGTGGTGGTAATAAAATTGATTTTGTGAAGACTGACGTTGAGATATATGAACCAACATTCCTAGATTTGCAATCTCCAGGTTTTAATTCTTTAGCAGAAGCAGGTCAATCTCCAATTTTTTCCAATTATCCAAATTTTATTTGGAGTACAGATATGTGCTCAGCTTGTGATTATGGGATAAGAGTTTCTGAGTATAATCCCTTAACTCATGATTCTCCATATGCTGCATTAAATGATATATCTTCGTTACCATCAGATCAGAATTTGGATTTTTATTTGATAGATAGTAATGTATCTGTATTTAATTATCCCCCCTCAGGTTCAATGGATCTATTAGAAGAGAAATTTTATGTTTGGCAGATTAAAAGGTCCTATGAAACAACTGTTGGCCTTAAAGAAGATTTTAGTGATATCTACATATTTAAAATTGGATCGAGTCAGAACTCCGGCGTATCAGATCTTGAATTTCTAATAGATTTAGTAGGAGAAGAAGTCTACAATCAATACTTTGGTCCTAATGGTGAATTAAATGGATATTCTCTTAGTGGTATTCTTCTTGATGGTGATAATGCTACTAATCAAGATCTAGAGTCAATTATAGGTAAAATTAAAGAAGGAAATGCTGAAATTATTGAGGTTATCCTGGATTAATCATGAAAAGAACATTTTTATATATTTTATGCATCTCTCTTTCCTTTGTTTTTTCTAATTCTAGTCTTGCTGTTGTTTCGAAGGCTAAAGGTAATGTTAAACATAAAACAAAGACTCAAAAAGATTTATCAACTGCCAAAATTGGAATGGAGTTATATAATAATGATTATATCCAAACAGGTCAGAATGGATTTGCTAAATATGTTTACTTAGACGATGGTACGCAAATAAAAATTCACAATAATTCAGAGGTCTACATTAGAGGTGAGGTTGAAAGAAGGTCAATTATAAAGCAGCTAAAAGTAGATGAGGGGACAGTTAAATTTGATGTTAAGAAGCAGTCAGTTGATGAATTTACAGTTATAACTCCTACATCAGTTGCTTCTGTCAAAGGTACATCCTTCTGGATTGATTGCAATGGTAATAATGGTGATAAATTTTTTGGAGAGTCGGGTTCAGTTGTTATAAGAAATAGGGAGTCGGGAGAAAAAAGACAACTCACAAAAAATAAAGTTGCAAATTCTCTTCCTGATGGTTCTCTAAAGGTAAGAGAAATTACTCCCAAGGAACTTGAGATGCTAGAAAAGAGAGAATCAGATGTTGGTGAATCTGATAATAATCAAGGAGATTCTCAATTGGGCTCTTCAAACCAGGATAGCCAGAATGAAATAATAATTGAGTTAGAAGATGCTTCAGGGAACACAAAAACAATTACAATAAAAGTACAATAACTTTTTGTTCTTCAATACTGCATAAAATGATGAAAAAAATCATATATATTGCTTTTGCTAGCTCCATTTTATTTAGTCAGTCAATTATACATAGCCCCGACTACACTCTTAACTCAGAAAAAAATTATAATATTGAAGCATCACTCATAGGATTTATAGGGAATTATTCTAGCTTAAATGCTACTCTTTTTTATAGGTCATATGGACAGTCTACTTATTTTAATGATAAAATGATTTTCATAAATGGTAAGTTCCGATACTCAATCTCCTCATCATTCATTAAGGATGCGATTGAGTATTATATAATAATAGAAACTAATGAAGGTGCTGTATTTGCATATCCTGAGAATAGTCCCGTTGAAAACCCTGTTTTAGTAAAATCAGAAGGATATAATAGTTCATCAATTAACTCATCGGCAAATCTGATTCCTAAATATGAAATTTTATCACCTGAGCCTGATTCCTATATGCAGGCTGATGAGTTATTTATATCAATTTCCTATTTCGAAATGGATGATATTGATTTAGAGCAGACCAAAGTATTTATTGACAATACCGACTATACTAAATTAGCTAATATTAAATCCAGTCATATCATATTAGTACCTGATGAAAATCTCTATCCTGGAGAACATGAAGTGCAAGTCATGTTTACAAACAAGGTAGGCCTTAAATACAGCCCTATAACTTGGAAGTTCAGCTTATTATCTAAAGATATACCTTCTAGGGAAAGTTTTATTATATCTCAAAGGGGGAATTTAGAAGGAAATTACAATAATACAGCTACTGATGATATGAACCTCCAGGTAGGTCAATTAAAGGGAGATTACAATATTGATTTTGATTGGCTTAAGTATAAAGGAAATTTCTTACTATCATCTTTAGAAGATGAGAATGAGCAAACTAGAAACAGATTTTCTTCGTCTTTTAAAACAAAATATTTTAATATAATGCTTGGAGATTCTTACCCATCCTTTAGTGATTATACTATTAATGGAAATAGAATGCGAGGAGTTAATATCAATTTCAAAAATAAAGTTTTTGATATTAATTTTTTGTCTGGAAGTCTGGTCAGAGATACACAAGGTCTTCCTTCTTTTGGAGCTATGCTTCTCCTAGAAAATAAATCTCCAGTATTTCAAGCAAGTGGCTTTCTTGATACAGATAATATTGGAGTTATCGATGTATCGCGTGATAACTATTCATTCAATCAAAGCCTTGTGGGATTAAATTTAGCATACATAAAGAGTGAGAAATTTAAATTTAAATTTGAAATTCTTAAAGTAAAGGATAAGGTTCAATCTGTAGATCAAATTATTGATAATTCTATTATATCTTTGCCGGAGAGTATGGTTCGTCACCTCTACTCTGATATTTTTGTTGATTATAATTTGAATGGATCCTATGACCTCAATGAATATATTGGCAATTTAAATCAGTCAGAACACGATGTAGTGGGATCTGTTTTGTGGAATAATGCCGATGATTTATCTAATATAAATAAAGATCACTTTGTATCTTTTTCTATTGATACTGTTAATATGGGAAGCTTCAGTGAAGAACCTTTTGATGATCTAAATTCAGATGGTACTTGGCAAGAGGGTGAATGGTTTAATGATATCGATGGTGATGGTGAATGGAGTACAGATATTACTTACAGCACTTATCAAATGAAGTGGGATATAAAAATTTACTATGAAGATCTTAAATTAGTTATTGATGATTTTATTAACAATGAAGAGATCTTTCATACTGATGAAGATGGAACCATAGATATGAGTGACTGCACTTATAATGACTGCTTCGGAGATTATGATGTAAAGATCCTAGATGGACAATGGGAGGGAGTCAAACCACAGGATAATATTGTTCTAGGTACTGATTTTACTCATTTATTTGATAATGGTTCATTTAAATTAAATTATGGATTTTCATTTTCTATGTTAAATCAAAATATATGGAGTCCCACATTGACTTTTGAAAATTTAGATCAACTTGGCGCAGAAACTGCAGAAGATTCAACCGATGGACAGTTTAATGGTGCCGATATCCCAGAAGTGGTTAATAATTTAGATAATTTTGAGAATATTTTTCAAACAGGAACATCTCAAATACCTATCATACCAATTGATATAACAGATGGAATAGAATTTAAAGATTTCTTAACGCTACCATCCTTGGCTGTTTATTTTGATGTTTCACAGAAATATTTTGGTCATAGAATCAATTGGGGGTTCAAACAGATTGGCCCAGAATTTAATTCATTAGGTAATCCATTCCTTCAAACAGATATTAGAGAGCAATATTTTTCAGATAGGGCATATTACTTAGACAATAAATTAAATATTAGATTCAAGTGGAAAAGAACTGAAGATGGAATAAGCCTGGTTGAAGATAATGGTCAGACAGATAAATATGATTTTAATTTTGGCTTTTACCCAGGAGCGAACTTGCCGACCTATAACTTATCTGTGGGGATTTATAATAGGACTAATGGGATTGATCCCCTTTACGATCCAGTGCTAGTTGTAACTGATGATGTATTGGAGAATTTTCAGGTTGACACCTTAGACTGTGATGTGGCTGCAGCCCTTGATTATATATGTAGTGAAGAGGAGCTTAATGATGGCTATATGATTGAAGATTATGAGATATTATCAACTCAGCTATATCAGCCAGAAAGGACTAGGACTGGTCAATTCAGCTTGTCTATCAATTCCACAGTTGATTATATCTATAAACATAGAATAAATCTAAATATTTTTTATTCTAATAAGAAAGATTTAGTAGATATAGATAAGTATTTAGTCTTGAATAATAATTATTACTCACCAAGATCAATGACTCAATCATACTATTTAGGTTTATTTACAACATTTACAGATCGACTACAAACATCTCTTTCAATAAATTACAACTACTATGACTACGGATATGCCACAGAGTATAATGAAGATTATTTTCAATCACAGAATATTATTGGCCTAAACTTTTCTACCATATATGAAACATATTCATTATTTGGAAAAATAGATCCTGGGTTCAACTTATCCATTGGTAGGGGGAGTACTGATTTCACTCAATTTTCATTAAAGGCCGGAAGTAGCTTCGAGATTGCGGAGAGTCTTTTCTTTAATATAAATATGAATTATAAGTTAAAATTTATTGATAAAGGGACACTCTATAATAACTATTCATTATTAATGGACTTGAAGTATAAATTCTGATGAGAATTAAAGATTTAAAAGAATACACTCCGATCATATTAATCTTTTTAGGTTCAATTGTATTCACCTTTTCCCTACACCTTTCTGGCTCATTTAGTTATATAGAAATGAAGCTATATGACTTTAGATTTAGTCTTAGAGGCGCTGTTTCCGGTTCTTTACTATATGATCAAAATGCAAAGCTTCCTTCACCAGAAATATTTTCAGATAAAAATGATAATAACATCTGGGATGAAGGAGAAGAGTTTGAAGATTACAATGGGAACGGACTATGGGATGATGGCTTAGATGTAGTTTTAGTAGAGATAGATGATGAGAGCTATGAATACTTAAATGAACCGAGGCCATATAGTCGCTCAGTCTGGGCAAGAGCTGTTACAAACCTAACTAAAGCCGGAGCTAAAGTCATTACTATTGATATTGAATTTGATAAACCAGATCATCAAATAGAAAATCTAAAAAACTTTTTAGATAAGGATGATTTAAATAAAATAAATTTTATTGATGGAGATATTGCTCTCTTGGAGGCAATAAGATTTGCTAAAACTAATGGAACTGAAGTTATTTTAGCAAGCAAGGTTGGATATGATAAGGATCGAAATCCTAGCACATTTAGAGTTGTTCCACATCCAAGAATATTAGATTCAAATCAAACTCCTTATATAGCTCAAGTAGATATTTCAAAAGATATTGATGGTATCCAAAGATTATATCCAATTTTTAACAAAGTAAGCATGGCTGATACCAATTATTACTATACATTAGCAGTTTCTTCAGCTTTGAGATTTAAGGATATAAAAGATGATAAAAAACCCACTGTAGATTTTGATAGATATTCAATGAATGTAGGCTCCAATCTTGATATCCCTATTTATGGTAGGCAGCAATATTTTTTAATAAATTATTATGGTCCTCGTTCTCATTCATTTAAAACCTTTAGAAAATATCCACTTGTAAATATATTAGATACAAGAGATTATTTGATTGGGAACCTCGATTCGGCGTTTTGTTATGATTCTTTTATGGAAGAACCTGACTTAACTTATAAAAATAGAGTAGACTGTGAAGCGCAAGAAGATTATTACTGGACAACCGACTATGATTCAGATTGGATTGATATGTATATTAATCCAATGCATGAATTATATTTTATTATGAAGGATAAAAATCCTTTTAAGGATAAAATTGTTTTTGTTGGCACTTCACTCGCTGAAGATCATGATTTCAAGGATACTCCATTTTTAAATTATCAAGGTGGTAGTTTCCCGATGCCTGGTGTAGAAGTTCATGCCAATGCAACTCAGCAAATTTTAGATGGAAACTATATATCCTACCCACTAGGAATGCTCGCAAAAGAGTCTGGTTACCATCTAGTGCATTTTTTGATTATTTCAATTATCACATTTCTAACATTACTTGTAGTCATGAGGCTAGAACCATTTTCAGGTTTCCTTTTTGTGTCTATTGAACTTATTTTATGGCTATCATATTCAATTGGACTGTTCTTTAATGATTATATTTGGATTATTAAGTTAATTTATAATTCATTGGCATCAAATCCTTGGGCAATTAATATGCCAGGATTTAATGAGTCATCAATAGTTCCTGTTATCTTTCCAGCTGCAGCGATTATAATTCCCTATGGAATAAATTTATCATATAAATTAATTGTTGAGAGTAATAACAAGAGGTTTCTTAAAGAATCTTTTGGGGCATATATATCTCCTGATTTAATTGATCAGATGTTTGATGAGAAGCAAGAACCAAAATTAGGAGGGGATCCAGGTTATCACACAATGATGTTCTCTGATATAGCTAGTTTTTCAACTT
Organism: Flammeovirgaceae bacterium; assembly: GCA_002691385.1. Classification (GTDB taxonomy): domain Bacteria; phylum Bacteroidota; class Bacteroidia; order Cytophagales; family Cyclobacteriaceae; genus UBA4465. The sequence goes on along the minus strand of NZHT01000070.1, from coordinate 6,121 downwards.
TTTCTGAGAAGTTAGAGGCTGAGTCGTTATTGAAATTACTTAATGAATATTTAACGGCTATGACTAATATCCTTATAAATAATAAAGGTACTCTTGATAAATATATTGGTGATGCAATAGTTGCTTTTTATGGTGCACCAATTGATATTGATGATCATGAATACCTCGCTTGCAAGACTGCGTTGAGTATGAATGATAAGCTAGAGGAACTTAGACAAAAATGGAAAGCCGAAGGAGACCTTTGGCCAGACATTGTACATAATATGCAACATAGAATCGGAATTAATGCAGGAAAAATTGTTGTTGGCAATATGGGTTCTGAGATGAAGCTTAATTATACGATGACTGGAGATCAAGTTAATTTAACTGCAAGACTAGAGTCTAGCGCTAAGCAGCTGGGTATTGCGATCCAAGTAGGAGAGAATATATACGATAAAGTTAAAGATCGTTTTATTTTTAGAGACCTTGGAAAGGTTATTGTTGTTGGAAGGAATCAATCGCTTAATGTTTATGAATTAATTGCAAATATAGATAAAGTTGATGATAAGACTAAAACTCTCTTAGATTTATTTCATAAAGGTTTAGTTTACTATCACAATCAAGATTGGGATAAAGCTATTGATACATTCATTGAATCAGATAAATATGAAGAAGTTTACCCAGGTAGGAAAATTAATCCAAGTCAAGTATTTATAAACAGAAGTAAAGAGCTAAAGAACTCCCCTCCAGGTCCAGATTGGGATGGTACATACGCATTGGGTTCTAAATAAAATGAATTTAAGAGGGACAATTCTTTGGGCTGATGATGAAATTGATTTTTTGAGGTCACATATACTTTATCTTGAAGATAAGGGTTACAATGTATTATCAGCAAACTCTGGAGAAGATGCTTATGATATATTCAGGAAAGAGAAAATTGATTTAATCCTTTTAGATGAAATGATGACNGGTATGGATGGTATAGAGACATTAAAAAAAATAAAAAAGATTCAGCCTGAAATACCAATAATTATGATTACAAAGAATGANGAGGANTGGCTTATGGAGGANGCTATTGCATCTCAAATTTCTAACTATCTTATTAANCCTGTNAACCCAACACAAATATTCATAGCATGTAAGAATATACTCGAAAAAGCTGATATCCGCAATGAGCACATCTCTAAAGATTTCTTATCAAGTTATCAGTCATTTAATAATAAGATCCAGAACGCTAAAACATTACAGGACTGGTTTGATATCCATGATGATTTATGCGATTGGACAGTAAAATTCGATAAAATTGAAGATATGAATTTAAATAACTTACTTGATGAACAAGCAGCGACAGCTGATAAAGTATTCAATCAGTTTATTTCAAAAGAATATAGTAGTTTGGTATCTGACGAAGAAACCAAGAAACTTTTTACTCCTTATACAATAAAAAACAATCTGTCTGATGACCTTAATAATGGAGATCAGGCTGTCTTAATTATTATGGACTGTCTAAGGTCTGACCAATGGAAACTCATGTCTACAAGTCTCTTTTCTGATTATAAAATAGAAACTAATTATCAAAGCTCTATAATTCCTTCAACTACATTTTATTCTAGGAATGCAATTTTCAGCGGACTCTTTCCTATGAATTTGCATGATAAATATCCAGATATCTATAGCAAGATGACTGAATCTGAGAATAGCTATAATAAATACGAACATGAATTATTAAAAGAACAGCTTAGTAGAAATAGCTTGTCTCATGTGTCAAATAATTATATTAAAGTATCAAGCTATGAGTATGGAAAATCCTTTTCAAAGAACATAAAGAATTTCAAGAATATTGATCTGTTATGTATAGTTGTAAATTTCATTGATATCCTCGCGCACTCTCGTTCTGAGTCAGGAGTATTAAAAGAAGTCCTTACTGATGAAGCCTCCTATCGAGATATAATACACTCATGGATTGAAAATTCATGGTTTAGAGATGTCCTCAACGAGATAAAAAAATGGGATAGGAAGATTGTGATTACAAGTGACCATGGGAGTATAATGGCTAAGAAACCAGTTAGGCTCAAAGCATACAAAGATATTTCTTCTGGCGTTAGGTATAAGATTGGAAGAAATATTAAGGTAAAAGAAAAATATGCACTAAGGATAGAAGACCCTGAATCATATAAGTTGCCAAATTTAGATCCCAACGAAGATTACTTAATAGCATGCGATAATAATTATTTTGTTTTTCCAAATAACTATAATCAATATGTCAAAAGATATAATAATACATTTCAACATGGTGGAATCTCTATGAATGAGCTCATAGTACCCATTGCCACATTAAATCCTAAATAAATGTTATCTATAAACAAAATAACAGAATCCCCAGAAGAGACAATATCGTTAGCTAACTCTCTTGCAGGTAGTTTTCTGGATGGAGGTATCTATGGTTTTGTTGGAGATTTAGCATCAGGTAAAACAACTTTTATTAAAGGTTTGTTATCAGGGTTAGATTTTAGTGGTGTAGCTAACTCCCCTACATTTACATTAATAAATGAATATAATGCTAAGTGTAGAGTTGTTCATATGGACTGCTATAGAGAAAGTGATATAAATAGATGGATCCAGCTTGGTATCCTTGAGTATTTCAATTCAAATGATTTAATTTTAATTGAATGGCCAGACATAATTAAACCAATACTTCCTGATAGGATTAAATATATTAAATTCAGTAACATCGATAAAAATAAGCGTAGGATTGAAACGATTTGAATTTTATATCTATAGATGCAGTGACTGAGAAATCAAATATTTCATTATTTATTAATAATAAATGTGTTTCTGAATATAATGATTGTAAGAACTCCTCGCATTTGCCTGCAGCTATAAAATTATGCATGCAAAAAAACAACTTGAATCTGAAGGAGTTAGATTACATAGCTGTAACTATAGGGCCTGGCTCTTACACTGGGATTAGAGTGGGTTTAAGTATATCTCAAGGGATAGCATATTCACTATCAATACCAATAGTTCCAATTAACACTATGGATTTCTTGTTTTGTAGTTCTGCTTTAATTGGAGATGAAGATAAGATTATTGGTTTTCCCTCATATGGAAATAAGTTGATTTATTTTTCAGTTATTAATGGGGTTCGATCAGAGAACAAAGTAGTCGACGTAAAACTTCTTAAAGATAAGAGAATCTATGGAGCTCATTTAGATAGATTCGATAAAGTTATTAATTATAAAGAAATTGATATATCTTCAAAGTTAATAGGTATCTATTCAATAGAAAATTACAGTGAGCTCTCAACAAACGAAATGAGTAAAGTTGCTCCTGTGTATTTAGATCTTTATGGTGTCCAGATAAATGATTAGAAGATTATCCAAAGAAGATATTGATCAAGTTTCAAGAATAGAAAAAGAAAATTTCAGTAGCCCTTGGACAAGAGACCAGTTCATAAGATGCCATAATCAATCGTTGATTTTTTCAAATTATGTTTATTGTAAGTCATCTAAAATAATTGGCTATTTGGTTGCTGAGAATATTATTGATGAAGTACATATGCATAAAATTGCAGTAGAAAAAAAATATCAAAATAATAAAGTAGGGCTTAAATTAATCAATTGCATGCTTTATGATAGTAAGGTAAACAGTAAATTGAAAATATGCCTTGAGGTTGATGCCTCAAATTCTCCAGCCTTGAATCTATACAATAAGTTGGGATTTTTGGCAGTAGGTAAAAGAAAGAAATATTATGGTTCAAGGGATGCTATTTTAATGGATATGGATATCAATTAATGCCTGAGTGGTTTAGAAGAAAAACAAATAAGATAAACACAACCTCAAAGAAAGATATTAGGGAGGGAGCGTGGCTTAAGTGCTCAAATTGTGGGAATGTTCTTTCAAGAAGAATATTAGATGAGAAATTTAATTGTTGCAGTTCATGCAATTTCCATTTTAAAATGAATCCAGATCAATATGTTGAGCTTCTATTTGATAAATCTAAAGAATTATGGTTAGATATAGAATCACAAGACCCCCTAAATTTTATAGCTTCAAAATCCTATAAAGAGCAACTAGAGAAATATAATGAGAGCTCTAATGGGACAGATGCAGTTAGAATTTTTTCTGGTAAAATTAAAAATCTTGAGATGACTCTCTGTGTCATGGATTTTTCTTTTATCGGTGGCAGTATGGGGTCTGTAGTCGGGGAGAAAATTTCAAGAGCTATCACTCTATCTCAAGATAAATCTATCCCATTAGTTATTATCTGCTCCTCTGGAGGAGCAAGAATGCAAGAAGGTGCAATAAGCTTAATGCAATTGGCTAAAATTTGTTCAAAATTATCTGAGTTCTCATCAAAATCAAATCTTCTAATTACTATATTAACAGACCCCACAATGGGAGGCACTACTGCAAGCTATGCAATGCTGGGTGATGTAATAATCGCTGAGCCTAATGCACTTATCGGATTTGCTGGTCAGAGGGTAATAAAGCAAACTATAGGGGAGGAATTACCTGAAGGCTTCCAGAGAGCTGAATTTTTAAAGAAGCATGGGTTTATTGATGAGATAATCTCAAGAGATAAAATGAAAGAAACCTTATCTAATTTAATTAAATTTTTCAATAAAAAGAGGACTGCAAATTAAATGAAACATGATAAAATTATGATTATTGATTATGGTTCTCAATATACACAGCTAATCACCAGAAGAATACGTGAGCTAAAAGTATATGCTGAAATTTTTCCATATGATGTGTCTGATACACAGATCAAATCATTCTCACCAAAGGCAATAATTTTATCTGGAGGTCCATCGAGCGTATACGATGATGATGCATATACTCTTTCTTCTAATGTATTAAAGGCTAATATACCAATCTTAGGTATTTGCTATGGGCTACAGTTGTTAAATCACAATTTGGGTGGAAAAATTGTGTCCAAAGGAAGAGGTGAATATGGTCTAGCTAAAGTTAGCTTTGATAATAATAGTGAAATCTTCAAATCGATGTCATCCTGTTCAGATGTATGGATGAGCCATGGAGATGAAGTAGATTCAATCTCTGATGCATGGGATAAGATTGCTGAATCAGATAATGGAGTAGTCGCTGCATTGCAACATAAGAAGAGGCCCTACTACGGCGTTCAATTTCATCCTGAGGTGGTACATACAAAAGAGGGTACAACAATCATATCAAATTTTCTATTTAATATCTCTAATTGTACTCCAAGTTGGACCTCCAGCAATTTTGTTGTAAACTCCATTGAATCAATAAGAGAGTCTGTTGGACCTCATGATAATGTTGTTTGCGGCCTAAGTGGTGGAGTAGACTCATCAGTGATGGCTACTCTAATGCATAGGGCTATTGGAGATAGATCTAAATGCATATTTGTTGATCATGGCCTTCTAAGGAAGGATGAGGCAGATGAGGTGATGGGCTCTCTGAGAGATGGACTAAATCTAAACATTACGAAGGTTCAAGCAGAGGATATTTTTCTTGAAAAGTTAGATGGAGTATCTGAACCTGAGAAAAAGCGAAAAATTATTGGAGAGCAATTTATTAGAACTTTCGAGAATACCACTAAGGACATGAAAAATATTTCTTTTTTAGCACAGGGGACACTGTACCCTGATGTAATTGAATCAGGAGGTAGCAAACTAGGTCCAGCTGTTACTATAAAGTCACACCACAATGTAGGAGGATTACCTGATGACCTTGAATTTAAATTAATAGAGCCACTGCGAGATTTATTCAAGGATGAAGTTAGAGAGGTAGGAGCTGAATTGGGGTTGCCAGAATTTGTCCTAGGTAGGCATCCTTTCCCAGGTCCAGGCCTAGCTGTCCGGATTATAGGAGAAATTACTAAAGAGAGAATCCAAATTTTACAAGAAGCAGATCAGATTTTCATTGATACGCTTAGAGAGTATAATGAATATGATAAAATTTGGCAGGCCTTCGCTGTTTTAATACCCGTTAAGACCGTAGGTGTAATGGGAGACTCTAGGACCTATGAGAACCTTGTAGGTCTAAGAGCAGTTACTAGTAAGGATGGGATGACAGCTGATTGGTATAAAATGCCAGCAGATGTCTTGGAAACTAGTTCGAATAGAATTATAAATGAGGTTAAAGGAGTAAATAGAGT
>NZHT01000069.1 GCA_002691385.1 Flammeovirgaceae bacterium | reverse complement strand
ACCGCTCCTGAAATGACAGTATTAATTGGGGGCATGCGAGTACTCAATACCAATACGGGGGGAGTCCCTCATGGTGTGTTCACCAATAACCCTGAAACATTAAGCAATGATTTTTTTATCAACTTGCTTGATATGAGTACTAAATGGATTAAATCGGCTAGATCTGAAAGTATATTTGAAGGATATGATCGTGAGACGGGAAAAGTTAGATGGACCGCAACATCAGTTGATCTTGCCTTTGGCTCTAACTCCCAACTGCGTGCTATAGCAGAAGTTTACGCCTGTGAGGATGCCCAGAAGCAATTCATTCAAGACTTCGTAGCAGTATGGACCAAGGTCATGAATCTTGACCGTTTTGAACTGGCTTAATTTCTTTCTTACCATTAAAAAAACCTACTTCAAAGAAGTAGGTTTTTTTGTGACTTACCAATTCTTATCTCCTTTGACCCTTTAAGGGGGTATCAAAGAGTAGAGAAATTTATTTATCTTTTTCTAATGTGTACCATTCCTCTACCACTAGACTTTGTCTTCTCCCTATAGAACTTGGTGCATAGTTTTTAGATAAATAAGTCAAAATAAGTGCTTCATCTTCACCTAAATTCCATAAATTCTGAGTGGCCTGCATCCAGCGAATCGTACTTTTCCATCCTACTTTCGTCATCCGGTTTTGGGCAATCAATCGCGTAGAATGACACGAATTGCAATGTTGAATCACAAGGAGGACTCCCGTATCATCTATAAGTCCAAGCATGGTGCCATCCGGCAAAGGATCTTCTTTGATATTATCCTTTTTTGGTGAGCCACAATTCACTAATAAAAGGCTCAAAGGCAGTAATAAAAACCAAAATATCAATCCACTCCTCATACTACTTTAACGGCTATGCGATGACACGCATTATTTAAATACCCTTTGGGATTCCATCCGGGTAAAATCATGGGTTGATCTACTCCATTTTGATCTCTGGCACGAACCCAGACTTCATAATAACCTTTCTTTGGAAATTGGATTTCTGCCTTAAAATGCTGCCAAGCCAAGCGATTGACTGGAGTAGACAATTGACAAATATGCCAATTAGCACCAAAATCAATAGAATAATAGACTGCAGAAACTGCTAATTCACCTGCCCAAGCATGTCCTCTAATTTCTAGTTTTTTCTGATTTTCTAAAAGGGCACCACTTTTTGGATAAGTTAATAACGATTTGACGGGCATCGATTCAATGATACACATGCCCTCATCGGGCACAACCGTTCCTGGGGCAACCGTCTCGCAAGGTACCCTGTAAGCCTGACCTCCCATTTTAGCTCCATCGTGCACGATATTTCTTATAGATAACCGCTCCAACCATTTGCCCGATGCTGAGGCCGGCCAGCCACCTACTACTAACCTCAAAGGTTGACCATGAATTAACGGAAGATCTTTTTTGTTCATCTGATAAGCCAATAACGTTTCATCCATCATGGCCTTTGAAATAGGAATTCCCCGAGAAATAGCTTCTTTTTTAGGATCACCACTTAAGTGCTGATCTCTAGAATGATAGGCCAAGTAAACGGCATCTTCCTTCATACCTATCCGTTCCAATACATCACGCAACCTGACGCCTGTCCATCGTGGACAAGATACAGCTCCTATGGTCCATTGATTTCCCTTGGCAGGTGGATTGAACTCACTACGACCATTCCCTCCGCATTCTAGAACTAATTGATAGGTATAAGAATCAAAGGTAGTTTTTAATTCCTCGAGCGTAAATGACCTCGCATTGATGGCCGATTCACCATCTATAAGCAATTTCCAATCTTTTGGGTCTATTTCTCCAGGTGTAATTCCATTATTCCTCACAAACATTTTGTCTGCGGGAGTAACTTCATCATTTAACAAATGAGCCTGAGCTTCCATATTTAGTGGACGATCATTCAAGATAACCATCTGCTTGTGCTTATTTAATTCTTTGAAGGGATCTTGTAAATCCATCAAAAGAACATAATCCTTGGGCATATTTGACGCAAATACTACCTCCAAACCCAAAAGGCCAGATAGGCCCAATCCGGTCTGTCTAAGAAAAATTCGTCGCTTCATAACTCTTTCTGATACGCAACAAATATACATATTAACCCTTCATATGAAGAACAAACATTATTTTAGCCTAAAGATTAATATCAACGCAAAAAATAGACCTAAAGAATATTTCATTGGAAGCAAAAATTGATAATTTTTCATCTTGGATGAGATACTCTTCAGATCATCAATTAAAAACAGATGTTGAAAGACTTATCATTAGCTCGGGATTCACTGTGCTCAAGTTTATTGACCATGTCTTTGAACCCCAAGGCTATACCGCCCTTTGGTTATTGGCAGAAAGTCATTGTGCCCTGCATACTTTTCCTGAAGAACACAAAGCTTATATAGAGATTAGTAGCTGCAACAGTGGTATGTATGTAAATTTTGTGATCGCTTATAATCAATATATTAAAGATGCAAAAAATTAAAAAAAGCTTATTCGAAATACTTGAAAAAGACGATGGTGACAATCGACTCAGTCGCCGATTTGATTTGTTCATCATGATCATGATTTTTTTAAACATGATTGCTGTGATCATGGAAACGGTAGATGCTGTCTACATTAAATATGATGAATTTTTTGAATGGTTTGAAATCGTTTCAGTAGTCGTCTTTACCTTGGAATATCTCGGACGTATATGGACTTGCACTTTGATTGACCGTTACAACCATCTAGTGAAAGGCCGAATTAAATTTATCCTTTCACCCATTGGATTGATAGATTTATTAGCCATTTTGCCCTTTTATTTGCCCTTCTTCGTGAACATTGACGGACGTATATTAAGACTGCTTAGACTCTTTAGGTTAATACGAATATTTAAAATGGGAAGGTATTCTACAGCCTTTAAAATGATTGCAAATGTATTAAATAGAAGAAAAGAAGAGCTTTTAGTCACTCTGACCATTGTTTTATTAGTCCTTGTTTTGGCCTCTAGTCTGATGTATTATGTAGAGCATGAAGTGCAGCCTGAAGCATTCAGTAGTATTCCAGCAACCATGTGGTGGGGCGTTGCTACACTGACTACAGTAGGCTATGGAGATGTATATCCGATCACCTCTCTAGGAAGAATTTTAGGCGCATTTATTGCCATTATGGGTGTTGGAATTTTTGCCTTACCTGCCGGAATTATTGCATCGGGCTTTGAGGCTGAAATTAGAAAAAAATCAGAAAAGAAAGATTGAAAAAATCAATTTTAACCTCCTTTATTTTCCTTGGACTGACCGGCAGTTGGTACCACCACTTGTCTGCATATTTTTTTGAGTTTCGGACCCCACATCAAATAGTTTTTTGGTTTTTCATTTTATTGCCGCTGATAGCCCTTCGATTTCTGCCCATTAGTAGCTTTAAAAACAACATTTTTTCATTTTTTATCTCTTTGTGGCCTACCACCATGATCTTACTGTCCTACCCTTTGACTCAGTATTTGATTGGAATATCCGATCATGGATTAGTATGGATCAATGTCATTGCACTGAGCTCGGTACTTGTTGGAATGCAATTAAAAATGAAGTGGTTAATACTTCCCATATTCGCCGTCAGTATTGTTTGGATAATCCCTTATAACTTCGCACCCAATCAAAAAAATTATACAGAAAATGTCATTTTGTCTATAACAACGAGAAAAGGAGTTATCGATCAAGTTCTATGGAAAGATGATCAATGGACGTATTACAATGGTCGGTTAAGTACAGCCACCCCGGATCAAAGTATGTATGGTGAAGCTACTTTATATCCCTTATTACAAGTACTACCTGAAAAGGCCAAGATACTAATCATTGGTGGGGACAATGGAGTCATCATTCAGCAACTAAAAACTTCTAAGTATCGTTATCAATCACTCCATATACTCCCCTATGACCTAGATTTTCTCCATCATCAAATAAAGGATTTGGATCTCGATTTCATGACCCTCATCGATCAAAATATAAGCTCATATGTAGAAACTACGCCACTTTATTTTGATGCCATAATTATTGATTTATTTAACCCCGCAGGGAGTTTGGAAATGTCGGCTTTCATGAAACCCTATTTTACCAAAAAATTACTCAGCAAATTGAATATCACAGGTTTTCTATTGACCCAAATGGGAGATGTCTATAAGCAGCCTAAATTGTTTAAGAACTATAAGAATCAAATCACCTCATTAAATTACGGAACTGTACCCTATCATTTGCAGATTCCCACTATCGGACAAATGGGCTGGGTTTTAGTCTCAAAGGGTCTTTCAACTGCTCAACTTACTCATGCACTCAAAAGTTCACATAAATCCTTCGACTCTCGGTGGTGGAATGATGACGCCATGGCGATGATGATGTCAATGGGTAAACAAGCCTACTTTATGGAAAAAGAAAGATCAATAAATAGAAATTAATTGGAACGGAGAAAGTTTATAAAAAAAACGGCTATCACCCTTTCAGCACCTTTTTGGCTAACCTCCTGTGATACAGATGTTCTTAATAGCAACCCCTTCCCTATCTCGGTTTCTTCATTAGCTAAATCTGGACATTTAATAAAAAATGCCCTCTCCCTTAAGGTCAGCAAAAAGCGTCAAACTGAAACTCTCATCGTAGGTGGTGGTCTCGCAGGTATAGCTGCAGCTCATACGCTAAACAATAAGGATTACCTACTCTTAGAACTAGATGATCGATATGGAGGCTCCTCTTCTGCAAGTAATTATCAAGGCGTTGCCTTGAGCCGTGGCGCGCACTATGATTTGGCCTACCCAGGCTACTATGGAGTCGAGGTATTGAAAATGTTTGAACAATTGGGAATTATTGAATATCAAGGATGGAATGACAGCTGGTCTTTCAAAGATCGCCAACACCTTATTCCTGCTGCCCGTCGCCAGCAATGCTTCCAAAAAGGGAAGTTAAGAAAAGCAGTGATACCGAAAACAGAAGCTTCTCACAAATTAATGGAAGTTTTAAGGCCATTTGAAGGTCGCATGATCTTGCCCACTCGCTTGACCCCTGTTGATATTCAATATCTAGATCAAATGACATTTGATACCTTTTTAAATGATCAAAATATCGATGCGGATCCTTATTTTAGAAACCTCATTGATTACCAAATGTTGGATGATTATGGAGGGACCAGTCAACAAGTTTCAGCTCTCGCTGGAATCCACTATTATACATGTAGACCATATCAAAAACAACATGTTGAACTTTTTTCCGCACCTGAGGGAAACCAATATTTTGCCAATAAAATACATCAACAGCTCTCCTCACATAAAATACTTAACCAGCATTTAGTTTATCATATTGAAAAACAAGGGGCAGGCTATTTAGTTAATGCCTTGGACATCATCCAAAACCAACGGCTGGAAATACAGACAGATGCCATCGTTTATGCCGGACAAAAACACAGTCTCCCTTACATTGCCCCGGAAATAGATTCTCCATTTAATGAAAATATCTACGCCCCTTGGATGGTTGTCAATATTTTGACAAAGCAAAAGCCAAATAATTTTGGTTTTTGGCAAAATGAGTATTTGGATAGTGAATCGGGTTTTTTGGGCTTTATTGATTCAAGTGTACAATATCAAGGAAATCTTAAGGGCATACATTGCCTGACTGGCTATTATTGCCTCAAACCTGAACATCGGAGCCAATTACTCACCGTAGAAGACCATAAGGACCGCATCGTCAATGAAACACTGACCTACATCCGTTCCATGGTCAAAGAACCGATTAATCCAGAGGCTGCCTTTATTCATGTCATGGGACATGCCATGCCTATACCCACTCCAAATTACTTATTCAAAACCTATCCAGAAATAGGGAATTTTAATTTTTCAGGAGTCGATACGGGCAAATTACCCCTGCTGTTTGAGGCTATTGATTCTGGTATTATGGCGGCCAAATCCCTTTAATACAAATCCCATCTTCCATCAAGATAATAATGGTAAAGTACTGGATCATGCAGTCTATTAATAGCAATTGATGTGTAATCTACCTCAAATACCTCTGCTCCAAAAGAAGAGATTCTTGTCAATGCTGCATCAGTCAACCACTGGGTAGGTAATCCTCCTAAAGAAGCCGATTGCAACTCATTTTTAAGCTCTCGCTCCTGTTTTGAGCCCATTACCCAACCCCATTCACCTAAGGATAACACTTGATTATGTAATTTCAAGGTATTAAAGCCTGCCGATTGTATGGTAAGATCAATGCAATCAAAAGCTTGACGCGCATAATAGGGACTCCCTGCTTGCGTAATCATCATCCCTCTCTCATTCAATACTTGATGTACAAGACCATAGAACTCACGAGAATAAAGGCGTCCAAGATCTACGGTTCTGGGATCGGGGAAATCAGCAATTATTACATCAAACCGCATTTCGGTTTCTGCTAAAAACTGAAAGCCATCTTGATGAATTACAGTTACCCGATCATTATTCAAAGAATTTTCGTTAATGCCCAACATTATGGGATGATTTTGAGCCATGGAAGTAACCGCAGAATCTAAATCAACCAATACTATGTTGGATAATTCAGGGTATTTGAGTAATTCCCGCACCGCTAAACCATCACCTCCTCCAAGTACCAATACGGATCGAGCCCCTTTTGAAAGGACCATGGGAGCATGAACCAATGGTTCATGGTACATCGCCTCATCAAGAGTGCTCAATTGTTGATTCCCATTAAGAAACAACCAATAATCACCTTTTGAATAGGTCATGACAATCTTTTGATAACGAGACTGCTCACTATAAACCACCAAATCGCGATATCGAATACGATCACCCCAATTCACCACATCTTTCGAAAGAAAAGCAGAAGTACTCAAAATAAGAAAAACGACCATGATGTAGGAGAGGAATCTGTTTTTTTGCTTTTTTTGAAGATCTTCCCAAGTGGCCCACAATAACAACAACGCCACCATAAAATTAATACTTCCCAAGATCAAAGGGGTATAAACCAATCCTAAAATAGGTAGTCCAACAAAAGCAAAGAAAATACCTCCTACCAAACTTCCATAGTAATCATTTTCCAAGGCAGACGAAATATTAACTTTCAATTTTTCAAATTTTTGATTTAAACGAATGACAATAGGTATTTCCATACCAATCAAGAGTCCAATGAGAATACTCAAAAAATAAATGATAAAGGTGGTGTTTCCATAAAAGGCAAAACAAACATATACGATGACCGTAACATTAGAAGCCATGATCGAAAGTAGAAATTCTATTGCAATGAATTTTTCAAGTAGTTTCTCCTCAAATTTCTTGGATAGCCGACTACCTAAACCCATCGAGAAAAGCATCATGGAGACGATCATGGTCCATTGAAAAACAGAGTCTCCAAGAAAGTAAGTTGCTAAGGTAGAAATGGTATACTCTGAAACAATCCCTGCCAGTCCCGTGGCAAAAAGGGCTACTTTCAGTAAAGTGGATGTTTTTTTCAAGGATTCTATAATGCCCAAACAATCAGCATCGAACCTCCAACATAGGCAAAAGCCTCTACGATGGCTGCTCCCACATTGGGGTCTTCTTGATTTACAATTTCATCGGTAAGTTTTTGACCGGGTAATAATATCTTATCGGTCAAAAGACGCGCAATGGGCAAAAAAGCAAAACCGACAATGACGTTAAAACCTACATCTTGGAAAGTAATCATCCAACTGTCAAAATCATGTGCCAATGAATTATTGATTAGATTACCTATAGCTATAATGGCTCCAGAATAACCCACAGCAACAGCTATATTTCCCCTTTCAATGTAATCATGGATATCATAAGAAGTAATCAAATTGTATATTTTTGAAGTTACAAACAGAATGATCTGACCCAATATCCAATAAATCAAAACGTTTACTATGGGACCCGCTTCTCCATAACCTTCTCCAGTAATGGCTCCCATAACTACCAAACCCGTCGCGATGGCATTTGATCCTTCAACGACACCCGTTCCTACATTTTTGTCATCAAAAATTTCTTTTTTAAGATCAAATTTCGAAAGAATAATTTTGTCATTTATGATCAAGGACAAGTTCAATAGTACAATAGACAATAATCCATAAATTCCAATACCCATTAAATCATTGACCAGTCCTTCGGACTCACCAAGCATCACACTCCCAATAGATAAAAGTAAACCTATGAAATAACCAACATGAGCAAAAGAAAAGGCCAAATTATCATTTTCGACCAATTCATAAGCAACTTTCACTCTTGGATGAAAGAGTTGATATACCATTTTTCCAATGAAAAAGAGTAGAAAACTGACCGAAATGTAAGTAAGGGTTGTAAGTAATCCGTCCAATATAGTAAGCATATTTTCCGTGCTTTTGAGAATTAATTTATTTACCGTAACCACCCCCATAAGACCGAGAGCTGCCAAAGCTACCACTTGATCTTGAAGTTCGACTCGTTACGTTATTTCTGAAAGAACTGCTTTTTGAACCCCAAGTAGATCTGCTATTTCTACTGTTGTTATAAGCACTGTTGGTTCCGTAATAAGATCGTCCACCACTACTTGGACCATAATACCTTCGATTGGTACCTGCGTAGTTACCCCTCCAATCACTATAATAACCCCTGCTGACTGGATAGCTGCCCATTCTTAACATACTAGACATAAAAGCATATTGACCATAAAAGGCCCAAAAACTGGATCCTCCCCTATTTTCCCATCTTCCATATTTTTGATTGCCTACATAGTTGTTGTATCCCGGAGGAGCTACCGTTTTGGTCAGTTTTCCCGTGCTGTCTCGAGAAGCAATCTCCATACCCATATCATTAATATAGTTATTAAATTCTTGCTCTCCCACCTCATGCCAGTCAGAAATGACCTCTCTAGCATCATCACTCTGATTATCTCGAATAATTTGATATTTATGAAAATAGCTTTTTGAAAAATTCCCCTCTACATTCATATCATTCAAGATAATGGTTAACATTTCATCTCGAGGAATATTTCGAATGATCTCATCCAAGGGACTTTTTTGAAATCCTCCTCCTCCACAGCTGATGAGCATTATCGAAGCTAGGAAAGAAGAAATCACAAGGATTACAGGTTGTACTCTTCTCATAATACAAATCTATTCACAAATAAGCTATTCACTAGGTATAATATTGGAAAATTGATATTCTTTTAAAATTAAACCAGCAGAGGCTTCAATATTTCTAATGTCCCATTGTGTAATTGACAGTACCTTGGTGGCTTCATCATTCAAATATTCCCAGGAAACCAACTCTTCCCAGTCCTCCGTTTCCTTACTCAAATCACGAAAATAGCCTGCTGCATCTTCTTCTAGACAATATAATTCTTCACCAAAATGTATTTTTCTAGGTGGCTTTTCATTCTTCTCAATTTCGTCAGTTATCGTCTCACCAATTTTACTAATCCGAATCGGTTTACTCAATGATATCCCAAGTTCAACTTCATCAGCAATATGTAGAAATGCCACTTCATCACCACTGTCTACCTTGTACTCACTGGTATAATTATTATTACCCCAATCATATTTGTACACTTCTTTGACTACCCATGATTTCATGTCATAATCAAAAATAAATCCAACATCAAGATCTTTAAGTGACAAATTGGTCACATCGTAAGAGACCTTTTTCTTTTTCTTGAAAAAATCAAACATTATTCTAAAAATACCTTTTTAAAAACATACATCACCAAAAGCAACAATAATAAGATCAATCCCACCTTAAAAAGAATAGAAAAAACAAAACCAAAGACAAAAAAAGCGGCAATAATAATTAATATCGCCTTAAAAATATCCATTTGAAAATATTTATATTTTTCTTCTTTATTATTTTTTAAGACCCAACTTTGCTTTCATAGCCGCTAAATCGTCTGCTGCTTTGACACTTGTGTTATCACCTAGAGCTGCATCAATCTCATTATCTAGAGATTTGCTTTCACCTGCAATTTCACCATATGCATCTGCTAAAGCCTCCTGCTGAGCTACTTTATCTTTCATTCGCTCAAGCATCGCTACTGTACTATTAGTATCAATATTTGCCATTTGCTTATTTACCTTTGAAGTTGCTTCACTTACCTTTACACGAGCTTTCAAAGTCCTTAATTCATTTTCAAAAGTACTGATATCAGACCTCAACTTTTTGATCTTTCCATCTAGTTGAGTCACATTGCCTTCGAATCGAGTCATCTCTTCCTTGGATCTTTGCATGGCTTGAGAAAATTCTTCCTTCTTTGACAAAGCTTCTCCCGCCAATCTATCCCCATCTGCCACATCTAATTCGCCTGCTTCTGCTTTCTTAAGCAATTGAATAGCCTTGTTTTCATAGTCCTGAGCTTTATTTTTGTTGGTTTGAAAATCATTTTTGGATCTGATAGCCATNGCTTTCACCTCAGCCATAGCTTTAAGGCTCCCATCTAAATCTTTTTTCAAATCTCTAATNCCCTGTTCGGTCATCTTTATGGGGTTTTCTANCTGATTTAATGCCGAATGTGCCTCGGCCTCTCCTACTTTAAAAAGTCTNTTAAAAACATTCATGATCTATTCTATTTTTATTTTTTACTAAATTCAATTATTTCATTAGTGTATTCACTAAGCAATAGNGCCAACGCATTTAATGTGGCCTCTATCTCATTCAAATCTAAATTTTCACATTCGTGGGTATTGCGGAAAAAAACCTTTTTACCCGTTTCATCCATGGCAAAAGCACCATGTATGATATCCCTATTTTTAATCAATAGTTTTTTGTAGATCTCTAATGACTCGTCAGTGAGTTCAAATAAAAATTGCTCTACAATAACGATAGGATCTGAGATAATCAATACGACATTTTTCATACCCTCGTCTTCTTTTTCAANCACCAAAACGCCTTCTTCAGCATCTTGTGAAATAATTGAAAAATTAAGCTCCAACAAATAATCTCTTACTTTATCAAAATATGCATTCATNTGTTCATTATATTTTTCATTAAATATCTATCTAANCCAACTATATCTCAAGNCAAAAAACTTTTTTTTAATCTCTAACATATATCTAGACTACGAAGATGGTCAAAATTTATTACATTTACAGTATATTTATGATAAAAAATCTGTCATGGCTCAAAATTTTAGCAAAAACTTATCTTATNTAGGTAGAAANATTAAAAAAATTCGGCAGNTAAAAAAAATAAGTCAGGCTGAATTCGCGAGTTTGTTCGATTTATCGCGNCCTAGNATTGGTGCTTATGAAGAAGGTAGGTCTGAACCAAAAATTGAAACACTAATTCTAATTGCAACATATTTTAAACTTTCAATAGACCTTTTATTGACACGTGAATTATCTATAAGTGAAATATTCAGTCTTGAATCAATCAAAAAAAAGCTCNATAAAGCCCATAATCTGGGTCANGATTCAACAATTATAACCACAGCCCCCTTGATCAGTCAAGACCAATTTTTAAACTATNTTGTTCATCACAAGAACAATGATTTCATGGANANACTNCCNAAAATAGGAATTCCANTGAAAGCGTCACTCTTACNTANTCTGCTTTGAAATGGTNGGCAGTGAAATGGTANTCCAACAACAAGGTATCCATCATGGNGATNTACTNATTGGAANATTAGTTCCTCAAACTGATCTCCAAAAAATAATAGGTNAAGTTCTTTGCTTNGTTACCACCTCCGGAATCTTTANCAAAAGACTAGATTCAGTAAACCCAAAGCATCTTCATTTGAAATCAGATGATCCAAGTTACCCGATNCAAGATNTACTCCTAGAAANCATCATCCAAATATGGNNANTNATTGGTATTTTTAGCAAAAAAATAAATCCTCCTACCTACCTTGAAGGNNGAATACTTANGTTAGAACAAGCNATTGATAAACTGTCNTCNTCANCNCTNAATCAANNAACAATTNNANGNNATCACTTATCCTNNNTTACCTANNTTTGNTCTCNAAANCGACCNATAGATAGAAANGTAAGATCTACNNCTNNACTCAATCCTCTGGCCATCTTCGAAANAATTTCGCCCATGGCGGGGACNAATTTAAANCCATGACCGCTAAAACCTGTGGCAATAATNATTTTTTCATCTGTTTGCGGTAAGTAGTCAATGATAAAATCATCATCCGAAGAATAAGTATACATACAGCTACTTATATTGAGTATTTTCATTTTCTGATCCCGAAAATAACGCCNGCTCACGGATAANAGTCGCTGNGCNTCNTGGGCGCTATCATACTCTTTTACCGATTGAGGATCNATAACGACTCCCGGNGCNTGATNNGCNATNTTNANTCCTATGGGNCCAGAGAATNGTTCNATNGGTAAAATCGGNAAGCCATAATAAANNCCNGGTNNTCCCTCNTCTTCGATTACCCAACAGGGAAATTCATTCATTGAAAAATCTTGCCAGCGCGAGGGNTTNAACCACCCAANTAACTGTCTTGTCACGGTNAGTTNAGGGATAAAAGTGGGCAACAAAGATTGAATATGAGGTCCNGCAGTTAAAATCAATTTTTCNGTGTAATAACTGCCTTGATCCGTTTTCANAATGATGTGNTCCGTTTCTTGCTTCCATGAAATCACCTTTTCATTTTGCCTAAGGACCGCNCCNNNNATNAGNGCTTGNTNAGCATAAGTCCNTATTGCTTTTTCAGGAGTAANNAACCCNGCTACCTCTTCATATAGACCTTGGNAATCTGTAGGAATCTGTANCGNTGAATAATGATCCGNTGGTATAGATGCNATGCTCAAGTCATATTTNGNAACCGAAGACTGAATCCCTGAAATCAAAGGACCTTCGGNTTTCCCATAATANGCAATNCCTGTCTGNTNNAATAAATTAACACCGGCATCTTCCTCAATTTGTCTCCACCCAGTATAGGCATTCTTAAGTAAGGGAACATAATTAGGATGTTCAAAATAAGCCAATCGAATCAGTCTACTTTGACCTGTGTGACTTGATAAATCATTGGCCAGTTCGAACTGTTCTAACCCCAATACCTTCAACCCATTTTTAGCCAAATCACATAGACTAGCTGAACCCATGGAACCAACACCAATGACAATGACATCATATTGCTTCATAGATATACACTATTGCCCCTCATCAATCAAAGCTTCTAAATCATTAACAATGGCAGTTACCTCAATCATTTTTGTCTCGTAACGATCATCTTTGAGACTGTTGTGTGCAAAATGATGGATATGTTTTTTAGCTTTTTTAAGGGTTCTGGAGCTAATGTTAAATTCAGTATAATCCAGCAAAAGTTTTGCCATGGCTGATGCTTTCAGACCTCCATTGAGATACAACTTAAGAATATCTACAAAATGATCACTGACATCGAAGCCCTCAAGGGCCTCAACCAAACTCCCATTTTGAGCTTTAAGTTTAGGGTCATGAATCGCCGCGAATAAACCCGGCAATGCTGATTGATTATCTTCTATTTGGGCCAACGTATTGACCGCCAGGTATTGAATATCTAAATCTTCCTCATAAAGCAATGTCAACAAGCGTTCGATGACTTCGGGACCTCCTATTTTAGCTAGAACTCCCACATTTTGGTAGACCTCTTCATCTTTTTTGTAAAAATTAGTAATACAAGTTTCCATATCTTTCATATACCTACGTGGAAAATTCCGTTGATCATACTCAAATATCAATCAAACAAGCTGCAGTACATAGTTATTTTAATAAAAAGTTGAATTTACTATTACTCAGTTTCCAATATTAGGGTACTTAAATTATTGCATTTACTATCAGGAAAAGGGTATTATTCTATTTATAAATTCTTCAAAAAAATCCTCAATGTCCTCCGTTTAGAACCACTACTAACTGTATCCTTTTAGAACAGCGGGTCTATAAGTTTAGGTACGGCTCAAATTAGAGATACTATCTGACTTGCTTTACCTCTATATAGTAATTTGGATCAATTTCTGGGACTAGATCATTCTGGTGAGCCATTGGGTAGGATTGCCATGAGGTAGTTGGGGTCAATCTGATCTCTTTGTCATCTATTTTTAAATCAATTGGCATATTAAAGCCTTCTAAGGTTTCATCCCATCTATACATTAATTTACCCTTCTCCTTATGATATTCAAAAATTGGAATTTGAGAGGTTCTCAAATACTGATCAAAAAATAACCGCAGTTCCATCCCCGTCTGCTTGGCTATAAAAGTTTCTATTTGCTCAGTAGTAACCGTTTGATGATAAAATGCAGCTCCAATTCCTTTCAGGGTTTGTCTCCACTGGTCATCGTTATTTAAAATCTGTCTCACAGTATTCAAAATATTTGCCCCCTTGGAATATACATCGTTGTCTTTATGACTGCTGTTTACATCATAATCACCTATTATGGGGAACTTATTACGAATACCTTTTCGAGTACCCCGGCAATATTCCTGACCCGCTGACTTTCCATAAAAATATTCAACAAAGAGACTTTCTGAATAAGCGGTAAACCCTTCATGAATCCAAATATCCGCTGCATCCTTAAAAGTAACGTTGTTGGCAAACCATTCATGACCCGATTCATGGACAATGATAAAATCAAATTTTAATCCCCAGCCGGTTCCACTTAGATCCTTACCTAAATATCCATTTTGAAATTGATTGCCATAGGTGATCGAACTTTGATGCTCCATCCCCAAGTAGGGAGCCTCTACAAGTTGGAAACCATCTTCATAAAAAGGGTATGGACCCATCCAAAACTCAAACGCCTCGAGCATCCGCGGGACTTCAACAAAATGTTTTTTAGCCTTAACCTCATTTTCTCTGAGTACCCAATAAGTCACATCTAGGGGTCCATTAAGACCTATGTATGGTTCTGACCAACTTACATAATCTCCTATGTTGATATTTACTCCGTAATTATTAATGGGATTGGCTACAAACCAATGATAGGTCTTGGTCCCTTTTTGATCATTTTGTTCAACATCTCTTAAACGCCCATTTGATACATCTACTAATGCTTTGGGTACTTCAATACTCATCAGCATTGAATCTACCTCATCATACATATGATCTTTATTCGGCCACCAGACACTGGCTCCTAAGCCTTGACAAGAGGTCGCAATGAAATCCATCCCATTGTCATCTTGCTCCCAAGTTAAGCCCCCATCCCAAGGAGGACGTTTGGCTGTCTGTGGCTTACCTTCGTAAAATATTTGAATAGACTCTATATTACCTACTCGCTGGGGTTTGGTCAATGTAATGAAATGTGCGTTCCCTTCAGAACGAATACTCAAGTGCTCTCCATCCTGTAAAACCTTAGTGATCTTCAAGGGTACTTGCAAATCTATCTGCAATATATCATACGGCTCAAGTACTTTGTAATATACCCAGTTGCTACCTATAATCTCACGACTATCAGGTTTAACTTCAATAGCTAAATGATAATAGCTTACATCCCACCACGCACGCTCTGGAGTGATCGATCCCCGCAATGAATCTTGTCGATAATAGTTTTGTCCGTTCAAGTGGAGCTTAAACCCTATCAAAAAGAAAAGAAAAAACCATCTCATGACAAAGCGGCTTTTCTAATGGATTCAATATCATCTGAAGTAGAGGCCAATGGTCTTCCTAATAATTGGGCTCCGTCAGGTGTAATGGCAAAATCATCTTCAATTCTTATGCCTCCGAAATCAGCGTGTTTTTCAAGCAATGAATAATTAATAAAATCATTGTAATCACCTGAAGCTTTGAGTTTCTTGATCAATTCAGGAATAATATAGATGCCTGGTTCAACAGTCACAACATAACCTGAAGCCAATTCTTTTCCTAAACGCAAAGATTTTAAGCCAAAAGCATCACTTTTTTTAAGTTGATCATTATAACCCACATGTGCCTCTCCCAAATTTTCCATATCATGAACATCTAAACCCATCATATGACCCAACCCACATTGAAAAAACATTGTATGTGCACCCGCAGCCACCGCTTCTTCTGGCTGGCCCTTCATCAGTCCTACTTCTATCAGACCCTCAACTAATATACGGCAGACCAATAAATGAAGGTCTAAAAATTTAATCCCCGGTTTCATTGCTGCAATGGCTGCAAGATGAGATCGATGAACTACATCGTATAACTCTTTTTGCAAACTAGAAAATGTAGAATCTACAGGAAAAGTACGGGTCATGTCTCCCGCATAAAGCTGAGAGGATTCAGCCCCCGCATCACAGAGCAACATATCCCCTCCAGATAAGGTATTACCATAATAATGATTATGTAAAATTTGACCCTCAATGGTAACAATAGGCTGAAAAGAAATGTTCACGTTTTGCTCATGTGCTACTTGTCGCACCCTACTGGCCAATTCATACTCTTTCATTCCCGCCTTTGCCTGCTGCATCAAGGTCAAGTGTATTTGCGAGGTTATGGAAGCCGCCTCATGCAGTGATGAAAGTTCTTCAGGACTTTTTACCGCTCGTTGGGCAGCCACCTCTTTGATAAAAGATAATGAATAACCCAAATCAATCTCAGCATAAGATCGATTGAATAAGGAAGCCATAAATACAGTATGCTCAGGTCTATAAACAGGCAAATAATGTACTTCCCTGTGAGAAAGGTAAGCTGTCATCTTGTCAAGAGTGTACGTATCCTTAATACCCACCTTGGCACTCATCTCAGCTATCGTTGGTTGGGGTCCTGTCCACACAATTTCGTCAAGAGTAAGGTCGTCTCCAAAAATAATTTCTTTACCTGAATCGAGATCTATCAATGCATGCAATCCAGGAAGATTCAATCCGAAATAGTATAAGAAAGTACTGTCTTGTCTGTAAGGATACCAATTGTCTTTAAAATTGATACTAGATTCTTTATTTCCTAAAAATAAAAGAACTCCCGTGCCCATTATTTTCTTTTTAAGGAGAGATCGACGTTTTGAATAAGTCTCTGTACTGAAGAGCTGATTTTTATTTTCCACCGGGGGGTAAGTTTTGATTCAAATAATGGGTAAGTGTGGTTTGTAAGTGTAAGATCGTTCCTTGGCCTTCATTGATCGAATGTGACCTGCCCGGATAGGCAAGCATAGAAAAGATTTTATTTTCCCTAATTAGTTCATTGATGAGAACTTCAGTCCCTTGATAATGCACGTTATCATCTGCCGTACCATGTACAATAAGCAAGTTCCCCTCCAATTGCTTGGCATAAGTAATGGGCGATCCCTTTTTATAACTTTCTGGCATCAATTGAGGAATTCCTGAGTAACGTTCTTGATAAATGTTGTCATAGAGTCGTTGATCTGGTACAGGCGCTATCGACATTCCCGTGTGATATAATTTTGGATATCTAAACATCATATTTAAAGTCATAGAACCGCCGCCACTCCATCCCCAAATACCTATTCTATCTCCATCTATAAATGAAAAAAGATCTTTTAATACGTTTAGCCCAGCAGCTTGATCCTCCGATGAAAGCACACCTATTTGCCCATAGACACATTTTCTCCATTCACGACCTTTAGGACTAGGCGTTCCTCTATTATCAATACTCATCACAATATAACCCTGCTGCGCCAACATTTGATGCCAGAGGTATCTATTACCTCCCCATTGATCCACTACGGTTTGACCCCAAGGTTCACCATATACATAAAAGAGTACAGGATATTTTTTTGAAGGATCAAAATTGGGCGGTTTAATCATAAACGCCTCCAGCACCAGACCACTAGATAGGGTAATTTGCAAAAATTCTTTGGGATTAATCTCAAGTTTAGCTACCTTCTCTCTCAAAGATTGATGGTCTATGAAAGAGGTAATGACGCGATGATCAGGCAGGGAAATAAGATTTGTAACGGGTGGAACATTGGCTGTAGAATAGGTATGATGTGCATATTTTCCATTAGGAGAAATTTGATAGGTATGCCAGCCTGATTGATCTTCCGGAGTGACGCGCTCGGGTAATCCTTTTTTCGACTTAAGGGGTACCCTCCACAAATAACGTTGTGTGGGGTTGTTTGGAGAGGAGATGTAATAAAGGTAATCATTTTTTTCATCCAACAAGGAAATGGATAAAAGATCAGAATCTAAAGGGCTGATCGCTTTTTCTCTTCCCTCTCGAATCAAGTAAAGTGATTTCCATCCATTCTTTTCAGAAACCCAGCTAAAGGCTTTTCCTTTGTCAAAATAATAAAAGTCATCTACCACTTCCAACCAAGCCTCATCTTTGTCTTCAAATATCTTTTGAATCACCCCATCGGCTATATTTCCTTCCAATATTTTATTGTGATTTTGTGCACGATTCAGCTGTTGCATCAAAAGTTTATCGCTGTCGGGATGCCAAATCATTCTCGGCAGATAATTATTTGTAGGATCCCCTTCGATGCGCATCCAAACAGTAGATCCACCTGAGGCATCAATTACTCCTATTTTAGCTTCTGATGGCTTTTCTCCTGCTTTAGGATATTCCACAGGAATGATATGTGAATAAATAGAATCCGTATTATTGATCATGTAAAAATCTCGAATCTTCGTCGCATCAATCCGCCAATAAGCGATTTTACGGCCATCAGGACTCCATCGAAAACCATCCCTGCAATGAAATTCTTCTTCATAAGCCCAATCAAAAGTACCATTGATGATACGATCCGAACCATCTTGAGTCAGCTGAATGATCTTATCATCTTCAAGGTTTTCTACGTAAATATTGTGTTCTCGTACGTAAGCCACACGATTGCCGTGAGGTGAAAATTTGGCAAACATTAAAGTAGCCGGATCCGCCGCTGAACCTCCTAATTTTTTCAATACTTTGGTATCCGTGTGGTATACCCAATAATCACCTTTAGTATTCAATCTCCATACTTTTTTACTATTGGTAAATATTAATAATTTTTTTTGATCATTTGACCATTGATAATCATCAATGCGTAAGGGTCGGATTGCACCTAAGGGAATCAAATCTGATGCACTTACCAAGACCTGATGCACTTGCGTCTCAGATATGACTTTCATCAGATCAAAACCTCCAACTTCATTATTATATGAAAATTTAATGTAGGCCTCCCCCTCATCAAACCACCTCAATGGACCCATGGCTTGAGATTGGAATTCAGCTGATCCATAAATGCGGGCCAAGGACAATTCAGATATTGACTGGGCGTTGGTTACCCGAAAGGTGATCATTAATATTAAAATACTTGTTAGCCTATTCATAATACCTTCTTGATACCAGTTAACTCTAACGGAAATTACAAAACCATCTTTACATTTCCTAAACAAATTCTATAATGAAAATAAGCCAATAAGAGCCATTAACACCATAGTCAAATCTTCGAAAATGGTTACCCTACTCATCGGCAACTGAAACACATCTCCCAAGCAAGCACATTTGATTTGCTCCTTTTTACGATTACTTTTTATAACACCCACACTGCTCACACCCAAAATTATTAATGTAAATAAATTAACGTAAAACGGAAAAATATTGATTAGATATAGAATACCTAACATCAATTCTACAAAAGGGTAAAGGTATCCCCAAAATTTCCATTTCGCTGCCACAATATCATACATGCAGTAGGCATTGGCAAAACCTGAAAGGTTTAATAATTTAAAAAATGAAAAAGATAGAAAAAAGCCTGCCATAAAATGGCGCATCCAAAGCATAGGTGAAAAATTAATAAATGGAAATTGAATTAAGACACTTAGTCCTGATATAAACCCAATGATTAATAGCAAAGGCATAAAAGTACTTATGCTCTTTTTAGGGAATAAATCCTCCCTTTTTAATGGATTGGAAGAAACAGCCTCTCGGTTTTGATCTTTATCAGCAATAATATAATTCCCTAGCTTTTTTAACTCTAAATTGATTTCATCTAAATTTAAAGGTCCCTGAGAGGTGATATTTGCTTGAGGATAATCAAGCTGTATACCCACCTCTTCAATACTTGGGAAAGAGTTGATAGCTGTTTTGACATTTACCAAACAAACCTTACACGTCATCCCTGTAATTATATATTCTTTTGTCATTTTAATTTTACTACTGCATTCACTTTGGTAAAATCAATGAAACCTTTCTACTGCTAATTTTGAAATTTCAATCCCCGGAGACTGATTAGCGGCCATTTCGGCAATTAATTTCCCTGTAATAGGGCCTAAACTCATACCCATCATACCATGACCCGTAGCTAGGAGTACATTCGGCAACTTTTTTGTNCTACCAATATAAGGTAAACCATCTGGTGAACANGGTCTNAAACCAGTCCAAATTTCAACTTCATTGAAATCTGCANGCTTAAAAGACGGAAAGTAGGTGCCAATTGATTTTTTAATACCATTAACACGTCTTTGATTAATATCAAAATTTAATACCCCAATTTCCATCGTTCCTGCGAAACGCAACCCCTCTGACATAGGTGTTACGGCTACTTTCGCTTCAGTCAAAATAGAACATATACTCGGCATTTCTACCGGATTTTCTAATGTAAAGCTGTAACCTTTTCCAGGTTGCATAAGGACATTTAACCCTAATAGTTGAACTAGTTCTCCAGTCCAAATACCTGCAGAAATCACAAACTGATCAGCAGAAAATACCCCCTGATTGGTCTCAATTGATTTCAAATCTTGATGAACCTCGAACTTGAGATCTTCAACGTGGGATACCATTTTAACACCCGCTGCAACAAGATTTAATTTCAACTTTTCTAAAAAAGTATTTGGACTAAAAAAAGCATCATCAGGAAAATAAACTCCTCCCTTCACATCAAGGGTTATATTAGGATCTAAGTCATTTAATTGTTGTTTATTCATCACAATAGCCTTAAGTCCAAGTTTAATAGCTTGATCCGCCAATTGTACTTCTTCATTCAATGCCCGCTGCGTTTGACAATACATGATCAACCCCTTTTCATCAATTTTAATGCCTTCAAGCTGATCACATAAACTCACATAGAGTCTTTTACTCTCTAAATTAAGCTCTTTTAATAGTTGAACAGCGCCTGAAACATGATTTTTAGAAGAATTCTGATAAAATTTCCAGCCCCAATCCAATAATCTTATAGAAAATCTGGGCCTAATATAAAATGGACTTTCAGTATCAAACATCCATTTGATCCCTTTGGCAATCATACCTGGCTGCGCCAGGGGTACAAAGTGACTCGGTACAATCATGCCGGCATTTCCAAAAGAGGTACCCGAAGAAAAGTCTCCTTTATCTAAAATAGTTACTTCAAATCCATAATTTTTTAAATAATGGGCAGAACATAATCCAATAACCCCACCCCCTAAAATGACAATTTTCCCTTTGTTCATATCACTTGAAAGCCATGTGCATAAGGGTCATCTTCATCTATGATGATTTGATTATATGCTATGATTTTAGCCCATCCTTCTATACTCGTTACGACAGCCTGGAATCCTTCCACCTCTGTAACGGATTCAATGTGACCTGTAAATTTAGAGCCAATATAACTTTCGTGCACATAACAACTCTCTTGATTTTGTAAACCACGTGCAAAGCGCTGTGCCATTCGTGCCGAAGTCCCTGTACCACATGGAGACCTATCAATGGCTTTATCACCATAAAAAACGGCATTTCTCCCATCTGAAGAAGAATCTAATGGTTCTCCAGTCCATAACAAATGACTTACATTTCTGATGGTATCATTTTCGGGGTGAATAAATTGGTTGGGATATTTTAAATTGATTCGCATCCTCAATTCTTGACTCAATGAAATCAGGGTACCGGCTGTATAATTCTGAATGCCTGAAAAATGGGGCTGCGGATCAATGATCGCATAAAAATTTCCACCATAAGCTACATCAAACTTAAGACGACCTAAATTAGGACAATCTACTTCCAAATCTTTTGCTGCCAAATAAGCAGGTACGTTGGTAAGTTTAACACCGGTAACTTTATTTTCCACACTTGTATAAGAAATCTTGACCAAGCCTGCGGGAGTTTCAAGCCTGAGTTGACCGGCTGTTTTAGGGATAATTAGTCCTTCCTCTATCGCAATAGTAACCGTCCCAATGGTCCCATGACCACACATAGGTAAACAACCACTGGTTTCAATAAACAATACGCCTATATCATTTTGTGAATCAGATGCGGGAAATAAAATACTACCGGACATCATATCGTGACCTCTCGGTTCAAACATTAGTCCTTTGCGTATCCAATCATATTCTGCCAAAAAATGTTGCCTTTTTTCACTCATATCAACCCCTTGAAGTACCGGTCCACCACCAGCGACTAATCTTACTGGATTACCACAAGTATGAGCATCGATACAAAAAAAGGTTTTACGCATCTCTAAATTTTATCTTGACACCATTTGCCATTAATTTTCCGAAAAATCTCTAATGGATTGTCATCTTGCAATGCCATAGGTAGCAAAGATTGCGGAGCATCTTGAAAACAAACCGGTCTAGCAAATCTTCTGATAGCATCAGCTCCCACAGAAGTACTACTGGGAACAGTGCTTGCCGGAAAAGGCCCTCCATGAATCATGGCATAACCGACTTCAACTCCGGTCGGTACACCGTTAAAGATAATCCGTCCAGCCTTTTCTTGTGCCAAAGCAACTAAATGAGCTTGTTCTTCAAATTCTGTCTCCTCTCCCATAAAGCTAAGGGTCAATTGACCCTCAATCTTCATTAAAATTTCAGACAATTCATCTTGATTTTCACACAAGACAATTAAAGAAAAAGGTCCAAAAATTTCTTGACTCATTTTCGGATGGGTAAGGAATTTCTTGCCGCTGGTTAAGGCTAAACATGGTTTAACCGCTAGCGAATCTGTGACTTTGATTCCTTGACCGAGTAAAGTATATGCACTTTCAGCTGAAATCTCAGCCATATTAGCTTCATAGGTATCAAAAATAGCTTTATTAAGCATCACTTCACCAACAGATTGCTCAATAGCCTCTGCCATATTCAAACAAAAAGATTGAGTTGCCTCACTATCAACAGTCAAAATCAAACCTGGATTGGTACAAAACTGGCCAACTCCTAAGTTGATTGAACCTATTAAGTTCGAAACTGTTTTGGATTCCTTTAATGCCGAAGGAAACAAAACAATGGGATTGACACTACCCATTTCTCCATAAAAAGGTATTGGCTCCTTTCGTTTTGATACCAAATCTAACAACGCAGTACCTCCTTTGTATGAACCTGTAAATCCCACTGCTTTAATCCCTGGATGCTGAACCAAAGCAGCCCCCAACTCATAGCCCTCATCAATGACTGATGAAAATATACCTTTGGGTAAGTTACAGCGCTCAAGGGCACGAGCAATGGCGGCAGCTATACATTGATGAGTGCCTAAATGACTATTATGTGCCTTAACTACAACCGTATTACCTGATGCTAAAGCTGCAGCAGTATCCCCCCCCGCCGTAGAAAATGCCAGAGGAAAATTTGATGCACCAAAGACCGCTACAGGACCCAAAGGTACGAGACATTTTCTAATATCAGATTTGGGCAAAGGCTGACGATCGGGCAATGCAGTATCAATTACGGCTTCTACCCAAAATTCCTTTTGAGCCACTTCCGCAAATAATCTTAACTGTCCAATAGTCCTTCCTGTTTCTCCTATAATTCTTCCGGCAGGAAGACCTGTTTCTAATGTGGTCATGTCTAAAATCTCCTCTTTGACCGCCTCAATTTCTTCGGCAATAGTCTCCAGCAAAATCGCACGCTCATTGCCACTGGTATTGCGATAAACCGTAAACGCCAGTTGGGCATCCAAAACTTTTTCGTTCAAATCATTTGGAGTACTTAATACATAATCATTATCCAGAAAGTCACCAGTTCTTGGATTGAGAGTCTTAATAGTTTTAGAATTCATTAATAAAATGGTTTTATAAGGAAAGATAATTAGGAAGTGAAGGCCTGCTTGCAATACTAGATTCAATTACATCAAGTACTTGTGCTCGGAGATCTCCCGAAAGAGGCAGTCTTGGTGGACGTACAATTTCAGATCCTAAATTTACTTTTTCTTCAGCTAACTTGATGTTCTGCACCAACTGAGGATTAATATCTAATTCTAGTAAAGGCAAAAACCATCTGTATATAGCAATCGCTTCAGCAGTTCTTCCTGCTTTAATCAAACGATAAATGGCAACAGTCTCTTTGGGAAAAGCACATACAAGACCTGCAACCCAACCATCTGCTCCCATCAATAAAGATTCAGCAGCCAATGTGTCAACTCCACACAAGAGATGAAAACGATCTCCAAACCGATTGATCATTCGAGTGATGTTTGAGATATCGCGGCTCGACTCTTTGACCGCAACAATATTTTGACATGCCGTCAGTGACTCAAACATGTCTAGGGTAACATTGATTTTATAATCTATAGGATTGTTATAAATCATGATTTCAAGATCAGTACTGTGAGCAATCGCCTTAAAATAGGCAACAGTTTCATCGTTTGTAGCCTTATAACGCATGGGAGGTAAGATCATCAAACCATCAGCGCCATCTTGTTGTGCTGATTTTGCCGCAGTTATAGCTCCCTCTGTCGTTTGCTCAGCTATGTTAATGATTACCGGCAACTTACCGTCAACATGCACCTTTGTTGCTTTAATCAGTGCTGATTTTTCATTACCCACCAAAGCACTGGCCTCGCCTAAAGTTCCTCCCAAAATAATACCATCAATACCTGCGTCTATCTGAAAATCAACATTGGCCATGAAAGCCTCATAATCAATGGAAAGATTTTGCTTGAATTTTGTTGTAAGAGCGGGGTAAACACCTTTCCAAAGTACCTTCATAAAATTTCAGAGTTATAATTAAAATGATCGTCAAGCTAAGTTATCAAAAATTGACATTTTATCCATGTACATTATATACCATTTTGGCAGCCACTAAATCTTCGAGCGCATGACCTACTGATTTAAAAACGGTTACGTCTTCTTTCTTTTCACGTCCTTTTCTAATCCTTTGACATAATTGAAATAGGTTACCACGGATATCATTTACATCTAAAACCCCCTCTTTTAGAGGAATCTTCAGGTCTCCCGACTCCTTTAATGCCATAGGAGTATCAACAAATATCTTTGATTTTAACATCAGCTCATTATCAGCTTCACGCATGTCTGGCTTATAAGCCCCTACCAAATCGATATGATGGCCCGGCTTTAACCAAGAACCAAAAATCAAAGGATTTGCTGATAGTGTCGCACAACTAACCACATCCGCTTCTTTTACACCCTTTTCTAAATCTTCAATACACTTCACTTTGACGTCCATTTTTGAATGTAATACGTCACAAATAGCCTGTGCTTTTGGCATATTTCGCCCCCAAATCAAAATCTTTTTAAAAGTACGAACAGCAACATGCGCCTCAATTAAATAAGGTGCTAAAGTACCCGTACCGACCATAAGTAAGGTTTCACTGTCTACTCTAGATAAGAAAGTTGACGCCAACGCTGAGCTTGCTGCCGTCCTTCTTGCGGTAAGCTCTTGAGCATCTAATAATAATAGTGGTGTTCCTTTTACAGCGTCAAAAAGTACATATAGCCCCTGAATAGAAGGTAAATTATATTTGTAATTATTTGGAGAAACTGTAACCAATTTTACCCCCAAATGAGAGCCAATCATCCAACTAGGCATCAATAATAAAGTAGAATCTATCTCCTCTACAGGGTTTGAATAATCATGATGATGACGTACCGGAGTAGTAATAGAAGCATCGGCAAAAGCTTGCTTCAATCCAATGGTCAGCTTATGAAAAGAGAGTCTCTCTTCGATTGTCCGAGCATCAGCAATGGGTATGGATTTCAATTCTTTTATTCGTAACAGAATCTAATGGTCATAAAGATTACTAGAGGTCGCTTACACTGACTAAAATTTGAAAATTCTTAACCTTTCACTAAAAAAGATAGGGTTTTATTAGTTTCATTACCAACCATATCTCGAGCAATCACTTTGACCTCATATTTTTTCGAAGACGAAAACGCTCCTCTTTCTGATAAATCAATGGTTTTAGGACTTGAATAAGCCTTATAATCACTTCCATTTATTGAATATAAAATTTCTTTTGTCCCCGTTTTATCATCAGTAGCACCCAAGAACATCCTCACATAGTTTGGATAAACGGCCAATTCATCCTCAGTTCCAATTTGCTCTAACCCAAAATTTATAAAAATTTCTGGAGGTGAATTATCAACATAGGCAGCCCCATACTTTGATGACTCTAAATTATTAACATTATCAGTTGAGAAAAACTCAATTCGCTTGTAACCTTCATTCTTTAGATTAAATGGCTCTTCATAGGTTATGGTGTCTCCATCGTTTACCCTATAATGTGATGATTTTGGGCCACTGTCATCATCCTTTGCTAAAAGAGAAATTTCAGACTGTTCGGAAATAAATAATGTATCCCTAGTGAAAAAAGATGGATTTCCAAAGTTAATAGAAGTACTTGGTGCTTTATTATCCAAGAAAAAACTTTCACTTTTTTGTTTCTCGGAATTATTCACTCGATCAACAGCATAAAAATTAATGCTCTTTAAACCAAGTGACCCTGTCAACTTAAAATTATCTGTAAATATTTTTTCTTGTATAGATGGCGTTGAAAAATATATTTCTTTTACTCCCGCCTTATTATCTGTAGCAACAAGATTAAACTCTGTCCTTTCAGACACAAAAATATATTCGCCCTCAAATTTATCACCAATAACTTTTAGGGTGGAGACTGGGGCAGTCTTATCTAAGAATATTTCTTCAATTTTCGGAAGTTCTTTATTTTCTACATTATCAACTGAATAGTAGTTTATTTTGTAGGGGCCCTCATCCAATGAAGCCATTGATAGTTGAGTTTCATAGATAAGCTCTTGATCTTCATTTAAACTCATGTAAGTAGCATGGACACCACTTAAATTGTCTTTGGAAACAAGAGCAAATTTCGTAGATGGACCTACTACATTCTCAAACTTAACTCCAATAAATTCTACCATTGTCTCGGGAGGCGTCAGATCAATTATAAAAGAAGTTGATCTACTCGATTCAGTATTACCGACGTTGTCTACTGAAAAAAAGAATAATTTACGTGCCCCTTCAACATTCAAAGATGATTTTGACTCATCATATTCAACATATTCCCCATTGTTTGAAAAAAATGTTTTTGATAGCCCAGAAACAGATTCCTTAGCAGGCAAAATAAATTGTAGACCCTTACCGAAAAAAGTATTTTGACCTTCAATATATTCAGGCGCACCTTTGAAAAAAATTTTTGTTTTTGGGGCATTGCCATCTGCATAAATAGGAAATAGTATTTCTCTTTTCGGATCATGGTAAGTCTGCTTTTCTTTATCAATAGCCCACTTACTCCTTATATAATTGACTCCTTCTGTATCTAAAAACATAGGGTTAGCATCTTGTGGATGTGCCGGAGTTTCCAAATTAATACCTTTCCCATCTTTGGTGGTGGAGACTGACAGATATATTGGTAAATCTCTCTGAACATAAATTTTTGACCCTTCCTGAAACATTATGGCCTCGAAAACTGGCTTTTCGGGTTCACTTTGTGTATTACCCTCATGAAAAAACGAGAGACACATGACTACCCATAAAATTTTATTCTTTTTCATACTTCTTGATTTTTATAATAAATGAATCATCAAAGATTATAATTTTCTATTTCTATTTTGAAAAATAATCTTCATCGTAACTCAAAATTTTGTTAAAAATACAATTATTACTTGAGTTCTAGGCTCAAGAATGATAATATTTCTTCTCTTTTTAAACATTTTTAATTTAATACGAGTATCCATATTCGAAATAAGCCCTTCACATACATCCCAAATTATACCGGAAAAATGAATAGGCTATTGTTTACTAATCTGTTCGAGTTTGCTTTTTGCATTTTAATTTTCTGATTTTGTTATTTGTACTAAAGCCTTCAATGTTCTGAACCTAGCATATGCATCTCTACTCGGCATCTGATCGGGTCCGTTAATTGAAGCATATAAATATTCAATTTGATTGATGATTTTAGGTTGCATGTAAATACCCTCTTCCATGACAAAGGAGGCCAATTGGGATTGAATATGTTCTAAACGCTTACCTTGTGCTGATTTTTTTTCTCGCTCAAGTCCATGAACGTACTTTCTAACTTCCGTAAGTAATTTGACCACTTCAAGACCCAATGCTTCTTGCTTTTGAATCTCTTCCTCGGTCACACCCAAACTTAAAACTCTAGGATCTGTCAGAAGCCTGAAATTCTGGATAGAAACGGTTTCCCCGACGGTTAACTTGACACGATAATCACCCGAAGCGACATATGGCCCATTTTTATGAGCAAGTCTATCACGTTCATCCCAAGGACCCAAATGTCTCATATCCCACTTGAATCTATGAAAACCTATAGATTTAGCGAGTGATTGGTCCCACAAATAAGTGGTACTACTCAAATCCATATTTCCAACAGTGTCTGCTACATCCCATTTATCGCTCACGAATATATTAAGTGTCTTCCCAGCCATATCCTCAATTTTTAAACTGATCGGCACATTTACTGTATCCGCAATATAATAATCAAAAAACATAACAGGATGTGGATAAAGATCACCGCTCGTTTTCGGGTATTTCATCCGGTAAGTATCCTTAGGTTTAAATAATTGGGTTCTCCGTAATCCAAAATTAGAGTTATACAATGGAGTTAGATTGTCTAAAACCCAAAAGCCTCGTCCCATCGTAGAGATCACCAAATCATCTCGATGCACTTTAATATCTGTAACAGGAGTGATGGGTAAATTCTGTTGAAAAGACTGCCATAGCTTACCTCCATCTAAAGAAAGAAACAAACCACAATCCGTACCTGCATAAAGCAAATCAGGTAAACTTGGATCCTCTCGAACAACGCGGACAGGGCAATCAATAGGTAAGCCATTAGTTCCATCGGTCAGGAGTTCCCACTTATTACCATAATCAGTGGTTTTATATATATATGGTCGATCATCTCCCAACTGGTATCTCAGCAAACTAAAATAAGCTTTGGCTGGATCGTGTGATGACGGTTCTACCGCATCAACTCTACCGCCACCAAGAAGCTTTGAAGGGGTCACATTTTCCCAATTTTTTCCTCCATCTTTGGTCATATGGATGAGCCCATCATTGGAACCCACCCAAATCTGTCCAGGATTTATTGGTGACTCCCTTATCGAATAAATCGTACTGTAAAATTCCTCCCCAGTAATATCACGTGTAATTGGAGACCCAGAAATGACTTGTTTAGCTGGATCAAAGGCCGTGAGGTCTGGTGATATTATCTCCCATGTTTTACCTTCATCAAGGGTTTTGTGAACATATTGAGAAGTATGATAAATCACCTTGGAATCATGCGGTGAAATGTGAATAGGCGACACCCTTTGAAATCGAAACTTTAGATCTTGAGGATTATGCCCATACATATTAGCTACGCCCACGTCATAGCTTCTCTCTAATCCCGTTCGCTTGTCAAAAACTTTAAATCTCCCTTTACAATTTGCATAAACAATATTATGATCACCAGGCTTAGGTACTGCAGGTCCCGTCTCACAACCACCCGTGTTGATTATCCATCCTCTGTTGCCATCTTGAAGACCATAAGGGGCCATGGAAGGCACGGCAATTGTCGTATAATTGTCCTGCTGACCCCCATAGAGCCAATAAGGAAATTGATCATCTACTTCGACTTGATAGAGTTCAGCCGTAGGTTGATTAAATTGAGTACTCCAAGTTTTTCCACCATTGTGCGTTACATTCGCTCCACCATCATTGGATTGAATAAACAAATTTGGATTGTTAGGATTGATCCACATGTCGTGATTATCTCCATGAGGAGATTGCATTCTATTCCAATTTTCACCGCCATCAGTTGATTTATAATAACCTGTGGCCATAACAAATACACTTTCAGGATCAGTAGGATCTACCTTTACATTGGAATAATAAAAAGGTCGGGTACGTATCTTAGGATCATTAGAGACCAGTTCAAAGCTTTTACCTTGATCGATCGATTTGTATAATCCTCCTTCCGCTCCTGGTGCCTCTAAAAGGGCATAAACAACTTTCGAATCCGCTAAGCACAACTCCAAATCAATTTTACCTATCAGGCCTTTAGGGAGTCCTTCAGTAATTTTTTCCCAACTTGATCCTCCATCATCAGATTTATAAATGCCCCCTTCACTTGCAGATCCTCCACTGATAATAGTCCACGGTTTTCGTTCTGCCTTCCACGCACTCGCAAACAATATTTCCGGATTTCCAGGTAAGAATTCCACATCAGATATACCAACCGTTTCAGAAATAAAAAGTATTTTTTTCCAAGTTTTTCCTCCATCTGTAGTTTGATATAAACCTCTCTCTACATTGGATTTAAATGGATTACCTATCGCAGCTGCATAAGCTATATTATGATCATTTGGGTGAATTAAAATACGACCAATCTGGCCTGTTTTTTTTAAACCCAAATGAATCCAGTTTCGACCTGCATCAATGGATTTATACACACCTTTCCCTTTAATTACATTGCTTCGCAAGCCATCAGAACCTGTCCCTACATACAAAATATTGGGGTCTTTTTCAGCGACCGCTATGGCCCCGATAGAAGGTGTCTCAAAAAAAC
Organism: Flammeovirgaceae bacterium; assembly: GCA_002691385.1. GTDB lineage: Bacteria > Bacteroidota > Bacteroidia > Cytophagales > Cyclobacteriaceae > UBA4465. Next base: position 60,843 of record NZHT01000069.1, on the reverse strand, counting down.
CATCAGAAATATTTTCCCATGAAATCCCATAATCTGAAGATTTCCACACACCTCCTCCAGTAGCTCCCATATAAAAAGAGCTAGGATCTGATATAACACCAGTTACAGCCGTCACTCTCCCCCCTCTAATAGGGCCAACATGACGGTACTTGAACAATGAAAAATCGCTTTGACACCAAGACTGAAATAGGAACAAAAATGAAAAAATGAAAAATAAAGAACAACGCATAGTAATCTGTTTTCTCCAAGTTAAATACAACACCCGTAAACCCAATAATCATATATTATGAAAGGTCGCTTACCGATATTTTCGGAAAATGAAATATTTCTTGCAAAGTTGTGACGATTAAATAATTAACTTAATCACTCGCAAAAGTTATTTAAATTCTAATAAATCGAAAAAATAGCTTTTACTGAAAAAGACGTACTTTTATCGATTTACTCGCTGGAGTATTACTTTTTCGTGCTTTTGATTCCAGTGGAATCAATACATTGCACTCTGGAAAATAAGTTGCAATACAACCCTTTGGAATTTCATAAATAACTATTTTTAATCCCAAAACCTCTCTTTTCTTGTCTCCATGAGTATTATACAAAGTAACTGGCCAATCTACATCAAGATCATGCTTTTCAACATCTGCTTCATTCATTAAAACTACTTTTCGCGTCCCAAAAACCCCACGATAACGATCATCTAATCCATAGATTGTAGTATTAAATTGGTCGTGACTTCGGATCGTCATCATTAGTAATTCATCTGGGTCCATTTGATAGTCAGGAAGTTCATTTATGGTAAACCTGGCTTTCCCTATGTCATTGGTAAATTGTTGATTTCTTGGACCATTGGGTAAGTCGAAAATACCATCTTTCTTAAGCTTCTCGTTAAAGGATTCAAAGCCGACAACGGCTTTACTTATCAGTCTTCGAATTCTATCATAATCATCAATTAATGACTGCCAATCGACAATATCATCCCCTATGGTTCTAGATGCAATTTGAGAAATGATATGAGGTTCACTCAATAGACGATTCGTATGTGATTTCACAAAGCCCTTCGTGGTATGTACCGTTCCCATAGAATTCTCCACTGTCAATGTTTGAGGACCTGACTTTTCAACAATGACATCGGTTCTACCCAGACAAGGCAGAATCAATCCTATCTCGCCATGATGTAGGTGCGATCGATTGAGCTTAGTTGAAATATGAACAGACATTTGAGTTTGCTCCAAAGCCTTTGCTGTATAATTTGTATCCGGAGCCGCTGATAAAAAATTACCTCCCAGCGACATGAAATATTTTCCTGGTTCTTTATGCATCAAATTGATAGCTTGAACAACATCTACACCATGTTTTCTAGGGGGCTCAAACCCAAAGGTGGTTGCTAAAGTATCTAAAAATTGTTTGGAGGGTTTTTCCCATATACCCATACTTCTGTCACCTTGGACATTACTGTGACCACGTACAGGGCAAGTTCCTGCACCTTTCTTTCCAATACTCCCTTTCAATAATAGCAAATTGACAATTTCTTGAATATTGTCCACAGCATTAACATGTTGGGTTAAACCCATAGCCCAACAAGCAATAATTTTATTTTTTTTTGATAGCCAGTCTACCAAAATTTCAATCTGTGAAACTTCTAAACCTGTCCGTTTAACCAAGGACTGATAGTCTTGGGTTTTAATATCGGCAACAAATGTATCAAATCCTTCAGTTTTTTGAGTAATGAAATCCTGATCAATGATCTCTAAAGACTCTTTTGCCTCTTCTAGCAACCTAAAGAGTAAAATTTTAAGTAAGGCAACATCTTCGTTGATTTTGACCTGCAAATACAAATCTGCAAGATCGGTTCCTCGCCCTAAAATACCATAAACCTCCTGCGGATTGTTAAATTTCAATAATCCTGCCTCCTTCAATGGATTGATAACAACTACCTTAGCCCCTTGCTTCTTAGCCTTTTCAAGAGCGGATAACATCCTTGGATGATTGGTCCCAGGGTTTTGTCCAAATATTAAAATCAATTCGGCATGATAAAAATCTTCGAGCTTGACGGTTCCTTTACCTATGCCCAAAGTATGATTTAAAGCCACACCACTGGACTCATGACACATATTTGAGCAATCAGGCAAATTATTAGTCCCAAAAATTCGAATAAATAATTGATACAAAAAAGCCGCCTCATTACTCGTACGACCAGAGGTGTAGAATATGGCGTCATCAGGAATTTTTAGCTGATTTAAGCGAGAAGCAATAAGATCAAAGGCTTCATCCCACGAAATAGAACTATAATTTTTCTGCCCTTTTCTTATGATCATTGGCGATATTAGCCTCCCTTGTTGGCCCAGCCAATAATCAGATTGATTTCTTAAATCGGTGATTGAATGTTTGGAAAAAAAAGAAGCATCTAAATTACGGTCTGTGGCCTCTTCTGCTATTGCTTTGACTCCATTCTCACAAAACTCACCCAAATTAGATCGATGATCGGGATCAGGCCATGCACAACCAGGGCAATCTGTACCGCCTTTTTGGTTTAAGGGAGCGAGAACCTTCCAGATTTTCACAGGACTCATTGATTTCAATGCCATACGCATGGAATGGAAAACAGCTTCTAGCCCGGCAGCACTTTTTTGGGGTTCTTTTATTTTCATTAAATAATTTTGTACCCGAGTTGTTCGTTACCTTAATTTAGATAAATGCTAATAAATATTCAAGACAAAGTAGAAATAATCAGCCTAAGCATGGAGATGAAAGGATATAAAAAATAGAGTGCTGAATGGTATTTGAGGTAGTAGCTCTGTACCATTAAATAAGAATATTGAACCAAATATCACTCAAATTAATTATAAAAAAACATAAAAGAATACAATTTTTATCCACCAACAACAAAATTATCAAATGAGACTACTCTTCTAAAAATAAAAACGTCCACCTAAATCAAGTGGACGTTTTTTACTTAAAAGTGATTCGTCTGGGGTTCGAACCCAGGACCCTCTCCTTAAAAGGGAGATGCTCTACCAGCTGAGCTAACGAATCGTTACCATTTTTTAACAAATAATCGTTAGGCTTTTGCCAATTCCTTTTACTAAATTGCGGTGCAAAAGTATGCAGGCATTCTACAAAATCAAACTAAATGAAATATAAGTTTTTATTATTTGTATTATTTCCAATTTTGACTACGCTAGACAGCTCTGCTAACCCCAAATTATTTGAGGCAGATTCGCTCTTCAGGTCAAAAAAATACACTGAATCAAAATCAATATTCAGTGAGATAACTGCTACGGGAAAAGCCAGCCCCGCCCTTTTATTAAAACTATCCTACATAGACGAGGGACTCGGAGACTATGTTCAAGCACTCTTTCATTTAAATAGTTATTATACTATGACTTCAAATGAAAAAGCATTAGATAAAATGAGAAGCATTGCAGAAAAAAAAGACCTGGTAGGTTATGAATATTCAGATTATGACTTTTTTAGAAATTTATTGATTGAGTTTAAAGGAGAAATTGAAATTAGCCTTTGTGTCATTTTGCTGCTATTGACTTTTTTGAGCTTTCGGAAAAAACAAGCAATGAAATCATTTCGACCCATCATATATGTTCAAATAACTTTTATTTTTATCTTAGGGCTATTGGGCAATAATATGCTTGAATATGACCAAGCCATCATCAATGCAGACAATGTCATACTTATGTCAGCACCTTCTGCGGGTGCTGAACCCGTTGAAATTATTGATAAGGGTCATCTCATTAAAGTATTAAGTAGACATGATACCTGGGTAAAAATTCTATGGTACAATCAAGAGGTCTTTGTCAAAACACAAAAACTATTATTTATTTGAGCAATGTTAAATAACCCTTATAATCAGTTTTTGAAAAGTTTAACAAATAATAATACACGCCTGCTGGTGCCTCCTTTGCCTCCCATACGAAAGATCGCTCTTCACTGTAAAATACTTGAACACCCACACGATTGTAGATGATCACGTATTCAAAGGCATCTTCACAATTGTCTATTGGTAAATTTTGACTGGGGTCATCATAGCCCGATAAGCTAAATACTTCATTGAAACCATCTCCATTTGGAGAGAAGGCGTTTGGAGGCAAAAACCGTTCGAATCTATCTCTAGTTTCTATTATTTCAAAGCGTATTCTAGTCGTATCGTAAGCTGGCAAAGGACAATGATCATCTTCGACAATGAAAATTAAGTCATAAGTTGAAGCCGCACCCTTTCTTAATAAAGAACATTCTGGTTGCCAATAAAGTGTTGTAGATACTGCACCCTCCCCTGTTTGAGTCTCCATCTGTAAAGATGGAGAATTAGGTCTTCTGAACGCTTCAGAGAAACCCAAACTGATACTATCACCCTCATCGAAATCAAATGCTTCAATCTGTAGGCTATAGGCCTCATTTACTTCTAATTGTATGGGCTCAAATCGATCAATGACTGGACTTCGGTTAACCGGAGCAACCACATTGACTACAAAAATAACTGTATCTATATTGGTAACATTGCATTTGTCCTCATCTTCAGCCAAAAAAAAGAACTCAAATCTATCAACACCTGAGTTAGATAAATAATTACAATCAGCTGTCCATCTAAAATCAGCTTCAACATTACTTTCCCCTATCTTTTCTTGAAAATCTACACCTAAAGCAAAAGGATTAAATCCTACTCCATCCAAACGTAAACTGATAAAATCTCCATCTTCATCTTCACTAAAAACGGTAAAATCTAGGGTCTCCTTAGGCTCAATGGTCACTTCAAAGTCTGGATAGTTTGGAATAGAAATGATAGGTACAGTATTGGTTGGAAGATTTACGGATAGATCATATTTAGCAAAATTAAGGTTTGGATTTTGACAAGTATCAGCGTCTTCAACCATTACAAAAACATCAAACTGCTGTCTCACTGAGAAATCATACAAACCACATTGAGTGTCCCAAACCAAAACGGCACTTAAATTACCTGCAGCACTTTCTGTTTCCTCTAACGAAAATCCATAAATACTAGGGTCTGCAACTCCTGTAATAAAATAATCAATACTCAAATCATCAAAATTCTCATCAAGTGCATGAATCGGAAATTCTATGCGCTCCCCTTCTGAAATAAGTGTATCGAAATACACAACCTCATAAGTTGGAAAAGTATTAGGTGGAGGCTCCACTTGTATGCTCAAGCGTAAGGTGTCTAATTGAGGTAACGGACAAGCATCATCTCCAGCAATTAAATCGACAATAAAAGGTATGTCCGTAAGTGGTGGACAACCGGGTGCACAAACCTCAATGACCAGTGAATCAGATTCAACGTCTTGGTAAATGTTAAATTCAAAAATATCATTTACCTCTTCCTGAAAATTAACGCCTTCCGCCCTTAAACTAATGGTCTCTCCTGCGCTGATATTCCTCACAATAAAGTCAAAACATTTGTCATCCGATAGGCTATAATATAATACCTCTGTTTCTGGAATGAAATCTTCATTATCAGGGATTTGAACTCCAACTATTGGAGGATCAGGAGGATCACAACCTTCGGATCTTACCAACAGTTGAAAATCACGTTGTACCTGACCAATTTTTAAGCCTGCTCTATATTCCTCAACTACCACTGAAAACAAATACAATCCTGATTCACGCGGATTCACACGCAACAACCCACGGTCGCTTATGGAGAGACTGGGATCTCCTATAATCATATGGTCCAAATCATAGCCCTCCGCAAAAAATACGAGGGGATGTGGTGCGGGCTGCGGAATAGGTAAGGCAACAGCGGAGGATGAATTCAAAGGCGTAGCCAGTGAATAAACCAAAGAATCTCCATCAGGATCTATCCCTGTAAATTCTGTATAATAGAGCTGATTAATACAAGCGTAATCTCCTAAAGGGGCAAACAACTGCGGTGAAGAATTGATAAACATTTGGTTATCTGTACCCCACAAGGGAGGTATCTCAGTCACATATTTCATACCTGTCCCCCCTGGATTTATGATATTTTTAATTCCTGCGTTCCGACAGCAACGCTCCCAAACAACGGAATAACCCGCGACATCAGCATAATCTTCAGGATTTAAAACAACCACTCCACTCCAAATTACTCTAGAAGTAATCAATTGCTCCCAAGAACATTCTGGATTGGTATAATTCACTAAAAATTCAGTCTCCAAATTCAATATGTGATTGCTCATCTCTACCCCATCTGAATTTCTAAAAATGTATACTCGAACTTGATTTTCTGGATTGGGATTATCGGTTTGAAATCGATCAAAATACTGAACCAAATTAATCCGATATTCACCTGCCGATATAGCCTCAAATTCAATCTCACCTCCCACGATATGATAAGCCATAGTGGGCAATGTCATGAAAATAATAAGGAATGAAAAAAGATTTTTCATACTTGATAGGTAAGGGTAGCTAATCTAACTTAGATCTCAAGAATGAGCAAATAGTTAGAACAGTAATCCATCACAATTATTACTTTTGCGCAGCATGAGGAGAGGAGAGATTATTGAAAAAATGAAAATCACAAGTATTTCTTCCAATGGAAAAGCGGTTGGTCGAAAAAATAATCTGGTCATTTTTGTGAATCAAGGAGCTCCGGGAGATATCATAGACGTCAAAATCATTGGTAGAGAAAAAAAGTTTCTGATTGGATCCCCCATTTTTTTCTATGAAAAATCGTCCGACAGAACAGAACCTTTTTGTGAGCATTTCGGTGTTTGTGGTGGATGTAAATGGCAGCATCTTAATTATTCCGCACAGTTAAAATTCAAATCCCAACATGCTAAAGAAAACCTGAGAAAAATAAGTAAAATGGAACTGCCGGAAGCCGAGCCTATCATGGGATCAGCTGAAACAGAGCATTACCGAAATAAATTAGAGTATACCTTCTCTAATAACAGATGGCTGAACCAGGAAGAGATTCAAACAGAGGAACTTATCAATAAAAATGCCTTGGGCTTCCATATTCCTAGAATGTTTGATAAAATATTAGATATCAATCAATGCCATTTGCAGCCAAATCCGTCAAATGAAATTAGGTTAGCATTAAAAAAATTCGCAAATGCTAAGGACTTCACTTTTTACGATATCAGAAAACAGCAAGGCTTGTTAAGAAACCTAATCATTCGAACAACCACTACACAAGAGACTATGGTCATCGTCCAATTTGGGGAAGACAATGAGAAAAAGATAAAAAAGGTTATGCAATTTCTGACAGAACAGTTCCCGAAGTTATCTTCTTTGCTCTATTTGGTGAATTTGAAAAAAAATGAAACCATTTACGATCAAAATATCCTGACCTATTCGGGTAATAATTTTATAATCGAAAAAATGGGCAATCTACTTTTTAAAATTGGCCCTAAATCATTTTTTCAAACCAATCCCAAACAGGCCTACGAGCTTTATAAAAAAATAGAAGTATTTGCTGATTTGACAGGTGGTGAACTTGTATTTGATCTTTATTCGGGCACTGGAACCATTGCTAACTTTCTTGCCAAAAGTTGTCTTAAGGTGATAGGGATAGATTCGGTCCCTGAAGCAGTTGAGGATGCACACTTCAACTCAAGGCTTAATCAAATTGACAACACTGAATTTTATGCTGGAGACATGAAAGATATGCTCAGTGGATCTTTCATTAAGACCCATGGACGTCCAGACTTGGTCATCACCGATCCCCCTAGAATGGGTATGCATCAAAATGTAATAAAAGCACTCAATCAATTAAAACCTAAACGTATCATCTATGTAAGCTGTAACCCAGCTACACAAGCTAGAGATATGGAGCTTATGAGTGAATATTATGAAGTGATAAAAACCCAACTGGTTGATATGTTTCCACATACCCAACACATTGAAAATATTGTATTATTAAATTTAAAATAGCATGCAAAACGATCCCGAACTTAGTCCTAAATTTTTAGGTAAAATATCTTCAGATTTCGTAAAGATATCTGATCATTTAAAAGAAGCTAGCTATCAAATCAGAAAAAGAGATTTTTCTAAATTTCCCGTTTTTATCATGTCCCTGGAGGCCATTCCTTTGGGTTCTCTACTCTATGAAAAGCATCAAATGGATAATGAATGGACCTATCATGCCTCTTTTGCTGAAGAATTTGTACAATGCAAACTCATAGAAAATATAAAAGATTTCATCGCGATTTATAAAGATCCAGATGAATTCTGTTGTCTTTTCGTCTTACATCCTGATTTCACAAATTTTACCTTTATCCCTTATCCCGATGATAATGACCAAAACGTATAATAACTTTGAGAAAAGTTGAAATTGAGTCCTTAACGAATCCAATTATTAATTGGCATTTGCCAAAATGTCGAACTCACTAATCTTAACCAGTTCGGGCAAGTTAGAAATATCGTATTGATACATAACCTGTTCTCCAACTACCAAAGCAGTGGGATAACTTACAATTACGTCATAAGCAAAATCAATGGGATAAGTACCTAAAATTGAAGGTGAGGTACGATCTGCGACGTCTACCACTTTAACTCCTGCTGTTCCATCACAAACAATTAAGTGATCTCCTATCACGGCAAGCCCATGGGGATTGAACAAAATATGCCTACCAACTACACTTAAGTTCTGTGGGTCCTGAATATCAATGATTTGTAATTCATTCAAATCTGTCCAACAATTGGTTCCTCCTCTTAATGTGACATAAGCATATGCCTCGTCCGCCACCACAGGATCACAACTCCTGAAATGTTCAATCCTATTAATATAACTTGGATTGCCCGCATCGGTTACATCATACATCAACATCCCATTGATAGAGCCCACATATAAAATATCATTCAATCTAAACAAAGTTTCTGCCAAAGTCTCTGTATCTAACTTACCCCAACGCAGGGGTTGATGGCTTGAGGTCACTTCAAATAAAACCAGTTCATTGAAACTGATTGTATATAAAAATCGATCGATTGGTAAAAATCTTGTCATGGATCCGGCGGTACTTACTTTTGCTGAACCAACATCTTCAATCGACATCTCATCAGAATCCATAGTTGCAATTTCTGGGGCCCACCATCCGTAACTATCTACTTCCTCCTGTCTAATTTCTATCTCCCAATCCAGCACAATTCCTTGAGACAAATCTAAAACTTCATACCCTACATGATCATAATCATAGTCCTCTAACTCTTCCCAAGAGGGATAATTCCAATATTGATCAAAATAGAACACATCCTCCACAGTATAATCTTCCATAAGAATAGGTTCATCTATATTACTGATATCAAGAACTACCAATGCCGAAAACATGTCGGCATATAGATGATCATCCATAATGGCCATATCTATGTTACCCGCTAGTGAAATAAAAGACTTATTGATGGGATTACCTGGATCGGTATTGTCAACAATATGAATACCCTTATTTGGACTATTAATAAAAACATAATCACCATAAGTAATTACCTTTCCCGACTGTACATAATCCAGTGGAGGATCTATGGAAATATCCATAGTCAGTTCTTCAACTGTAGCATAAATGGGTTTAAAATAGGCCACATCAGCCATCTCTGTGTCATTCATCAACTCACATCCTGAAAAGATGAAGCCAAAAGCAATTATAACAATATAAAATAGTGATGCAATGTGTTTCATGGTGTTGTCTGTTTTTCAGTTAACTTGAAACCAAAAAGTGTGCCAATATTCATTTTTAAAGGAATTTTATCCTTTATTTGTTTTTTTGCAAAATCTCTATTCCCCCCTTTTACACTTTTCAAATTATTAAAGAAATTGATATCCAAAAGAATACAATGAAAATTGTTTTTTAATCTATTCAACGGAAGTTACACAATTATTAATAAAACATGGTTATATCTCAAATTGAGGTACAATTAGTAGTTTATTCAACTACCAGATCAAAAAAATCCGACTCAAAGAATAGAACTTAATAACAAACACCAACGAGAAATAAAAAAAATAGAATCAAAATAATTAATTTAAATGATTTTTACCCTTGTACTTTAAGTAACTTAATGTTTCCATTTCATATCATCTTCCCATCCCATTTCTTCAAAAAACTCCTCTCGATTTGGAAATAAAAATTGTAGAATTTTGAAGAGTTCAGGATCTAAAACTCGTAGATTATTCGGTGTAAGTTCTTTTCCATCAAAATATCTACTCCCATGAACTCCGTAATAAATATCAAGGCCAAATGCCAGATATTCATCCGGATAATCTTCTAATGGTAATCCATCTTGAGGACTGTAAAATCCACGTTCAACCGCTATTTTCGTGGCAGTCTCTATTCGTGTTTGAATTTCAGGATAGGCTTGCATAATTCCTCCGCGATGAATCATGTGAGTGATCTCCTCAACAGAAGCATCACGACGGAGATTAGAAGGTCCACCTAAACGTAGATAATCAGGTATTATCTCCTCATCCTCTAAATCTTGAGTTATTATATCTAACTCTCTTTCATACATATAAAAATCAATTGCTGTATTTCTTTCCTCAAATGTTTTAAACAATGTCATCACTGACTTTGACTTCTTCATCTCAGCAGTAATTCTACCTGACCCGTTCCTATCCTTCACAAGTAGTGCGTTAGCCACCTTAGCCGCATATTCTATTTTTTCTTTATTAACTGAAGCAGTTGCATAAAACATCATACCACCAGCCTCCTCTCGCTGTGTAAAAATATCAAGTGCGTGCTCAAGGCTTGGTCTCTGCTCTCTTGTAATTATAATTAAGACTTGTTCCATAAATCCATCCTCATTTGTTGCCCTGACTTCTGCATAATAATTAGCTGGAATTATAGTAGGCATTTTTTTAAGTCGGATCTTAGCATCGTTTGAATCAATATTTACAATTTCAGTTGCATCAAGCTGACCTTCTTTTAAATAGTTCCTCGGATCTCCATTGGGAATGGGCTTAACTAAAGTCCATACAATGCGTTGCGTATTCGGTTCAACCAATTTAATTTGTCCAATAATATCTCCAATTTTTGTCTCCTTTGTAACTAAAAATCGATCAAATTCATCAGTTAAAATAGGTTTTTGAGCTATCGCTACCCTTCCGCAGAAAGTAAGAATTAAAAACCCCCATTTTAATTTTCTCATCGTTTACTTAATTTTTTGATACCATGTGTTCCGCTAGCCTCACGGCTAATGCCGTGACTGTTAGTGTTGGATTGGCAGCGGCAACGCTCGGAAAAACAGCATTAGAACAGACAAATATATTATCTATATCATGAACCCGAAGATTAGAATCAACTCGAGGGATATTTTCTGTTATTTTCCAAATCGACCAATGATTAAGTCTTAATTTCCATTAAACGCTCCAACTCGTGAAAAGCAATGCCAAAGTTTGCTTTAAGTGTAGTGATCTGTTCTTTAATAACAGGATTAGGAACCGATGTTTTTTTTGTTTTAACCGCAGCAATTAAAATATTCTTAGGTGTGTGGTCAGTCGCTATAAATTCAAAAACTTTTGTTTTGTAACCATAGGATTCCAAAACGAGCGCTCGGATGGTATCTGTTAATATTTCTGCTTGCCTTGCTTCCATGATTCCAAATTTAGTCAGAACTGCCAAAGACCCCTGATTTTTCATGCTCTTGCGCACCTGTTTATGGCAACAGGGAGCAGCAAGAATGACTTTTGCCTGATCATTAATGCCTCTAGCAATGGCATCATCCGTGGCAATATCACAGGCGTGAAGAGCCATCAGTACATCTATTTTTGGCAATACGGCATCTTTAATCTCACCCTGCTCAAAACTTAAATGATCATATTTTGCTTTCTTAGCAATGAAATTACATTTTTCAACAAGTTCTTTTCTTAATTCAATTCCCAACACCTTCGGTTTTCTTTTCAACTTATTGTGCAGATAGTCATACAATGCAAACGTCAAGTATCCTTTCCCTGCACCCATATCTACCACATTAAAAGACTGAGGAAGATGCACAGCACTCAAGATAGCTTCTATGATTTCTATGTATTTATTGATCTGAAGGTACTTGTCTTGCTTACCTTTTTTGACCAAGCCTTCCTTTGTAGTTACCCCTAGTTGTTCTAGATAAATATTACCAATGGGATCTAAAATTCGTTTTTTTACGTGGTCATGCCTCATATCAACCACATGTAAAGTAGGTGGTTTACTTTTCATTTTAAATTTTCCACTCCGGTAATAAAGTAAGTGCCAATCTTTTTCTAGAGTAAATAAATCAGCTTGATAAAAATCTTCCTTGAGGAACTTTAAAAGTTGAAGGACGCTCTGTTCCAAGGTAAAGTTTTTGGTGACATCATTGTGTTGATTGCTCGTCACAATGGATACCAAAATTTCATCTTTGAGTTGAAGAGGCTTGAAGGTAACAATTTTAATAATAGTCGTTTTTACCCTTTTTTTAGAAAGGACCAGCTTAACAAATTTTTTTTTGCTGAAACAAATCTTAAAATGACAAATAAATGGATGATCTTGGGTCATTGTTATTTTATTTGCGATTGGTTATTAAATTATATTTATAGAATAATCCCAATCTTAAGTTCTTATCAATCCCTCCTGGGCTAATGAAGTAATTAATATACCTGATTGATCATAGATACTGCCCCTTGTCAATCCTCGAGAATTTCCTGCTTTGGGACTATCCATTAAATACAGCATCCAAGAAGATCCATGAAAGGACTCATGAAACCACATACTATGGTCCAAACTAGCAGCATGTTTCACCCCTTTCAACCATGAAATACCATGAGGAATTAAAGCTGTCGAAAGCAACATATAATCAGATAAACAAGCCAAACTTGCCTGACGAAAAGCTAAACTTTGCGCCGAAATATTTTCCTTTATTCTAAACCAAACACCTAATTCTGGCAGCGCTTTTTTGGGGTTCAAGGGATCAAATTTGCCAATAGGCCTAATTTCGATCGGCCATTTTGTTTGTACCCAACTCTTCAGACGCTCTTTTATGACACCTTCTGTTCTTTCAGCAGCTTCAGAGTTAATCTGTTTGAGATTTAATAAACCTTCAGGCCCTTTGACAGGCTCATGATCCAACTGATGAGAGATTCCAGATTCTTTTATTTGAAACGAAGCAGACATATTAAAAATAGCTTTGCCATGCTGAACGGCAACAATACGTCTAGTAGAAAAACTCCTTCCTTCTCGAATGGGATCTATCTGATATATGATGGGCGCATAGGGGTCCCCAGGAAGAATGAAATAAGCATGCATAGAATGTATCATCCTATCGCTTGGTACGGTTTGCGAAGCAGCATAAACAGCTTGCCCCATGACTAAGCCACCATAGAGTTGTGGAGCGCCAATGTCAACCGTTTGCCCTCGATATATATTGTCATCAAGTAGCTCCGTTTTTAATAATTCAAAATTCAGTTCCATTAAATAAGTTTATAAAATAAAAGCGGAACAATTCCGATACAAATAAACTTACACCACTTTTTACAAAAATAAGATAATTTTATCCAGCAAGGTATCCACCTCATTCCCCTTTCACTCAAATTTATTTCAATTATTTGATTATAGGTAAATGAATAGTTTATTCATAACTATGATTGAAGAAAAAAAATCTCTACACGCGAAATTTATTGACTATTCACCGTTATTTATTGACTTTCATTTTAAATCGATCAAAGTTGGTAGGAACTTTTGTTTTTGGAAAAAAATTATTTTGAAAATTGACATCTGCAGTTTGATCCAAAGGATCTAAAATGATTTGAGAAACCACTTTTTCTTTTATAAATATTTTACTCACATTTAATTCATTAATTCTCCATATTTCTGCCGGAATATGCTCTATTTCACTCGTTCCATCTTCATATATCCATTTTATAATAATCGGACTTACCAATCCTCCAACATTTTTAAAATACAACTCGTAGGCGTTTTTTCCAATAAATTTGAACATCACTTTATCTTGATCCACGGGATCAAGATAATCATCAACGATACCTTTCTTATCTTTTAAAATAAACCAGGGCTGAGGACCGGCTTCAAAATTGATTAAATTCCTTCCTTCCACATAATTGGACTTATATCTTCGATCAGCTGAAGTCTTAGGTTCAGTCAGAACGTACCAACTTACACCTTCCAAATTAATGTCTACGTGATCCGTTGTATAAAACCACCCATTCCAAAACCAATCAAGATCAATTCCTGAAGCATCCTCCATAGTTCTAAAAAAATCAGCCGGCTTCGGATGTTTAAAGGCCCATCTTTGTGCGTATTCTTTGAAAGAATAATCAAATAATTCTGAGCCCATAATCGTTTCTCTCAACAGAAATAAGGCCGCACTCGGCTTGCTATAAGCATTACTGCCAAAATATAAAATATTTTCAGAATTGGTCATGATGGGTCTCATAAAATCTTTTTCAGCGCTCATATACTCTTTTACAGTGGCGGGAGTTCCACTACGAATGGGCATCTCAGGATAACACTCCATCGAAGTTTTCGTTTCTAAAAAAGTATTCAATCCCTCATCCATCCAAGACCATTGTCTTTCGTCAGAATTAATGATCATTGGAAAAAAATTATGCCCCACCTCATGTATAATAACACCAATCATACTCCATTTGGTCATTGCAGAATAATAACCGCTTTTATTTGGTCGACCATAATTGAAGCAAATCATCGGATATTCCATTCCAATATCTGCTGCATGGACACTGATTGCTACTGGATAAGGATACTCAATCGTCATTTCACTGTAAGATTTTAAAGTATTGACCACTGCCTTGGTAGATTCCTTTCCCCACAGAGGATTGCCTTCTTTAGGATATAAAGACATGGCCATCGTAGTTCTTTGATCAAATTGAACGGCCTGTGCATCCCAAATGAATTTACGTGAGGAAACAAAAGCAAAATCACGTACATTCTCAGCCTTATAATGCCAAGTTTTGGTTTGATTAGACCTTGAACCTTCGTTCAAAATAGCCTCCTGCTCAGTGATAATCATAACAGGCTCATCAAAACTTTCCCTTGCAACTTGTAATCTCTCAAATTGTATTGAATCTAGAACCAATGATTCATTTTCCAATGAGCCTGTTGCCGCAATTATATGATCGGCAGGAGCCGTAATTTTTACATCAAAATTTCCGAAATTCAAAGTAAACTCTCCCTGACCTAAAAATTGCTTATTTTGCCAGCCATTAAAATCATCAAAAACAGCCATTCTAGGATAAAATTGAGCAATCGTATAAAGATAATTTTTATCTTCAGGAAAATATTCATAACCCGACCGCTCATCATCATCTCTCCTATTTCCAATCAAATAATTCCATTTTATTTTGAACTTAACTACCGAACCCGACATCAAAGGTACTGGTAAGTTTATGCGCATCATGGTCTTTACCCTATGAAAGCTAAGTCCGCTTTCATCCATATCTTCAACAGCTGTAATTTCAAATCCTCCTTCAAAATCAGCATCAAATGTGTTATAGGGCATTCGCTTAGCATCAATGGGATATCCACCATACAGTCGCTCATTAATTTTATATTTGTCAGCATCTTTGGCTCTTATATTTTGATCCAGTTGTACCCAAAGAAAATTCAAGGTACTGGGTGAGTTATTGTAATAGGTGATAATTTCATTTCCAATAATGGTTTGATCTTCATCATTTAGTATGACTGCTATCTCGTAATCAGCACGTTGCTGCCAATAAGATGGACCAGGAGCTCCTGATCCAGTTCTGTAACTATTGGGTGTGGGCAGTTTGTCATCTATTTGCTCAAATTTTTCATTAAAAATATCCTGAGCTTTAAGACCATTAGTTGAAAAAAATATGCTCAAAAAGAACCAAAAAAGGGTTTTATACCAAATTCGCTTTCTCTTCAAAAACCCTAGATTCATTGCATATTTGTTAATTTATAAATGTAAATTTAACGAAAAAATATTGTGAAATACTATCACTGTTTACTAATATTAGTTTGGTTATTTTGCTGCAAACTGGAACATAAAGAGGACTTAGATTTAAAAATAAAACTCCTCTTAGAACAAATAGAAGGTGACTTTGCGATTGCCTTTCAAGATCTACATCGAAAGGAAAATAATTTTTTTCTCAATGAAAATAAGAAATTTCATGCAGCGAGCACCATGAAAGTACCGGTCATGATCGAAATGTATCATCAAGCCTCTCAAGGAAAATTTTCACTTACCGATAGCATACTCGTTAAAAATGAATTTAAAAGTATTGTAGATCAATCGAGTTATGAAATGAATATTAAAGAAGATTCAGAATCCTCACTTTATAGCCAGATAGGTAAAAAAATGACCCTATTTGATCTCATGTACCAAATGATAATTTTAAGTAGTAATTTGGCTACCAACATTCTAGTTGAAGAAATTGGTAGCAAAAATGTTACCGCTTCTATGAAGCGTTTAGGTGCTTATAATACGGAAATTCTCAGAGGTGTGGAAGATCAAAAAGCATACGATTTAGGACTAAATAATGTTACCACCGCCAAAGATTTGATGACGATTCTTAAAAGTATTGCTGTGGCCTCAAGTGAAATAACGAAAGACCAAATAGCGATGATCAATGTGCTCAAAGCCCAAGAATTCAATGACATCATTCCTAGATTTTTGCCTCTTGATGTAGAAGTTGCACACAAAACAGGTTCAATCACGGGGTCGCATCACGATGCAGGTATAATATATTTACCAAATGGAGAAATTTATATACTTGTTTTACTCTCAAAAAACTTAAAAGATTTTAATCAAGGAACCTTGACATTGGCCAAAATATCAAAGCTTTTTTATGAACATGTTACCGCTTTTCAAGTTCATTCAAATAAGCAATAAACCCCTGGATTAATTAAACTGGAAAATAGTTTTAAGCTCAATCCCTGAGATGCTCAATCACCCCTACATTAGTCAAAGATTCCAAAATTGAAATTAATTAAGAGTTTCAAAGTTCTAATTACTTTTGAAAAATGATCAACTTAAAGTTCATAGGTATAACAGGTTCAAACGAGATGTGGTCAGAATCGCTCCCGTGCTACAAATAATGACGACCTCAATAGTCGGATCTAATAACATTGTTTAATAACTGCCAAAACCTTTCATTATACGAAATTGATCCGCTATCAATTGTGCTTTTAACAAATGGCGAGAAAAAATTACATCGATACTACAAAACTTAGCTTTAACCATTTTTGGTATAACTTTTTTAATCGCAGTTTGGGCAGTATGCAAAATTACTTAAGAAACGTTTTCGTACTCATTTAAAAAATTGATAGATGATGTAATTATAATTTCCCCATGCCACGAGTCAAAACCATTTAATGGCCAAATTAATTAATTTTTGTTTTAGATGAGTGTAAGGTGGCATTAACCATTCAACAACTCCTGGAATATGTTGTTGGTAAATACCTCTTTGATTAGAAAATTCCATAAAACCAAACTTTCCGTGTGAATTACCCATCCCACTATTATTGACGCCGCCAAAAGGTAATTCATGGTTGTAAAAATGCAAATCATTGTTGTTGATACAAACTCCTCCTGAAGATGTATTTTGCAATATATGATTGATTTTTTTTTGACTGCTACTATAGATATAAAGGGCCAATGGCTTTTCTTTACCATTAATGGTATTTATGACTTCATTGATCTCTTCAAAAACTATAATCGGAAGAATGGGACCGAAGATTTCCTTTTGCATCAAATCAGTGTCTTCAGCTATATGGGTAACCAAAGTAGGTTCGAAACTATTACTTTCTAGGTCAGAACCTCCCCCATGTACAATTTTTGCTCCTTTACTTTTGGCATCTTCTAGGTAGTTTTTCAACCGAAGATGATGTTGATCATTGACAATTTTCGTGTAATCCTGAGAAATGGATGGATTTTCTCCATAAAAATCAAATAATATATTTTTTGAAGCAGTAATGAACTTATTAAACTGACTATGATGGATAAAAACATAGTCTGGTGCTATGCATATTTGTCCAGCATTCAAAAACTTCCCCCATACTATTCTTTTAGCCGCTGTTTCAACATCTGCCGTTTCATCTACAATTGTCGGAGATTTTCCTCCGAGCTCTAAAGTAACAGAAGCTAAGTTTTCTGCCGCCGCCCGCATCACTATTTTACCTATTTCAGGTGAACCCGTAAAAAAAATATGATTGAATGGAAGTTTCAGTAAGGCTGTACTTACATCGATGCCCCCTTCTATGACCGCAACCTCTTCCTCATCAAAAAGTTCATTTAAAATACGCTTAATTAATGCCGATGCATGGACCGTGTATTCAGAGGGCTTCAACATGACTGTATTACCCGCGGCGATAGCAGAAATTAATGGACAAATACTTAAATTTATAGGGAAATTCCATGGAGAAATGATCAATACGTTCCCCTTAGCCTCATATTTAATTTTCGAAGAAGAACCTACAAAAACAAGTTTAGTCGATACCCCTTGATCTTGCATCCAATATTTAAGATTTCGAAGGGCATATTTGATTTCACCTATAACTGCATAAATTTCACTCAAATCAACCTCAGCAGGACTTTTACCAAAATCATCAAATAAAGCTTTTTGAATTTCTTTTCGGTAAGTAATCTCAATGGCCTTAAGTAACTTTTTTAATTTTGTCTTACGCTGTTTTAAAGAGGATTGACCAACTATTTTCTTATAAAGTAATTGCTTTTGGAAAATAGCCATGTGACTCTCTACAACCTCATTTGTGGTGCTTTTCATAGCTTTCTCATATTAACAAAAATAATTGAAAATGTCATGCCAAATAAAACTCATGAAAACAAATTAGTTAGAAATCATCTATATTTTCAGTTTATAAACTGAGTTTGTTTCAAACTCAAAGTTAATAAGCATGGAAATTATTTAGTACTAAACTAAATCCTTTAATTTATAAAGAAAATGTTCATAAATAAGGTTTAGCTTCTCAAATAACAACCCATTCCTATTAGAAAACAAAACCTCCCGTTGCAAATACAAATGCAAGGAAAAAAAATCTTTAAATTAAATTTTGATCTATTGATTGATATAAACAAGAGTATTAGTTTAGTTGAAATTTTAATTAAATATTCTAATTGAAGTTTAGATTTTTTATTTTTAATGATAAAAAGAGAAAGGTTTTAAATAAATGATTTGTTTTTAACAATCAAAATCTTACGGACTAATTTTTAGCATTGCTAATTGTTTAATAAAAGAGAAAAAATACTTCTCCCAACCCATAATTCATAATAATTATGTTATTTTCCAATCTAAATAATTTTTTTGTTAAAAACTTTTATTCAATGAGTTGAAAGAAGATGCTGGAAGTCCTTCAATGTTGAATAAAGTGGCATCGAAATAATTTTTCCATCCATATCTAACATTTTTTGGTTTTTTTACCTTTTCAGAAAAAACATTTATTTTACTATTAACAATTTCAGCTTTGGCTGGGAAAAAATAATCGTCCTCTCCTGCAATTTCAAAACCTTCCAATTGCCCTTTAGCAGTTAAGCCAGATCCTACATGATCAAATATTACTTCAATTGACTCATTTTTTAATTCATGTTTAGAATACAGTGGTCCTGAGTCTACCAAATCAAACCCATAATCTCTTTTCAAAGTTAATAAAGCCAATCTTTTCCCAACATCTTGCTTATTTGGAGGATGAATATTATCTTCTTTACCAATATCCATCAAAATAGCCATTCCGGTGTTAAGAGTTGTTTTTAAAGTTAATCTTTGAACATCTCTCAATTCATATGAAGGTTCTTTTTTAGTGAAAATATACGGAGCAATTTGAGCATAATAGAAAGGAAAGTTATATCCCCAATGCTCTCTCCAATCAGCAATCATTCCCGAAAATAACTCATAATATTCCGTATACTCTGAAACATTAGCTTCCCCTTGATACCATATAACTCCTTTGATAGTAAAAGGAATTAGAGGTTTTAGCATTTTTTCAAATGAAATTGAATTTCCATAGGGTGAGTTGATTACATATCCTCGATGAATATTCTCTTCAATTTCTTTATAGTTTATTGTTAGATCTTTAAAAGAATAGTTATGAACTAAAACAGAACTTCCATTCGTAATAAAAGCATGATGCTTGAATTTAATTTTTGAAAAATTTATCGTAAATGAGGTATCTTTATTTCTGATGACAATTGGACTTCTCAGTCCCCCATCACCTGAAAGATTTGTAATTCTCATTGCAATTAAGTTCTCCCCCTTTCTTAAGACACTCTCAGGTATTTTATAATTCCTTTCCCCATCAATAGAAAAAGTATTTCCTATTAATTTTTCGTTGAAAAATGTTTGATCAATGTGGTCTACTCCACTGTCAATATTCAATGAATAATTTTTATTGACATCCTTAATAAAAATTTTCGCCCTTAACCAAACGACTCCACTAGAGAGGGAGGATCTGTCAGATTGAAACACATTATTAAATATTCCATCTGTAATATTTGGTTCATCATAGTCGATTGATTTTGGGATATAATTCCACTCAGAATCATCGAAATCTATTTTCTTATAATTAACGTCATTAAGGTTTAAATCAATCCAATCATTCTTAAATTTTCCCCATAAATCAATATTCCATACAATTTTCTCATTCCAAAGAAAATAGGGTTTTGGTAAATTATATGTTGTAAGTCTTAGTTCCTTTTTGTTTAGCTCAGCAATCGAATCATTATACTTTAACCTCTCAATTTTGATTAAATCATCATCAATATTTTTTGGAACTAAATGCTTAGTTGATTCAAGTTTTTTTAATTTTTTATTGCTAATCCAAGACTTGACATTAGTTCCTCCCCAGCTTGAACTTATTATTCCAATTGGAATATTTAATTTATAGTATAACTCTCTGGCAAAAAAATAAGCAGCTGCACTAAATTTTGTTGCATTTTCAGGAGTTGTTTTCACCCACTCTTGCTTTTTAAGACTTTCACCTGTTAAATCTTCTAGAACACTGAAAAATCTAATATTACTGTACTTCGCATTTTTAATTTCTTCTTCCTGATTTTCGATACAATCATCACAAGGATTTAATGTCATTCCCATATTTGATTGCCCAGATGCAAGCCAGACTTCCCCAATTAAAACATCTCGATATTTGATTGATTGTTGTGAACTTTTAATTTCCACCTCATAAGGACCTCCAGCAGAAGGAGTTAAAAGTTTGAGCTCCCAATTTCCTTTATTATCAGCTAAAACTGAATTAGTCTCTCTCCAGCTACCAGTAACCGTTATTATATCATTAGGTCTTGATTTTCCCCAAAAAACGACTTTTGTTTTTTGCTGAAGCACCATGTGGTCTGAAAAAACTGAACTTAATTCAAGCTTATCTTGCTTCTTTTGTGCAACGACTTTTAAGTTAAAAAAAATGAAAAATAAAAAACCAAATTTTAAAAATGATGAGTACATATAAGTTTATTTAGGTATTATCTTTTTCCCCTCTCAATAAAAAGTTTTTCAAGGGTTATTATGAATCTATTTTAAATGATGAAAGGAAATTTTCAATAACATCCCTTTGAATTACTAGGTTTCTATCAACAAAAACCATTAATCCTTTCCTGCATTATATTTTTACTGGTTTTATCCCAAACAATAGTCAATATTTTACCATGATAAAGTACATTATCCAAACAAAAACAATACCACTTATCCGTAGGTTATGAGTGGATTTAATTCATCCACATCATCTATAAGCATAAAAAAGCACCTTCCCAACCCCTTTTTGAACTGATTTATCTCCCAATTTAATTCAGTTTTCTATTATTAATTTTTATTAAACTTAAGTACTCAATTCCTTAATAGCTTTTACCAATATATCTAATTCCTTTGTAGTAGTAAACAAATTAGGAGTGATCCGTAAGCCACGAACTCCCGGGCGATTAATGGCTACAGTCCAAATTTTATAATCATCCAAAAGCTGCTTTGAAAAATCTGCCGGATCAATAGTCTCAATACCCACATTACCAATCGCACAATATCGTTTGGGCTCAACAGGTGTGTTGACGAGCACCCTAGGTAAATCTCTTACTTGATCGGTCCAATATTTTTGCAAATAGCGTAACCGTGCTTCTTTTCGACTGCCACCAATTTTATTATGATAATCTATAGCATTGATGATGGATAAATCTGTCTGGACAGGATGAGTACCTATATGATTTAAGCGTGAAATATCTGCTGAATCACGCGAGCCTTCAGCGAATAGTGGCCAAAGATCAGATATTTGATCTTTATTCACATACAAAAATCCAGCTCCTAAGGGAACGCTTAACCACTTATGTAAGCTAGTCCCATAATAATCACAATGTAAGTCTTGAATTGAGAATTGAATGTGACCAAAAGCATGAGCGCCATCTACCAGCACACGAACGCCATAGCGATGCGCCATGTCACATATTTTTTGAACAGGCATAATCTGCCCAGTAATATTGACCATATGACAAATCATGAGTAAACGAGTCTTCGGTGTAATTACGGACTCATATAGCTTAACAATTTCTTCATCATTTTTAGGATGATTAGGAATTGAAACCTCCCTTACTGATATACCAAAACGATGTTCCATCAATATAAATTGATTGCGCATAGCCCCATAATCTTGTGCTGCCATTATGGCCTCATCTCCTTTCTTCCACTTTTGTCCTTGAATTACGAGGTCGAGTGATTCAGTGGCATTACGTGTGATGATTAGTTCTTCAGGAAGACAACCGGCCATTTTTGACAGACGAGAAGCACTGATTTTTTTGTTTTCCATCTGCACCGTACGCATATAATAGGACCCTTGAAAATTAATCTCCTTTATGTGTTTGATATAATGATCTTCGATGTATTTTGGCATAATACAGTAAAAGCCATTTTCTAGATTGATATAATCTGATTTCAACCTATAATCTGCCCTTATCTTTAACCAATAATCTTCATGTTTAGCCAAGGTGTTATCAGAGAGATGACCTATGGACAACATCAACTCGTCAAGGTGCTTAAAAGTCAAAGGTGTTGATAATCCCAAACCCGTTAATCCTTTTAAAAATGCTCTTTTTTTCATAAAAAATACTAAATAATCTACGCAATTGATTTTCTTTTTCAATCGAATAACTCACCAAAAGCTATTCTTCTAATTTCCAAAAAGCAATACCACCAGCTTGCTTACCTACTTCTACCACATCTATTAATTCATATTCCTCTAATGAAATAATGTCAACTGAACCCCGCTCAATACCTTTGCCTTCCACCGACACAAATGCATACTTATGATCGGGAGAAACGGAAATGCCATGGGTAATCTCTCTAGAGTTCTTAATAACTGCTAATTCTCTCTCCTGATCAATATCCCAAATAGCAGTGGAACCTTCAGATTTATAGCTCACAATCATTTTTTTACCATCACCTGTAATTTCTATATTATAAGGACCTTTTCCTGTTGGGAAACTCTTAGCGACTTCCCATTTAACCAGATCTATTTCTAAAATCATATCCTTACCATTAGCTGCGATAAAAACTCTTTGACCATCAGGATGTGGTATAACCCAGGTAGGTTTTATCGCTGAATGATGGTTATCTTGATGCGATTGATTATTCATTGCATGTCCCATCGCGGCATGATCCATCTCATCGCTTTGTCCTTTATACAAAGAAGCCAAAGAAAAATCTAGGTTCAACTTTCTGCTTATTTCCATAGTTATAACATCTATTTCAAAAAGTTCTCCAGACATCATGGCTACTGAGAAATGATTCAAACCGTTAGGGCTAATTCTAGATCCATGAGGCATTGAACCTGTTTCTATTTGTGTAAGTTCTTCCATTGAAAAGGGATCGACTACAGAGACCGTACTGGGTTCCATTTTACCATGAAGATTAAAATTCACACAAAATAGCATACCATTGGCAGGACTGATCTGCATACTTGCCGGAAAAATTCCCAACTCAGTGAAATCTATCAAATTATTTGATTTAGTAGAATATTTATATACTCTACCATAAGGATTCCCATGTGCCATTGTGACATACCAAAAATCACCCGAAGGATCTATTGTGAGGCCATGAGGACCTTCTATTTCTGTAGCCTGATAACCTACATTGATTACCTCATCTATAAAGCCATGAGAACCATTGAATTTGATCAGTGCTACTTCATCCTCGGACTCTGATGCTACATACAAAAAATAGGTTTGAGAAAATCCAAAAAACGGTAAACATATGAAGAGGCAAATCAGCTGACTTTTTCTAATCATCTTTTTTCTAATTTAGTGTTTTTTGGCTTTTTGAAATCTATTTTCACTGACCACAATCCACTATTCCAGTCCGTAAAAAACACATGTCCCTTGTGGGGTTGAGGTCCCCATGTCATCGGCGCATTGGGTATCCTTCCCTTGGCATCAGTGGGTAGGAACCATGCAATTTCTCTTCCTTGTTTGTAAAGATCTCCCATTAAATCTCCTGAAAGATCAACTACGCGCAGGCCTGCATTGTAATTGCCAACATATAATAAGTCTCCTTCAACCCACAAATTATGAGAACCTGCTCCGGGTACTTCATATTTGGCTACCTCAACTGGGTGTTCCAAATCTGTGAAATCTATGATATGAAGAAATCCAGCAGGAATAGTTGGCCCATCTTCAGTATTTAATCCATTTGGAAAGGCTTCATCTCCAGCAATCACATAAAATTTACCTGTTTTTTTATCATGATAAGGAAAAGCAGCATGATTCCATCCACTTGGATAGGCATAGTTAGCTATAGGTTTTGGGTTTGAGGGTGATCCTCCGGCCATTCCGTTACCCACATCTACCATCCAGACACCATAGGCCCAATTAGAAGAGTAAGCTATACCATTATCTACCCAAACATCATGTATCGAATGACCCGGCTCGTCTAATTCAAAAGTGCCTACTTTTTTAGGATACTTTGGATCTGCAATGTTGATAACATCATACCTTTCACCATTACTTAAAGCGTATATGTGATCATTATAAATGAAAACATTATGCACTCCCCCCGTTAAACCTTCATCATAAGTACTAATGATAACAGCATCGTGTGGATTGCTGACATCGATGATCACCAAACCATTTTTTCTATTCGAAGCTCCTTCTCTGGAGATCACACAAATTTTACCATCCTGAGAAACCTTTACATCATTTACTGTACGCGCATCTACCCTAATTGTGTCTATAGGGACCAAATAATTAGGATCCGTAACATCCCAGAAATAAGCCTCCCCATTTCCTCCCCAGGTACCCGTCACACAATAATCTTTACCATCCACGCCTTCCCATACCCAGAGATCAGATGTATGCACATTACTTACAGAACCATGACCTTTCAACACAACCTTTTCTGTTACGTTTCGTGCCGACACTTGAAGTGTCCTCCGCGCTTCCCTACCACCAAAAGCAGATACCACAGTGTAGATACCTGGCACATCCGCAACAAAATTTCCATTATTTTTAATCATGCCTGAGGCATATTCTGAGGGACTTTCAGAAACTCCCGAAAAAGAAAAAACAAAAGGAATGGCTTCAATAATTTTTTCCTCATTATCAAATGCTTGAGCGTCAAAATAAACCACCTCTCCTGTAACTGCCTCCTGAACATTGCTGGACAACCGTATCGAAGCCACTGGATTTTTTTTTACTGCAATAACCATCTCTGTTGAGATTTTACCTACACTTACTTTAATAACTGTCTTACCTTTTTGATGAGCGGTTATATTTCCAAAAATATCTATGCTAGCAACTGAGACATCACTACTCTCAAATATCAAATTTGGGTTAGAAATTTCATAATTTTGTAAATCCAATAATTGCACCTCAAGCCCAATTCTTTGACCTGCAAATATCTCCGAGGGTAGATTCATTATTTTGAGGTCTTTTACTTCAGAATGCTTCACATTAACCCATAAGTTCAATCTCTGGTATTCTTTAATGCCTTCCAATCTACCGATGATAATTACATTTCCTTGACCAGGTTTAAGTGGGGTAATCAAACCCTTTTTATCTACTTTAAGTATTTGAGAAGCCGATGAATAGAAGCTGAAATTTACTTCAGGAATAACTTGATTTTGGGCATCTACTGCTTGAGCAAGAATTTGATAATCTTCCTCTAAAGGAATTTCTATTTCATCAGAATCAACAACAATTTGAAAAGATTGAGCCAATGAATTCGAAACCATACTCAATAGAATTGCCCAAAGAAAATATTTACTTTTGTAAGTGTGGAAAAACATAGGGATTTTGTTATAAATGCTAATCTAATCCTGAATTATCAAGATATCAATGAAGGTTTTATGAATGGGGTAGAGATCCTTGACAGAAATTACAAATCTTTTTCAATTTTAGTACATTCGATTTTTCTCAATATCGATAAAACTAATAAAATATTAGACACCATACCTCTTGCCAAATAACATCAGTTGGATAATTTTGACAAATAATTTAAATTATATCGAACACTATCAAAGACATTATTAGTAAATTCTTCCTGCTCCATAAAAATATATTTAACTCCTGATAAATCAGCTTTTCCAAGCATTTCGGAAATATTCAAGTCTCCCTTACCATATTCGGTACTACGCCCAGTCAAGAGGCTCATATCCTTGAGATGCCATAAGGGAAATCTACCTGGATATTGTTTAAAATAATCAATTGGGTTTTTTCCTCCAATCAACACCCAACCTAAATCTAGTTCCATGCATACTAGATTGGGATCAGTATTCTCTAGAAGAATATCATAGAGCACTTGACCCTTATCAGACTCAAACTCATAGTCATGGTTGTGATAACCAAACTTTAAACCTAGCTTTTTACAATCCTCTCCAGCCCTATTGAAAGCTTCAGCTACTCTGAGATAATTATCGATATGCTGTCCTTTAGTCGGCATCGATGAACAAATCACATATTCTTGACCCGCCTCAGAAGCCTGTGCCATCGTTTGAATCCAGTCGGCATCTAAACGAACATGCCCACTTCTAATCGAAAGGCCTAATGATTTGCAGGTATCACGCATTTCTATGGGATTCAGGCCATAATACAAACCTTTATCACTCCTTGCACTTTCCAATTGCTTAAACCCTAATTCGGCAATTTTTGAGAGGGTCCCTTTGGGATCTCGGATCATGGCATCTCGAAAAGTATAAAGTTGTAAACCTACCTCTTCGTGTATGCTTGATGCTCGAATGAATGAAGGTAAAATCATGCTTCCCAAAGTCAGGGCAGCTGATTGAAAAATAAAGTTCCTTCGTGATGTCATTTGTTTTGCTTTCATATTAACAAAGAATAAGTAAGTTAAATAAACAAATTAAAAGTAGACCATTCTAAATTTTTTCATTTTTTGATTACATTGTCGAAAAACAAGTGACTGGATTTAACCATTCATTTGACAACATCAATATTTAATCTGTGAATAATATGCACGTAAATATCTTAAAACTTGCACCTGATTTATCATTATCACGTATCATTCATGGTCTTTGGCGACTTAAGGATTGGAATCTTAGTAAAAAAGATTTAGTTGTTTTTTTAGAAAAAATAATGGAAATAGGTATTACTAGCTTTGATCATGCAGATATTTATGGGAATTATAGTTGCGAAAAAAAATTTGGAGATGCCCTTCGCTTGCAACCTGCCCTTCGAAAAAATATGCAGATCATCACAAAATGTGGGATCAAGCTTCTCTCTGACAAATATCCCGAAAGAAAATTACAAATTTACGATTATAGCTATAACCATATACTACAATCTGTAGAGCAATCCTTACAAAATTTAGGCATCGATACCATCGATATACTCCTTTTACATCGACCTGCACCATTCTTTGACCCTGAAGAGGTCACCCGAGCCTTTGACGATTTGTATCAAGCTGGTAAGGTGCGCTATTTTGGCGTTTCTAATTTCACTCCAGGACAGTTTGAAATGCTTCAAAAACATTGGCATCAAGATCTGTTGACCAATCAAATCGAAATTTCACCAAATTGCCTCGAGCATTTTGAAAATGGTAATTTAGATTTCTGTTTGAAGGAACGAATAAAGCCCATGTCATGGTCACCATTGGCTGGGGGTGAACTCTTTAATCCACAGACAAAAAAAGACATAAGGATTCTAGCCACTCTTAAAAAAATAACTGGCGAAATTGAAGCGAAAAGTATAGATCAAGTGGTCTATGCCTGGATCTTGAAACACCCGAGTCAAATTATGCCCATCGTGGGTAGTGGGAAAATTGAACGCATTCAAACAGCACTTGATGGACTTAAACTCGAGTTATCAATGGAACAATGGTACGAAATATACAACGCCTCTAAAGGGGTTGAATTGCCTTAATAAACCCTATTTATTTTCCACTTCTTATTAGTGAGCAAAAAACATGAGAACAGCTTTTTATCAGTTTCAAATCAACAAATAGTAATTTTAAGTAATTTATATTAAGTTAAGATTCTTTAAGGCCACATTCATATTGCGTACCGCGTGAGCACTAGCATCAAATTTAGCTTTCTCGTCAGAATCTAAATGATAATCGACAATTTTTTCTAATCCATTTTTACCAATGATTGTTGGCACACCAATGCAAATATCTGATTGCCCATATTCGCCCTCAAGATATACACAAGATGGAAATAATTTTTTCTGATCACGAACAATACTCTCCACTAAAAATGCTCCAGCGGCACCGGGTGCATACCATGCAGAAGTACCTATAAGTTTGGTCAAAGTCGCACCCCCTATCATGGTTTCTTCAACTACTTTTGCCTGCTCATCTTCTGTTAAAAATTGAGTGATTGGCGAGCTATTGTAGGTCGCATGTTTAATTAATGGAATCATTGTAGTGTCACCATGACCCCCAATAACCACTGCTTGCAAATCCGATGGCGAACAACCTATTGCTTCGCTCAAACGATACTTAAATCTACTACTGTCCAATAAGCCACCCATACCTATTACCCGCTCTTTAGATAATCCACTGGATTTGACGCTCAGATAGGTCATGGTATCCATTGGATTTGAAATCACGACAATAATAGTATTTGGCGAGTATTTTAAAACGTTTTCTGTAACCGTTTGAACAATAGTGGCATTGGTACCAATTAACTCCTCACGTGACATTCCTGGTTTTCTTGGAATACCAGAAGTGATAACGACCACTCCGGAATCAGAGGTGGCTAAATAGTCATTAGTGGATCCAATTACCTTGGTGTTGAATCCATTTAAAGTAGCACATTGATTCATATCCATGGCTTTGCCTTCTGCAAGACCTTCCTTAATATCCAATAAAACCACTTCTTCACACAATTCTTTGCGAGCAATATTTTCTGCACAAGTAGCTCCAACAGCTCCTGCCCCAACAACGGTAATCTTCATTTAATTTTTTTAGTTAAAAATTCCACTAATCTATTTGACTATACACAAAGTTACATGTCATAAGATTAATAGAAAAGCAATGCTGCTGATATCATACTCTTTAAATTCTATAAAAAAATCAGAAAGAGTTACATATTTATGTCCCCCTTCCATCACTTTCCTTCAAATCTCTCACCTCGATTCGTAAAATGTTTTCGGTTGAATTTTTCAATTTGAACCGGTCATCAATGCGAAGACCAACAAGCCAACAAATCTCTTTTTTAGAAGCTAAGATTAAAAGGCCATCTTTCATGATTTTTGGAATTTTTTGATCTATCAAAAAGTCACTCACTTTTTTCTTATGAGTCATGCCTAGGGGATAAAAATAATCTCCTTTTTTCCATTTTCTAAGAGTAAGCGGAAAGGTTAACTTCTCCATATCCAAACAAGCAATGTTCAAACTCTTATTATTAATGGACTCAGTGGTAGATAATATATTATTGAATATCAATTGATGATTATAAAATTCAACTACCTCCAATGCATTGGTTATTTCCTTGTAAGCCGATGGATCAATGATCCGATCAGAAGTCCCAATCCAGACCTTGCCCCTGTCCACATTCAATTGGTATTCATTCCAATAAAACATGGCCGATTGATTCTGAACTACAGATCTAAAAATTTGCTTGAATTGCGCATAGCCCAGTTCATAACTTTCAAGTAATTCAAAAAGCAACAAATGATCCAATGGATGATCCTTAACCCAAGACACCTCTAGGCAGTCTATTAGACCTGATTTGAAATATTGTGCTTTCAAGTCCAAAACCTTTTGATCCAATAACATTTCACTTGCAATAAGACGAGCTTGTGTATCCCTGAAGGTTCGAAAGACCGAAGGATTGATCTCTTTCAAAACAGGTAATACTTTTTTACGAATGTTATTACGCACATATTTGTTACTGAAGTTGGATGCATCTTCACGCCAAGAAATACGCTGTTCTTGGGCATAATTTATTATTTCTTGTTTATCAAAAATTAATAAAGGACGAACCAAAAGCCCCTGTTGTATTTTCATGCCTCTTAAACCTCGAATACCTGTTCCTTTGATCAAATTAAATAGCACCGTCTCTAGGTTATCATCAGCATGATGTGCTGTTAATATTGCCGAACATTTATGTAAAGTTGCCAATTCAGAAAACCAATTATAGCGCAATGATCGCGCAGCCATTTGGATTGATAGCTGATTTTTTTTGGCATGAATCTCTGCATTTACCTTCAAGACATGCGTAATAATACCATGACGTAGGCCCCATTGCTTAACAAAATCAGCATCCAAATCTGATTCGTGACCCCGAAGACCAAAATTCATGTGGGCAATAAAAAAATCAAAAGGTAGTTCCTTTAATAAATGTGCAAGTACAATGGAATCGACTCCAGCACTGACCCCCAAAAGCAGCCGATCTTGGGAATTAAATAAATGATGAGATTCAATATGAGCCTTTAATTTTGCTAACATATAATTCTCTCTATAATGCTTTCAATTAATATATTACTTTTACAAACCATTGTAAGTTGAGATGCGAAACTATCATATATTACTTACGTTACTCCTATGCTCTTTGGCTTCTACAGCTCAAAAGAGAATTAAATATACCGCCAAAGGTAAACAGGAAGTTGTACGAAAAAAGGGTCAATCGATAAGATATCTCATTGACAGCGTGGTCTTTGTTCAAAAAGAGACCACTGTCTATTGCGATAGTGCTATATATTTGAAAGCCGAGAATCAAATGAAGGCGTATGATCATGTGAAAATCATCAACGATTCAACCGTAGTCACATCCAATCGCCTTCTATATCAAGGAGAAGATCGGATGGCCCAACTTCGAGAAGAGGTCGTTTACAAGCGGGGATTTCAGGAACTCTATACGGACAATTTGAATTACAGCTTAGACACAGAGGTAGCTTATTATTTTAAAGGAGGACAACTGATTGATACCACAAATATTCTTTCGAGTACATTAGGATACTTTTATGCAAAGGAAAATATTGCACGGTTTTATCAGTCAGTAGTACTAGTATCTCCAGAGTTTACCTTAAGAACTGATACACTCAGATACAATACTCTCTCCAAAATAGCATATAGCTTTGGCCCAACAGAGATTATCAATAAGGAGGGTACGATAATTTATGCGCATGGAGGCGAATTCCGAACAGAAATCAGTCAAACGGAAATATCATCTGGAAATATTGAAACCTCCGAATATATACTGGATGGAGATAAATTATTTTTTGATGATTTCAACGAATACTATTTAGGTGAGGGTAACGTCAAACTTACGTCAAAAGAAAATAATGTCATCCTTATCGGTGACGAAGGCTATCATGATAAGGTCAATGGCTTTAGCAAAATTTATGGTAATGCCATTATGAAAAAAATAATGCAATTAGATACCTTTTACATAGCTGCAGATACGATGGTTGCCATTGAAAGTGAATTCGACTCGGTTAGAAGAATATTGGCTTATCCAGACATTAGGATATTTAAAATGAATTTCCAAGGGATTGCTGATTCTTCCGCTTATTTTTTGTCAGATTCTATTATTATGCTCTATCAAAATCCTGTTTTATGGACTGGAGAAAATCAAGTGCTTTCAGATACGATCGTCATTCATGTTAGCGACAGTAGCATAGAAAAAATGGACTTAAAACGAAATGCATTTCTGATTACCAAAGATTCCGTCAGTAATTTCAATCAAATAAAAGGACGACTGATGAATATCTATTTCCTCGATAAAAGCTTAAACTATATCGATATTAACGGTAATTGTGAAAGTCTATTTCATTCGATGGATGACACGGATACTGTTTTATTAGGAATTAATAAAATGCTAACGAGCAATATGACCATTCGTTTTCTCAACAATCAAATTCATAACTTCACCTTATATAAATCTCCCGAAGGGCAATTTCTACCCCCGCATAAAATTACAGATAAAGACAAAAAGCTAGATGACTTCAATTGGATGATAGATCGAAGGCCTTCCCTGCAAGATATCTTTGTAAAACCTGTTTATAATAAAATTTCGGTACCTATAAATGACAACGATGGGAAAGTCAAACCTAATAAACAAGAAATAGAAGAAAATAGAAAGAAACTTCAAGAAGCAAAAAGAGGCAAGAGTTTAAAAGGAACACGTAATTAATGGGTTTGTAATGATAGTACACTACTTTTGCTCGAATATTTTTTAGAAAATGATTAAAAGTTATATAAAAATAGCCCTTGTATGCCTTTTCATTACGAGTTGTACAAAATACCAAAAATTACAAAAAAGTACTGATTGGCAACCTAAATACGAAGCAGCAATGAAATATTACGAGAAAAAGGATTTTGCTCGTGCCATTGCTCTTTTCGAAGACATCCTTCCTATTATTCGTGGTACCAAGGAAGCGGAGTCAGCAAATTTTTATTATGCCTATGCGCACTATTACCAAGATTTATTTATTCTAAGTTCTCACTATTTTGAAACCTTTTTAGAAGTTTATTCACGTAGTGATTTGGCCCTTGAAGCCAATTATATGTACGGCTATTCACTCTACATGCAGTCTCCTGAATTTAGTTTGGACCAAACACCAAGTTATGAAGCCATAAATGTGATGCAGAATTTCATCAATCAGTACCCAACTTCAGAATTTGCTAAAAATGCAGGAAGTATTGTTAATGAACTAGAACTAAAATTGGAAAAAAAAGAATTTGAAAATGCCAAGCTGTACTACAAACTTCAAAAATATGAAGCTGCCATCGTTACTCTAGAAAATTTCATCAAGGAATTTCCAGGTTCTGCCTTTCAAGAAGAAGCTTTGTTCTTGACCATTCAAACAGCACATGATTATGCTCAAGCTAGTATCCTATCAGTTCAAAATGAACGTTTTAAATCTTGTATAGATAAATATCAAACCTTCGTTGATAAATATCCCAGTAGTGAGTTTTTGAAAGACGCCGAAAAATATTATGTGAATAGTACAGATTTTTTATCTAACTTTGCATCAAGAAATAATTAAACATTATGGCTACTGACGCATCACTTAAAACAAGAGAAAGTTCTATATTATCAGAACCCACAGAAAATATATTTGAATCTTTGGTAATCATAGGTAAACGTGCTAGACAAATTTCAAGTATTCAGAAAGAAGAACTGAATGGGAAATTAGCTGAATTTGCCTCTACCGTAGATAATCTAGAAGAAATTTTTGAAAATAGGGAACAAATTGAAATTTCCAAATTCTACGAGCGCATGCCTAAACCAACCACCACAGCAACTGAGGAGTTCCTCAACGATGAGGTAATATTCAGAAGGCGTGATGAAAATGACACGGAAGGTATAAATCTGTAACCTGCCCAAGCCTATGTTGGCAGGAAAAAAAATACTTTTAGCCGTCAGTGGTTCAATTGCAGCTTACAAGTCGGCGTTGATCGTTCGACTTTGCATTAAGGAACAAGCGGAGGTACGGATTATCATGACAGAGAGTGCCAAAAAATTTGTTACCCCCACCACTCTATCAACCCTATCAAAACATCCCGTATATAGCTCTTTCTATAAGGATAACTCAGAAGATTGGCATAATCATGTGGCTCTCGGTCTTTGGGCAGATTTGCTGATAATCGCACCTGCTTCAGCCCATACCCTTTCGAAAATGGCACATGGTTTATGTGATAATTTTCTTTTGTCTGTTTTTCTTTCGGCAAGATGCCCTGTATACTTTGCTCCAGCTATGGATTTAGATATGTTGGCACATTCAGCTACGCAAAAAAATATTGATCTCCTGGTCTCACGTGGGAATCATCTGATTACCTCCGATGTAGGCGAGCTTGCCAGCGGTCTGAATGGAAAAGGGAGAATGGCAGCACCAGAAACTATCGTTAACATTCTCAGAGAGCATTTTAAAACAGGGATATTTAGTAATAAAAAAGTGCTAATTACTTCCGGTCCAACCTATGAAACTTTTGACTCGGTTAGATTTATTGGAAATCATTCTTCTGGTAAAATGGGATATGCCTTGGCGTTATTATTTGCTAAAAAAGGGGCTCAAGTTGTATTCATCTCTGGTCCGGTAAAAAACTATCCCAAACATCCACACATCGAGGTCATTAAAGTCACTTCAGCAGATGAAATGCTGGAGACATGCAAAAATCAATATTTAGACATCAATTTTGCTATTTTTGCTGCTGCCGTTGCCGATTACAAACCTAGTATGCCATTTGATAAAAAGCATAAAAAAGATGGTAACCCTCTAAATATAACCTTGATTGAAAATCCCGATATTGCTCAAGAATTAGGTAAATTAAAAGATGAAACGCAAATCCATGTTGGATTTGCCTTAGAAACACATGATGGAGAAGCCTCTGCTAAGGAGAAAATAAAACGTAAAAATTTGAATCTTATTGTTCTAAATTCGTTGGAAGATCCAGGAGTTGGTTTTGGACAAGATACCAATAAAATTACTATTTATGATCGCTTTGAAAAAAAATTCCCTTTCGAATTAAAAGATAAAAAAGAGGTCGCTCAAGACATTGTGAAAATAATTCAAAGCTATGCTTAAGCTCACTACTTTGATTTTTTTCGTAATTCCAACGATATTGCTAAGTCAAGAGCTAAATTGCCGTGTAATCATCAATGCGCAAGCCATTCAAAGTAGTGACCCAACTACGATTTCCGAAATGGAAGTTGCATTTAGTGAGTTTCTGAACAACACAAAATGGACCTCCGATCAGTTTAAAATTGAAGAAAGAATTAATTGTAATATTGTTCTAACACTAACCGAAGAAAGTGATCCCGCAATAGGACAGTACCAAGCCTCAGTACAAGTCCTCTCCTCTCGACCTGTTTATAACACCAATCATGAAACAATTTTGTTGAATTTTGGTGATCGAGACTGGGCATTTGAATATGTTAATTCTCAGCCCATTATTTACAATGAAAATAGCTTTATCGACAACCTTTCCTCCCTACTATCGTATTATGCATTGGTAATTATAGGATTAGATTATGATTCCTTTGGGAAGTTAAGAGGAGAAGCTTACTTCAATTTGGCTTGGCGCGTAGTTACCAATGCCCAAAATTCTGGTTTTATTGGATGGGATCAATTCAATAGTATCAGAAATCGTTATTGGTTAGTAGAGAACCTTTTGAATGCTCAAATGAAACCCATTAGAGAGGCTAGTTATCAATATCACTTGCAAGGCTTGGATCATTTTTTGGAAGACCCTGAAGAAGCCAGAAAAATGATTTCAGAAAGTATCCAAAAAGTACTCAAAGTCAACCAAGCAAGACCTCGATCGATACTTACCATCAGCTTTCTAGACGCTAAAACAGATGAGCTTAGCAAAATATTTTCAAAAGGAGATCCATCGCTTCGCAAAAGAACTTATAATATGCTCGTAAATATTGATGCCACGAAGCGTTCAGATTTCGCTGGAATGATTAAATGATGCCCAGTCGACAAGTCAAAATATCGATATCAGATTTAGAAAGCCATTTTCAAGAATTCCTCACATTTATGCATAAAAATGGTGTGGTAATATTTGGAAAAATGAGTAGTATTGAAGGGAACAAAATTTTATGCCAAAATTCATCAATGAAAAGCGTGATCATATTCCGCTCAGAATTAGATGAAGTTTGGAAAGATATACAAACCTGATCTCTATGATCAAATCACTTTCAATAATCAATTTCGCTTTAATCAAGGAGTTAGAACTGGCGCCCACCACGGGACTCAATGTTATCACGGGAGAAACAGGAGCGGGGAAATCAATTATGCTGGGGGCTTTAGGCCTACTGATGGGCAATCGTGCAGACAGTAAGGTACTCTGGGATGTGAGTAAAAAATGTCAAATCGAAGGGCATTTTGAAATCTCTGCCTATCACCTTCAACATTTTTTCGAAACTTCGGAACTTGACTATGAATCGGAGACCATCATACGTCGAGAGATTTCCCCCAATGGAAAAAGTAGGGCCTTTATTAATGATACCCCGGTAAATTTAGAAGTACTTAAAATCTTTGCTTTGAAACTCATGGATATCCATTCTCAACATGAGTCCTTAAACCTAGAAAACCCCAAATATCAGCTCGAAGTATTGGATCAATTTTCACTCAATACACAACAGCTCCAGACCTACAAAGAAGCCTTTGAGATCTATCAACAAAGAAAAAAAACATATGAGGCGTTGGTAATATGGCATCATAGTTCCAAAAAAGATCAAGATTATGAGCGTCATAATCTTCTAGAATTGGAAGAAGCAAGATTAGATGATATTGATTTAGAATTACTTGAGCAAAATTTATCGGCCATGCAACATGCAGAGGAAATTAAACTAAAGCTCTCCCAGACAATGCAAATATTAGACGAAGAGGACTTTTCCCTGATAAAACAACTGGAGTTATTGAATACGTTGATGGTATCTATTAGCAATCTATCTAATAAATTTACAGGAGTTCAAAAAAGAATTTCGAGCTCATTAATCGAATTAAAAGATGTTTTTGAAGCTCTCCTTGAGGAACGAGAAGAGATCGAGTTCGATCCACAAAAAATAGAGGAACTGAACGAACAGCGCTCACTAATCTATCGCTTGCAACAAAAACATGAACTTCATTCGATGAAAGATCTAATCGATTTAAGAGATCAATTATCTAAAAAACTTACCGAAATAGATCATCTTGATGAAAAGCTCACCACCTCAAAAGAGAAAATGAATCTTGCATTAGATCAAGTAATGACAATTGGGACAGAACTTTCAAAACTTCGTCAAAAAGCAGCATTTAATTTTGAAAGAGAAATTACCGATATCATTCATGAAATTGGTATTGAAAATGGTCGAGTAAAAATTGAGTTAGAAGTCATTGAGCCAAATAAAAATGGCATAAATAAATGTTCTATTCTGTTTTCGGCCAATAAAGGTGTCGTACCTAAGGCACTTAAGAACATAGCCTCTGGTGGTGAATTATCTCGACTCGTTTTTGCAATTAAATATTTAATTGCAGACAAAATTGCCTTACCAACACTTATATTTGATGAAATTGATACCGGTGTATCTGGAGAAATTGCAATTAAAATGACCAAAATGATGAAAGCGATGGCAAAAAATCACCAAGTAATCTCCATTAGTCATTTACCCCAATTTGCTGCGGGAGGAGAGGCTCATTTCTTTGTCTATAAAGATCATAGTGCAGATAAGTCCGTCACCAAAATAAAAGAATTGACGACCGAAGAACGTATCGAAGCCATCGCTCAAATGATTTCAGGAGCGCATCCAACGGAAAGTGCCTTTAAAAGTGCGCGGGAATTGTTATCATTACCCCGATAAAGAAATAGTTTTCATTATTTTTGAAACTTAAATAATAAAAAAATGGCTTATAATTTATTGAAAGGTAAAAGAGGAATTATTTTTGGCGCCCTAGATGAAAGCTCAATTGCATGGAAAGTTGCCCTCAAGGCGCATGAAGAAGGTGCTCAATTCACTTTAAGCAATGCTCCTATTGCCATGCGCATGGGTGAAATTAATAAACTAGGTAAATCCTGTAGTGCAGTAATCATTCCAGCTGACGCCACTTCTTTGGAGGATCTAGAAAATCTAATCAATAAATCTACTGAAGTCTTAGGTGGAAAATTAGATTTCATTCTTCATTCGATCGGAATGAGTCCCAATGTTCGCAAGAAAAAATCATATGGCAACTTAAACTATGATTGGTTTCAAAAATCACTTGATGTATCAGCCCTTTCCTTCCATAAAGTCATGCAAGTAGGTGAAAAACTAGATGCTTTTAATGAATATGGCTCCATTTTGGCCTTGTCCTACATTGCGGCTCAAAGAACTTTTCCAGATTACTCCGATATGGCCCAAGCAAAAGCCGTATTAGAATCAATCGCAAGGAGTTATGGATATAGACTTGGTCAAAGTAAAAAGATAAGAGTAAACACGATTTCTCAATCTCCAACATGGACCACTGCAGGTTCAGGTGTACCGGGGTTTGATATTTTTTATGATTACGCAGATAAAATGTCCCCTTTAGGAAATGCCTCTGCCGAGGCATGCGCAGATTATTGTATCTCATTATTCTCAGACTTCACCAAAATGGTCACTATGCAAAACCTCATGCATGACGGAGGATTTTCATCATCAGGGATGACTGATAAAATTGTGGAAACACTACAAAAATAAAATTGACTTAAAAAAACTCCTCTACTCCATATTTATTGAAAATTTGGTTTTTTGTGTCAATTTATTTTCGTTTTGTCTACATTGATCGACGAAACTACCTATTCTTCAATCTTTAAATCATTAATTAACTTATTTACGTGATTACCTTTCCTAACTCGAAAATTAATCTTGGACTGAATATTCTCAATAAAAGAGCAGATGGCTTTCATGATCTCGAAACCTGTATGTACCCCATACTTTGGCATGATATCCTAGAGATTATCCCTGCAAAATCATTTTCTTTTATTCAAACGGGACGTACTGTCCCTGGTAAAACGACGCATAACCTTTGTGTAAAGGCCTATGAGCTCATTAAAGAATATTACAGTATACCACCCATAAAAATACACTTACATAAAATAATTCCCATGGGTGCTGGCTTAGGTGGCGGATCATCAAATGCCGCATTTACTCTCAAAATGCTTAATCAACTTTTTTTATTAAATATCTCCAGTGAACGTCTTAAACATTATGCCAATTTATTGGGGAGTGATTGCCCCTTTTTTATCGATAATTTACCTGCTATTGCTTCCAAAAAAGGGGAAAAATTAAAACTTTATGAACTCAATTTATCAAAATATTACATTATTGTAATATTTACCGGTATGCATATTAGCACCTCAAATGCTTACGCCAATATTCAACCAAAAATACCTAAAACTTCATTAAGAGAATCCTTAAAGGATTTGAAAAAATGGCATGCTCTGCTCCATAATGACTTTGAGCAATCTTTGTTTAATGATACACCAGCCTTAGCTGATATAAAATCAAAACTATACGACAAAGGAGCTTTTTATGCTTCCATGAGTGGTTCGGGGTCTGCCGTTTATGGACTATTTGAAAAACCAGTAGCAGTTTCCGATTTTAAAAAACACGAATGTATCCTTCGTTCATTAGCACTTCCCCCAAAGTCACCTTAGGATGTCCGTTTCTAAGGCTTTCCTTTTTCTTTTACGATTTAGGAGTGGATATAACAACACAGAACACAAAATCAAACCTGTGCCCAAGTAAAAACCTAGACTCATTTTTTCACTATCACCAAAAACCAGCAATGCTAAAATAATTCCATAGATGGGCTCCAAGTTAATAGTCAAATTTACAAAAAAAGCAGAAAGTCGCTTCATCAATTTGACTGAATAGGAAACTGCAAACACAGTGCAAACACTAGCCAATATCAGAAGCCAGATAACCTCTTCTAAAGTTGGCCATTCAAACATTTCATGACTCACATAAACAAGATAGAAAGGTAAAGTTATACCCGTAAATATGCATGCAAATACCATTTCATAAAAGGTAATGACAAAATGATCTTCTTTTTTTACCAATAACACATTAATAATGGAAAAAAGTGCTGCTAAAATGGCCGCCACTATTGCAAAAAAAAGTCCTAAGAAATACTCGATTTCCATATTGAATACAATCAAAATTCCCACTACAGCCAATAAACTCAAAAAAATTTCAAACACCTGTATTTGCTTTTTAAAGAAAAGAGGCTCAATGATACTAGTCCAAAAAGAGGTCGTCGCCATACCCACCAAACAAACGGCTGCTGTAGATATTTTTGCGGATAAGAAAAAAAGTACCCAATGGGCTGCTAATAAAAAGCCAACAATACTTGTTTTCAACAAAGAACCACGAGAACTCAACACAAAGGATCGCTTCAATGAAAAAAGAATAATGACTAATAAAAAGGCCGCCATACCCGTACGGTAAAAGACAATTTCAACTGGTGTAAGGTCAATTAATAAGCCAATAACTGCTGTAAAACCCCAAATAAGTACGATAAAATGTAGAAATAAAATATCTTTGGTTTGCTGCTTCATCTAGGAACTGTACGATATAAAATCACTCCTACTAGACCGAAAATTATATTGGGCATCCACACGGCTAAAATAGGACTGTTGAATGTGTTGGCCTCAGCTAAAGCTCTGGAAAGCATGAAAGCAATAACAAATAAAAAGGCTATTAGAAATCCTAATGCAATCTGCACACCTGTTCCTTGTCTCGATTTCTTTGAAGAAACAATAATGCCAATAAAAGTTAAGATAATCACCGAAAATGGGGACATGAATCTAATATATTTTTCAATTTTATAGATATCTACATCAGCCGATCCTCTTAAGGTCTGTTGATCAATATGATCATTCAATTCGCTCATCGTTAAAGTCTCCCACAGTCTTTCTTGATTTTCAAAATCAACAGGTGATACATTCAATATCGTATCCATAGCATCTCCACTGTAAATCATCTCATCTGTTTCATTAAAGACCCTTCTATTCCATTTATTCAACCGCCATTTTTGCCCTGCCGTATCCCATTTCATAGTGCGAGCATAAAGCTTTTCATTCAACATACCATTTTCAATCTGCTCTAAGGTAATGTTATAACCAACATTGCCTTGATTATTATATCGATCCATATAAATGTAAAGGTCAGGAGCCACGCGAATATGAATGTTTCGATCATTGAAATAAAACGCCTTTTTCACATATTGCAATTCAAAGGCAATCCTGAATTTATTAGTCTCTGGAATAAGATAAGAATTAGCTAGAAAGCTTACAAATCCAATCAGTACTGCACCCAAGAAATAAGGCAACATTAATCTTTTAAAACTAACTCCACTTGCCAATATGGCAACTATTTCTGTTTTTGCAGCTAATTTAGAGGTGACAAATACGGTAGCTATGAACACGATAATGGGTGTCAAAAAACTGGCCATATAAGGTATGTAGGTCAAGAAGTAATGTAAAATCTGATCGCTGGCAACATCGTTTTTAATAAAATTGTCATTCTTTTCCGTAAAATCAATAATCACAATGATGAAAATCAAAATAGACATGACAAAAATGAAAGCCCCTAAAAATTTCTTAAGAATATAGACATCAAGTTTTTTCATGTAATGATTACAACCTATTAGCTAATTTTTGAACCATCCTA
Organism: Flammeovirgaceae bacterium; assembly: GCA_002691385.1. Classification (GTDB taxonomy): domain Bacteria; phylum Bacteroidota; class Bacteroidia; order Cytophagales; family Cyclobacteriaceae; genus UBA4465. The sequence goes on along the minus strand of NZHT01000069.1, from coordinate 19,390 downwards.
TTTTTCCATAAACTAAAATCTCCTTGGATAATATGCTTTCGAGCGGATTTAACTAGCCACAAATAAAAACTAAGATTGTGAATACTTGATATTTGAGCACCTAAAATCTCATTGCTAATGATCAAATGTCTCAAATAAGCTTTGGAATGTAGGGTATCAAGATATCCACCTAAATTGATATCGATAGGTGAAAAATCATTCTTCCATTTCTCATTCCGAATATTAATGATCCCCTCGGAAGTAAACAGCATCCCATTTCTCGCATTTCTTGTGGGCATAACACAATCAAACATGTCTACTCCTAACGCTATGCATTCCAGAATGTTAACTGGGGTGCCTACCCCCATCAAATAACGTGGTTTATCTTTAGGCAAAATGCCACATACAAGTGCTGTACTTTCGTACATCAATTCGTTTGGCTCACCAACAGATAACCCCCCAATGGCATTACCTTCTTGATTTTGTTTAGCTATAAATTCCGCAGATTGCTCGCGGAGGTCATGATAAATGCTTCCTTGCACAATAGGAAAAAATGTTTGATCAAATCCATACAGCGATTCGGTTTGATCAAAACGATCGACACATCTTCTCAACCATCTATGGGTCATGTGCATGGAATTTTGCGCGTATTCTTTTGAACAAGGATATGGCGTACATTCATCAAAAGCCATGACAATGTCAGCACCAATCTTCCTTTGGATATCGATAACATATTCAGGTGAAAATTCATGACATGATCCATCGATATGAGATTGAAATCGAACTCCAGTCTCTTTTATTTTTCGATTGGCGCCCAAAGAATATACCTGATAACCCCCGCTATCGGTTAAAATGGGGTGCTCCCAGCTTATAAATTTATGCAACCCTCCCGCACCTTGAATGATATCTATACCCGGCCTCAAATACAAATGGTAGGCATTCCCCAAAATAATCTGTGCTCTGATATCAGTCTCAAGCTCACGATGATGAACTGATTTAACCGTTCCTGCTGTACCAACGGGCATAAAAATGGGCGTCTCTATATGTCCATGTGAAGTCGTTAAAACGCCAGCTCTCGCATCACTCTTCCTGTCTTTAGTTAAAAGATCAAATTTCATAACTAACACAAAAATACGCTTTTGATCTAAAGAAAATTCTATAAAATCATTTATCCCTCAATAAAAAATTCCAAAGATGAATTTCTTCCACTTACCTTAGAAAATAATAATAGAATGGTTTTCGAACTAAGAGCGAAAAATATCTTAATAGATGACCAGCGTCATGTTATAATATCAGTATTAAATATACCAGCAGCTGTTAATTATCTGTTTTAAAAAAAGACTCTTATTTATGAGTTTCATCTCACAGGTCAGGTAGATCTCATTAACCTAATCTATTGTGTTGATCATCCTTCAAGGATAAGCGTATTTAATAATTTATCAACTTCTTTAACCTCCCTTTCAAGAGTATAACTTTCACTCGCAACTTTTTGTGCATCATAGCTCATCTTCTCAATGGTTACATGATTATTGAGAAGCCAAAATATGTTTTGACAAAAATCTTCGTGATTTTCATATTCATATAGTAATCCGTATTTACCATAACCTAATATTTCACTCGTCCCCCCTGATTTTGTAGCTATAATGGGCAACTTTGATAACATTGCCTCTATGGTAACCATCCCAAAGGTCTCGCTGTGAGAGGCCAAGGCAAAAACATCAATGGCATTATAAAAGACAGTTACATCTTCTTGATATTTTACAAAATGAACAATACCTTCAATTTCATGCTTCTTTACGAACTTAAGCATAAGTTCATAATAATTTTCGGACACATGATCATTAACCGTAGCTGATCCAAAAATGAGTAATTCCATTTCAATCCCTCTATTTTTTAATTCAATGAGAGCTTCTAGTAAAAAAAGTTGGCCTTTCTTTCGGGTAATTCTACCAATAATTCCAATAAGGGGTGCTTTGGGGAAAATATTCAATACTTGTCGGGCTTCTAGTTTTGAATACTTTCGATCCACATACTTTTCTATTTCAGTACACAAAGGAATTACTTTTATCCTTTCAGAGTAATAATTTGTTTTTTCAAGTACCTCATTTTTTAAATACTGAAGTGGACTAATCCAATAATTAATCGCCTTGAAGCGAAAATCATGAATAAAGTCTTGCTTATTGGGTCCAATTTGCATTTGTTGTTGATAAATTACTTTCAGCTCCTTAAAGAATATTTTTTTGGTCCAAGCGAGGACATCTAAGTCTTTATTATCAAAAACCAGCAACGTTTGAATATCCTTATTTTTCAAAGCTTTACTAATGTCGTATGCCAATCTAAACTCAAAATATTTCCTTGTCTTATGCAAGATGATGACCTCATCAAATAAATTTTTACTATTTATGAATATAGGGGATTTTTCTTGGGTAGCAAGGGTAATATTGTAACCCAATTGACGTAATGATTTAGCAATCTTCAAGACATTCATCTCGAGCCCCCCCCATCCCATTGAAGTAATCATAAAAGCTATTGTACGAGAATTTTTCTTCCTATTTATATCCATACTTTTAAAAATAATTTTGGCTAACTATACAACCAATACTTCAAAAGCAATTCTTTTTTCAAATTATCAAAGTTATAGCAAAGAAATGATATAGCTATTCTTGATACTTGAGCATTAATCTCAGTTTGTTTGTCATAATTATATGCCATATATTCGCTCAAATCATACTTTTTATTTGTAAGCTTATTCATTTAATACGAGAATACTTCTTAATTAAATCTATCTGCTCTCAATATTAAGTCATACTAAAATAAAAATTGATTTGAATGCCTCCCTAATAAAACATTACTTTCCTGAAATAAATAAATCGCAGGAAAAAAAATTCATACATCTACAAAGTTTATATGAATTTTGGAACAATCAAATAAATATCATTTCCAGAAAAGACATTGAAAAGCTCTATATAAGGCATGTTTTACATAGTTTAGCTATCGCTAAATTCATCCAATTCAAACCAAAAACAAGGATTCTTGATATCGGTACAGGAGGTGGATTTCCAGGCATCCCACTCGCATTGATATTTCCGGAGTCTAACTTTCATTTAGTGGATTCCATGGCTAAAAAAATTAAAGTAGTAAAAGCAATTAGTAACGAATTGGGATTAGTAAATGTCAGTACTGAACCAACAAGAGTAGAAAAAGTAACGGGTGAATTTGATTTTGTTATCAGTCGAGCTGTTGCCCCTGCAAGAAAAATTTGGCAATGGGCACATCAAAAAATAAAAATCAGTACATCAGCCAAAAAAATCAATGGTATCATTGCCCTAAAAGGTGGTGATTTAAAGCTTGAGATGAAAACCTTGGATAAACCACATCAAGAAATAAGCATAAAGGATTATTTTGAAGAACCATTTTTTGAGACCAAAAAAATAATTTATATCCCCTTATGAATTCCGAAGAATTTCGAAAATATGGACATCAAGTAATCGATTGGGTAGCTGATTACCTAGAGAATATTGAACAATATCCTGTAAAATCACAAGTCAATCCAGGTGACATTGCTGCTACCCTACCCATGCTTGCTCCCGAAAAAGGAGAATCTTTTGAACAACTACTTTCAGATGTAGAAGAGAAAATATTTCCCGGAATCACACATTGGCAACATCCTAATTTCCATGCCTATTTCAATGCAAACGCAAGTTATGCTTCCATATTAGCAGAATTAATTACTGCTGCCCTAGGTACTCAATGCATGATTTGGGAGACTTCTCCGGCCGCCGCAGAACTAGAGGAGCGCGTCATGAAATGGCTGATAAACATGACCGGGCTGCCCCAAAGTTGGGATGGGGTTATTCAAGACACTGCAAGTACAGGTACCCTAGTATCTATACTCACGGCTAGAGAAAAATTCGCCCGATTTGACATCAATAATCAAGGGTTTTCAAATCAGAAATTAAGAGTTTATTGTTCGGCTCAAACCCATAGCTCGATAGACAAGTCAGTTAAAATTGCGGGTATTGGATTAGATAATTTGGTGAAGATTCCCGTAGATGATCAAATGGCGCTTTTGCCCCATTTTTTGGAAGAAGCAATCAAATCCGATTTAGCATCGAATAAAATTCCTTGCTGCATAATTACTACACTAGGTACAACGGGTACTACAGGTATGGATCCACTAGATGCCATTGCTGATATTGCTGTTAAATATAATATCTGGCATCATGTAGATGCGGCTTATGCAGGAGCCGCCTTTGTCCTTCCCAAATACAGGCATTTTCTAAAAGGAATAGAAAAGGCAGATACTTATCTTTTTAATCCTCACAAGTGGATGTTTACCAATTTTGATTGTACGGCTTATTTTGTAAAAGATAAAGAAGCCTTAATTCAAACTTTTGAAATACTGCCTGAATATCTAAAAACAGGCACAAGAGGGAAAGTAAATGATTATAGAGATTGGGGTATACCGCTCGGACGAAGGTTCAGGGCATTAAAATTATGGTTTGTAATCCGAGAGTACGGTACTTCAGGCATCCGCATCAAAATCAAGGAACATATTGCTCTTGCCGCATGGCTTGAACAACAAGTGATAAATCATCCTTATTTTGAAATGGTCGTGAACAGAGTCATGAGCTTGGTCGTGTTCAGATGTATCAAATATACTGATTTGGAACAAAATAATGCCATTAACGCTCACATTTTAGCCACTGTCAATGCCTCTGGTAAAGCCTATATTACTCATACTAAAGTAAATGATCAATATGTACTTCGTGTAGTTACCGGTCAAACCCATATTAAAAAGTATCATGTTGAAAAATTATGGGAGCTGATTCAACAAGTTGCTCAATAATATAGAATCATAAGCCTAAAAAATTACCTCAAAAAAAATCTATATTTTGTTAAAAATTAATTGCAAATTAATATGCTTCATAAACGAAAGTGAGGAAGAAATATTGTCAAGCAGTATCTCTTGCTAATAATGGTAGCCTCAGCGAAATAAAATACTTTGAAAATTCTATTTTAAAGAGTTCATAATACCCAAGAGCACAGTTATTTCTCTTCTTACAATAGGATAAAATATTAAACTCCCATTATGGCTTAAGGCGCAATATAGTTCAACGAATAAATCAGATATCTCTTAATATGAAACCTTTTCTTCTCAGTCTATAAATATTGCAGTTTTAAAGTATTGAAATGGCAATGCTTTGATTAAGACAATAGTGAGGCTTAAGAAAATAACAAAAAACAAAAAATGATTCTATTATTAGTTTGTGTAACAAGTGTTACATTATTTGTTTTAAAAATTATTATTCTTGTGAAGATTTATGGTTGGTAAGGGGTTCTTTTAAAGTCTTTGGCTTGGAGAACCCTTTTTTTATAAATATTACAACAAAAATGGCATGATGGTCAGAGTTTAGGAGTGCTGGTCCCATTTATATCATATTCAAACAGCACAAAACATCTCAACTNTCAAACCGCGCTTAATTAATTTTGGGGTAACGAATGTTGCACATANTTTTTTTTAAATTAATAAACTTNTAATGATTTAACGATTTTAGANAGGGTTTTTAGGTTGTAAACTTCAAAGCCCTTTATTTATACTAGTTNAAGNTATTTTGATGAACCANCCACGCATTGAATGATAGATATAAGGATCCTTTTCTTTAATCTATCCCCGCAGTTTTACAAACCAAATTCTNNTCTAATTGTTTTTAAAAAACATAATTATTGGAAACCAGCACTAGGAAAATAAATCCTTTCTTGCATAATGCCCCATCACGTCCAAATCCATTTTTGATTGAATAAGTAAGTCTCTAGACAACTGGGCACAAATAATACCCCCATTATCCCATAAAGGCTGAACCAATGTATTCCCGAAAGGATCAATCACAGTACTACCCCCTCTTGATAAAATATTAGGCAATTTTTCTACTGCCTCTCCAGGTAAATCTGATGGATAATCCTCATGAGTAACGTACTGATTGCAGCTTAGAACAAAACATCTTCCTTCCATAGCTATATGACGAATGGTGTGTTGCCAATTGTCGCGATGATCTGCTGTCGGTGCTAAATAAATTTCTACCTCTTGATCATAAAGATGCATTCGAGCTTGGGGCATGTAATTCTCCCAACAAATCAGGCCTCCTATTTTACCAAAGGAAGTATCATAAACATGTAGATCAGTCCCATCACCCTCGCCCCACACAATACGTTCTGCAGCGGTTGGCTTAATTTTTCGATGCTTTCCTATACATTTACCCTGTGGGTCAAAATACAACAAAGTACAATATAAAGTCCCCGACCTAACACGCTCTATCACACCAATACAGCAGTAAATACCGTTTTTCTTTACAATATTGGCTAAATCAAGAAATCCTTGAGAATTCAAATCCAGTGAACTATCATAATAGCGCTGCCACATAGCACGACCTATTTTGGACCTGCTCCCCACAACAGTACCAAAAGTAAGGCCTCTTGGATACGCCGAAATGAAGGCCTCTGGAAAAAGTGCCAATTCAGCACCCTGGGATTTCGCTCTTCCAAGTAAGACATCCACTTTATCTAAAGTACCGGATAAATCAAATAGTACAGGTGCCTCTTGTACAAGAGCCACTCGAAGGTCTTTCATAATAGCTGCAGTTGAACAAACAATATAGCATGAATTTAAATGAACCGAAGAATTTAAAAAAATATCATTTAATAATTTCATTAACTTATTGGACTGCAAAGCTTAATTTTGTCCTTAGACAGTTAATGCATGGGGCCGAATGGAATCGACAGGAAGTGTGAATGCTGTATTTGCGTGTCGGGTGCTGAGTGTACATCCGTAATCAAGGCACTTAAATTTTAATTGGCGAAGATTCTTACGCCATGGCTGCTTAATTTAACTTTTTAGTTAAATACAGGTTTAAACGGTTGAGCGTCTAGAGACGTTCCCGGGCCACATCCTACCTCGCTTTCGCCTTTTGAGCAAGGAATTGGGGTGTCGTATAAAAGGCTAGCGCTGCGAGGTTACTAAGCAGTTGCGAAATTCAGTGACTGGCAGAAAAGGTAGGTTGTTATTTACCAGCCCTTCTGTAAGATCTAATAAATAACTACACATGTAGACGATGCAATATTTCCTTAGCTGGACGCGGGTTCGAATCCCGCCGGCTCCACAAAAAAGCTCTAATACTGACAGTATTGGAGCTTTTTTATTAAATGAGCACCAACATAGGTATAAACATTTTTCTCTTTTAACTCTTTGATAGGTATACCAATAGATGGCTTCTATTTGATTACAAGGTAATCTCCCTCAGCTTAAACAAGGCTTTCTAAGAGCCGAATTTCTATCCTTTAAGAACTAATTTTTGAAATCAAGCGTTACACAAAAGTATAATTTAAAGAAAAACTAACAAACCATTCTAATCATGAAAAAAGTCATTGAATTTTGGGGAATATATTATCCTATCATTTTGGCATTCGTGTCATTTTTGTATTCAGTTACACTGTGGTTCACAGGGAATAAATTGGAGGGAATATTTGTTGGAATTTGGGTTCCATCCATACTATCAGCCTCCATTGCATTGAGACAAAGAAGAGTACATAATTCTAACCAAAAAACATCAGAATAATGGAAAACATTGTAATGTTCTCAATCGGTTTAATCATTTTTATTTTGTATATGGTAGGGTACCTGATCATGGTGAAAAAAGCAAATGAAATGCAAGAAAAGAAAATAAAAAACGATCCCGAGCTAACTGCTTCTTACAGAAAAGTAGATAGCATTGACATGGATGGAATGGGTAATTACGGGCGATTTCCAAAAGGGAAATTAGGAAAAAAGAAATAATTACAAAAATTATAGTTTTTTAAGAATCACAAAAAAACTCATAATTGAAATTTCAGTTGAATGATTATTCTAAACTTGGCATCAAAAAAAAATTTACGATTGAAAAAATTTTTTTGAAGAGCATGAATATCTTATCCAAATCATTTTCTTAATACAACCTTTCTATTTTTTCTTTTAGACATTTCTGTCTGTAGGAGTCCTCTTAATTATTGCAACCAAAGTTTAATCTATGCTATTTTTAAATAATAAATTTAGTCTTTTGATTTTTCAAAACTGTAGATAATAGGATTTGTTTTACTTGAAATAGGGTTCCGTCTTTCGTCCTATCCAAAAAGATATGTAAATGCTATAAAGGATTAGGCCTCTTGCACGATTACTCCAACTTAAGCATAATTATAATATCTAAATACATTATCCTTCTCAAGAGAAAAATAATCAGAGCCTACATAACCTCTTAAGAAAGCCTCAGTAAAACAAAAATTTTTATTTATTTTTACGAGAGCTCTTTGATAATTCATTTTCGCTGTTCTAAAATATTATAAATCATGAAAAGAAGGTCCTTCTTAATAAACTCCCTTCTGGGTGGCTCGACCTTTTTTATTACACGAGATTTATATGGTGAAACAAAAGGACCCATGTATGGTCACAACGAAATGAAATTCAAGTTAAATACAAAATGGGGAGCCCTCAACCCCGTAAAAACCCCAGTCAATGATTGTCATGAAATGATAGAAGACTCCAGAGGACGCATAATACTACTGACCAATGAAACCAAAAACAACATAATTATTTACAACAAAAGTGGTCGATTGTTAACCACTTGGGGGACCGAATTTCCTGGCGCGCACGGATTAACCTTACAGGCCAATGGCAACGAAGATTTTTTGTTTATTACGGATACCAACCGACATCAGGTTTACAAAACCACACTCGATGGGAAAATAGTATTGACCATTAATCCCCCTGCGGATATACCTGATTATCAAAATAAAAATGCCTTCATTCCTACCGAAACAGCAGTATTACCCAATGGTGATTTTTATATCGCAGATGGATACGGTGCTCAGCATATCTTACACTATGATGAACATGGCAACTTAAAAAATAGTTTTGGTGGAAGGGGTGTAGGAGATGAATATTTGGATAATGCGCATGGCATCTGTATAGATACACGTCATCACACTCATACACTGCTCATAACCGACCGCACCCGTACCGCATTCAAGCGTTTTAGTCTTGAAGGGAAGCTTCTTGAGGTGATTCACTTGCCGGGTGCATGCGTCTGCAGACCTGTCATTAAAGGTGATTATCTCTATGCAGCTGTGCTGCGATCTCCCAACTTAAATAGTATTAATTCCGGATTCATCACCATACTAAGCAAGGATAATCAAGTGGTGTCAAATTTAGGGGGGACGGCACCCGAATATGTTAATGGTCAATTGCAACCCATGGCGCAATCCGAAAAAATATTAATCCATCCTCATGACGTATGTATAGATGATGAAGGTAGTATCTATGTAGCTCAGTGGGCATCTGGTAAATCCTATCCCTATAAATTTTCTCGTGTTCAATCTTCTTTTTTATGAAAAAAGAAAGACTGCTGTCCCTAATTATTTTACTCTTCATAGGATGCTTAAGTGGGATGATTTTTTTTACCCCTGAAAAAAATGAAGGTGCCAAAATGGTATCCTATAATCGAGAAATCAGGCCACTAATGTCCGACAAATGTTTTGCTTGTCATGGTCCAGATGTAACCAAAGTAAGAGCAGGACTTAGACTGGATGTCCCTTCTATGGCCTTTGCTGAATTAGAAAAATCCAAAGGGAAATTTGCCATCGTTCCAGGCTTCCCTGAACAAAGTGAATTGATTCATCGCATCGAATCATTAGATCCTGAAATCATGATGCCCTTACCGGAAAGTCATTTGGGGCGTTTAAGTCCCGATGAAATAAACTTATTTAAGCAGTGGATCAAAGAAGGTGCACAATATGAAAAACATTGGGCCTTTGAAGCCCCAAAAAAAGCGGAATTGCCTAAGGTAAATCATTCGAGTTGGATGACCAATGAAATCGATTATTTCATTTTAAAAAAAATGGAAGCAAATGAATTTAGCCCCAATGATGCGGCGAGCAAAGACGCTTTGATAAAAAGAGCCTATGCCGACCTAATTGGATTACCTCCTTCCTATAAGGAACTAACTCATTGGCGATCGATATCTACTGATGATTGGTATGAACTATTGATCAATGATTTGTTAAAAAATCCAGCCTTCGGTGAAAAGTTAGCATTAATGTGGATGGATTTAGCCCGTTATGCCGATTCTTACGGATATCAAGACGACAATATTAGGTCCCAATGGCCCTGGAGAGATTGGGTCATTCATGCCTTCAATAACAACCTACCCTATGATCAATTTTTAATCAATCAGATTGCAGGTGATTTATTGCCCAACGCTACAAAAAAAAATATTTTAGCTACAGCCTTTTTTAGAAATCATAAGTATACTGAAGAGGGCGGTGTAATTGATGAAGAATATCGAGTATCCTATAACATTGATAAAACAAGGACTTATGGCAAGGCTTTTTTGGGTGTTACCATCGAATGTGCCCAATGTCACGACCATAAGTATGACCCATTTTCTAATCGTGCGTATTATCAGTTGTATGCTTTTTTCAATGAAAGTAAAGAAAAAGGTTTTGAGGGAGATGTCAGTGTTTCTACCCCTGCAAAAAATCCAAAACTTTTGATCTCCTCCCAAGAAAGAAATAAGTTATTGTCTTTCATCAATACATCCGATACCAGTCAACTAGAAGTGTCCGTCATGGGTGATTGGAGTCCAAAAGATAGCATCAAACCAAGGGCCACCTATATTTTGGCTAGGGGAAGCTATGATGCTCCCACCGATCAGCTGGTCAAGCCAACCGCCTTGGAATCCATCATGCCTTTTGATACCACAAAATATCAGCGTAACCGATTGGGACTTGCTCAGTGGACCACGAATGCTCAAAATCCACTTACCGCACGGGTCTTCGTCAATTTTATTTGGCAGGAACTCTTTGGGAAAGGCATTGTCAACACTTCAGCAGATTATGGTCTCCAAGGAGAATTACCCACCCATCCTGAATTATTGGATTGGTTGGCCGTCGATTTTATGGAACATCAATGGGATATAAAGTACCTGATTAAAAAAATTGTCATGAGCAGTACATTCAAGCAATCTGCCGAAATTAACTCAGAACAATTGACTCTTGATCCTGATAATATTTACTACAGCAGATCCCCCCGTCTGCGATTCAAAGCAGAGATCATTCGCGACTTTGTCTTGGGCTCTAGTGGCTTACTCAATCCTGAAGTAGGTGGCCCTAGTGTCAAACCCTATCAACCCGAAGGGGTCTGGGAAAGTTCTACCTCAGGACGAGGAGTATTGGCTTCTTATATGCAGGATCATGGTGCCGATATTTATAGAAGAGGTTTGTATACATTTATTAAATTAACGGCTCCTCCACCCAGTATGATGATCTTCGATGCGAGTAATCGAGATCAATGCGAAGCCAAAAGATCAAGTACCAATACGCCTTTGCAGGCCTTAACCATGCTCAATGATCCCACAGTACTTGAAGCGTCGAGGGTATTGGCAGAAAGTATGTCGCTGAATCCGCAGAAATTATCGGATAAAATTGAACAAGCCTTTGAAAGGATTGTGATTCGCAAACCCACCCGAACAGAAAAAAATAGATTGGTCGACTATTGCAATCAGCAAATACTGCTATTAAAAGATAACCCTTCGGTGGTGAGCGATGCGTTGGCGATCGGTGAATATCATCATCCTACTAAAAAATATGATAAAATCGAAGCCGCTGCTTTGATGAATACGATATTAATTATATATAATCTTGAAGAAACCATTACCAATTCTTAAAAGCTATGAATGAATTATTAGAGCATGGGTTGAATCAAAACAGAAGAAAATTCTTATCTAAAATTAGTCTCGGATTAGGTGGACTTGGACTCGGATCTTTAATGGTTCCAGACATATTTGATAGGCCCGATAAAGCTGATATTATTTCTAAGGTACTGCCCCATTTTGCCCCAAAAGCGAAAAAAGTTATTTATTTATTTCAAAATGGTGCCCCCTCACAATTGGACTTATTTGATTATAAGCCTATGCTACAAAAAATGCATGGTGAAGATTTACCTGCCAGTATTCGAAACGGACAAAGACTCACAGGTATGACCTCCAATCAAACTACTTTCCCTTTGGCAGGGAGCCGATTTAATTTTTCCCAACATGGCAGTCATGGAGGCTGGTTCAGTGAGACCATTCCCCATATTGCAGATATTGCTGATGATTTGTGTATTGTAAAGTCCATGTATACCGAAGCCATCAATCATGATCCTGCCCTTACCTTTTTTCAAACTGGTGCCCAGGTAGGAAACCGACCGAGTTTGGGCTCTTGGGTCAGTTATGGTTTGGGGAGCGATAATAAAAATCTTCCTGCTTTTTGTGTGCTATTGAGCAAAGGAAAAGGGAATGGGCAAGGTGTTTATTCCAAATTATGGAACAATGGCTTTTTGGATTCCATCCATCAAGGGGTACAATTTAGTAGTGGAGAAGAACCCGTAAAATACTTATCAGACCCCCCATTTATAGCCCGAGGTGACAAGCGTGCGATGCTAGATGAAATTGCCGCCCTGAATCAACAATCCTATGAGAAAATTGGGGATCCAGAAATTGTGGCAAAAATTCAGCAATACGAATTGTCCTATCGCATGCAAATGGCCGTACCCGAAATCACTTCCTTAAAAAATGAACCTGAAAGTGTTGTAAAAATGTATGGCCCCGAATGCCTAGTGCCGGGTAGCTATGCAGCCAATTGTTTATTGGCGCGCAAGCTTTCTGAAAATGGCGTAAGATTTGTACAGTTGTATCATCAAGGATGGGATGGTCACGGTAATTTACCGAGTGAGCTCATCGGACAATGTAAAGATGTAGATCAGCCCTCCGCAGCATTAGTTAAAGATTTAAAACAACGAGGTTTATTGGATGAGACTTTGGTGATTTGGGGTGGTGAATTTGGAAGAACCAATTATTGTCAAGGTCCCCTTACTAGAGATAATTATGGTAGAGACCATCATCCGAGATGCTTTACTATCTGGATGGCAGGCGGCGGAGTAAAACCAGGTATGCATGGTGAAACCGATGAATTTGGATACAATATTAATTCACTACCTGTACATGTGCATGACTTTCATGCCACAATCATGCATCTTATGGGAATAAATCATGAAGCATTTACCTACAAGCATCTCGGCCGAAGGTACCGATTGACTGATGTATCAGGTAATATCATCAATGACTTAATCGCTTAAGAATGTCGGCACCTAAATGGTTAGCACTTGGTAGAAACGCTCTGTGGATTTTAAATCCATTTCTGGGCATTATAGCGTATTATCATCAAGAAATAAATTTTAGTATTTATTTTCAATGGCTGGGTAAAATGCATCCCATGCTTTTGCATTTTCCTATTGTAATGGGCCTGGGGATCGCAGGCTATTACATTTTTTCTACAGATGTTAAGAAAATGAGTCCCCTCTTCTCCCCTCTGTTGACTGTTCATTCATTAATAACTACTATTATTGCCATTTTTGGTATTTTTTTATCTAAACAAGGGAGCTACGATAATAATTTAATTTTTTGGCATCAGTGGGGTGGAGTAGGCTTTGCCTATATGAGTTGGGGATTAATGTCACTCCATGAGTACAACGATTCTTTTAAAACTCTTTATTCATTCAGGGCTCTCTTTAGTATCCTCTTTGCAGGGATACTTATTTTTTTTACTCATAAAGGTGCCCAATTGACCCATGGTACGCATCTATTGAGCTGGCCTGAAGAAGAATTTAATAGAGAACTCAAAATAAATTTGGACAATACCGCCACTCTATACGAAAGAGCCATCGGACCACTCCTACAACAAAAATGTCTCAGCTGTCATGGCCCAGAAAAAGCAAAGGGAGACTTATTACTTAATTCGCCTGATAATATCTTGAAAGGAGGAAAACATGGTGCCATTTTAATGAGTCAAAATAATACAAATTCCCTTTTATTAGAGCGATTATTCTTACCTCTTTCGGATGAAAATCACATGCCCCCAGAAGGCAAATTACAATTGACAAAAGAGGAGCTCAGTTTATTAAATTATTGGGTGCTCTCAGGTGTTAATTTGAAAATTAAAATGAATGAACTTGCCCAATCCGATAGTTTGTTTTTGTTAGCCCATCATTGGATGCCCAGTATTCCTTATTCGGACCGTCCAAAAACTAAATTCCCAAACTTAGAAAAATATAATTCAAATTATTGCACCGCATATTATTCTTACACAGGTAGCGATAATATTGAGGTAAGTTTCTATCAAGGAGAGTTTTACACCCACGAAAATTTAAAGCGTCTAACCCCAATTCAGTCTCAAATAGTCTACTTAAATATGCAAAACATGCCCCTGAAAGATGAAGACATTGCTTTTATTGCCCAATGCGAACATTTACAAAAACTTAACATAAATTATACCCAACTGACTCCCGATCAATTGTTTCCGCTCAAAAAATTAACGCAACTCAAGTCTATTTCCATTTGCGGTTTAGCATACGATGAGGAAACTTGGCATGCATTTTTTAAAAATGCCCCTTTCGATAAGATTCATTTGTGGTCGGAAAATTTAGATACACCACAAATAGATATGATCCGCAAAGCTTATCCTAAAATTAATTTTACCTTTGGTGATAATTTAAAAAATAACTTAATAAAAATAACGAGTCCAATCATTGATCAAGACTCATCTATCATTACTGACTATCTAGATATTAATATTACACATTTTTTAGAAGGCACTGAGATTCGGTATACCACTAATGGAACAGATCCTGATAGTTTATCAAGTTCTGAGTTTAAAAACCCCTTTAGAATTACTGATCACACTACCATAAAAGCTAAAGCATTTAAATCCGGATGGATCAGTAGTGATGTCATCCAGAAAACATTTTATCGATCAGAGATATCTCCTGATACTATTTTTCTTATAACTCAACCTCATAGACAATATCCAGGCAATGGAATCCAGACGCTGGTTGACTATCAATTGGGTGATCAAAACTTTTCAAATGGTAAATGGTTGGGCTATCTAGATGACAATATGGTCTTCGTCATTGGATTCCATCAAAATAAAAAACTCAAAGAAGCTAGATTTAATACCTTGATAGACAATGCCTCATATATCTTTCCTCTCACATCCATAAAAGTGGCCGGTAGTCTTGATGGCATCAGATTTAAGATTCTTAATGAAATTAAATTCCCATCATTAAAAAAAGATGATTTTAAAATAGAAAACAAATCCTTTAATTGTCCAATTCCAGGAGAGAATTCTTATAAGTTCTATAAGTTCACCCTAACAAATTTGAAAAACTTGCCTGATTGGCATCCAGGCAAAAATACTCCCGCTTGGATATTTATAGACGAACTTTTTCTCAATTAATTTTGGATCTATATAAATCCAAAATGAGGATAAACTTATAACTGATCTATTTTCTTTAAGAACATAAAGTTTATACTTAGCAGTATCCTTTGATATAGATCAAAATCAACCATAATGAAGCTAATTTTAATCACTTCCTTCATTCAGCCAAACTTGAATTTGAATTATTTGTTAAAAAAAATGTTGGTGTTATAATTAATCAAGAGATATTCCTTAAATTAAGAGTAGATTTAAACTTGGTTTTAACTTATGATACGCTCAATCACTGTTCTTTTCTTATTGATTTTAATAAGCTGCACCTCTAGAAAAAAGACTGAAATACCCAATGAAGAGGTCGCC
This sequence comes from Flammeovirgaceae bacterium, assembly GCA_002691385.1. Classification (GTDB taxonomy): domain Bacteria; phylum Bacteroidota; class Bacteroidia; order Cytophagales; family Cyclobacteriaceae; genus UBA4465. The sequence continues at coordinate 3,715 of NZHT01000069.1, read as the reverse complement.
ATTCATAAAAGTTATAAGGACTTAACTAAACTTTTTAAGGTTTGGAGAGCTTTCGAAACCCCTCCTCTTTTTGATGGAGCTCCCGATTATCGTACCGAAACATTTAATAACAGAAATGCTCAATTTATATCCTTACGAAAAAAATTAATCAGTATTGATACCGTCGGTTGGCCTATCAAACATCAAGTAGATTGGCATTTGATTTGGGCTGAGATGAATGGTTATGATTTTAATCAGCAGATTTTGAGGCCTTGGCGGCGAGACCCTGCATTCTACAAAACTTTATGGCTGGAAAGAAGTGATGTACCTGGACACGAAGGTCCTACCCATCACAAAATACTAGATCTCTGGACGTATCATTTTCCACTGAGTGAAAAAGATAGAGCAAGGATCATAGACGAGCTAAAGGTCATTCCTGCAATTAATCGGCAAGCAAAAGAAAATCTCCACGGTAATGCCAAAGACTTGTGGATTGCAGGCATTAAAGACATTCGTACCCAAAGCAAAGATCTCAATGATATGCTAAATCTAAAGGGTGTAAGAAATGATTCCGCTGTTGCCGACTTAATTAACGAGGCAATTCAATCTACAGAACAATTGATCAAATGGCTGGAAGCAGAAGCAACTACCAAGAATGGACCCTCGGGACTTGGGAAAAAACATTACACTTGGTACCAACAAAATGTCCATTTAGTACCTCTATCATGGGAGGATGAGGTCATGATTCTAAAAAGAGAATTAGCTCGAGCCTGGACTGCCTTAAAATTAGAAGAACATAGGAACAGAGATCTACCTCCCTTAAATGCTGCTGATTCTCCTGAAGCCTATGAAGAAAAAGCCAGAGCCTCAGCTAAAAATCTCATGATGTTTCTAGAAAAAAACGAAATTCTTACAGTCAAAGACTACTTCGGTCCATCACTTAATAAACATTTGGGTACATATATACCAGAGGCTACTCGAAACTTTTTCATGATTACGGCTCATTATGATCCGAGACCACTATATTCTCATTTTTATCATTGGTTTGAACTCGCTATCATGGATCGACATCCACCAGAAAGTCCGCTACGAAAAATGGCACTATTATATAATATTTTCGATTCGAGAAATGAAGGAACCGCAACAGCAGTAGAAGAAATGTTTATGCAAGCAGGTTTGTATGATGAGAGCCCCAGAGTTCGTGAATTAGTATACATCATGATTGCTCAAAGAGCAGCAAGAGGCCTGGGATCACTTTATGCACATGCAAACGAAATGACCATGGAGGAGGCTGGAAGCATCCATTCAGAGTTTACACCTCGTGGCTGGATGAAGACAGAAAAAGAATTATTAATTTTTGAGCAACATTTATATCTTCGACAACCAGGTTACGGATCAAGCTATATCACAGGTAAGTATCTTTTAGAACAAACTTTTGCAGATTATGCCAAAATGAAAGAAAATGAAGGAAAAAAATTCATTTTAGCTGATTTTTTTGATGAATTAAATGCTATAGGGAGTATTCCCGTTTCCCTTACTCGATGGGAAATGACAGGCCTTAAACCTGCAATAAATATACCTTAAAATAAATTTCCCATCAAATTGAGTTGATTCTCTATTCCCTTTTTGCGTTTTCAAATTTCACCTTTTCTCTTCAAGTGCTAAGTTCATGCTAATTCATTTTTTGATCTCAACCATAAATTCAACCTCTTGAACCTTTACTGATCGTTCCTAAACCCAACTATAACGAAAATTGGATTTAATCTTATATCTCAAATTCTTTATTGGTGAAATAGTAGCATAATTAAATACAATTTTAAAATCATTGGAATCTACAAATTTTTTAAAAAACTATCTTCTTTAAAGATTTAGGGAACATTAATAAACTGAAGATTGTTAATGATGAGTATCAAAATCAAAACTTTATGTTCAAAATTTTTAACAAAAATGCATCTCTTAAAAAAATGCACAAAAAGCATGAACAACTTCTAAAAAAAGCCTATCACCTATCAAAAAGCAATCGTATGTTGAGCGATCAAAAGTATGCCGAAGCTGAAGAAGTTTTAAATAAGATTAAAGAAGCAGAGAAAAAATGAGAATATCTGCTTTTTCTGTTGATGAAGAAAATAGAATAATTGAAATGGCTTGGGAAGATCGTACTCCTTTCGAGGCAATCAACTATCAATTTTCACTTTCAGAAAAAGAGGTTGTTCAATTGATGAGAAGTCGGTTAAAAAAATCTAGCTTCAAATTGTGGAGAACTCGAATACACAAGGGTATCAGCCAAAAGCATAGCAAGATAAGAAATTCTAAAATACAAAGATTCAAATGTACACGTCAGCGATCTATCTCAAATAATAAAATATCAAAACGATAAATCAGGAAGTCAAATGATCTCTTTCCCTACTCGGCTTAGCGACATATACCAGCGACTAAAATCTATAGATCCTGAGAAATATAGTCATACAAGAAACTATGTTGATGGGGCAGTAACTTACTTATCTCCCTACATCTCAAGAGGGGTAATTTCTACGAAGACAGTTTTTAACTATTTGTTGGAAGAGAACTATCCCTTTGAAACCATTGAAAAATATATACAAGAATTAGCTTGGCGTGATTATTGGCAACAAGTTTGGATTCATAAAAAATCTGAGATAAATACGGACTTAAAAAGTCAACAACAAGAGGTTCAACATTATGAAATTCCCACCGCTATATTGACAAAGTCAACAAGCATCGAAGCCATAGATAGCGCGATTAAAGGATTGGAAGATATAGGCTACATGCACAATCACATGCGCATGTACGCGGCCGCTGTCATCTGTAATATGGGCAAAAGTCATTGGTTGACCCCTGCGCGATGGATGTATTATCATTTATTGGACGGAGACTGGGCGAGCAATGCCTTAAGTTGGCAATGGGTAGCGGGTAGCAATTCCTCAAAAAAGTATTATGCAAATCAAACAAACATTAACAAATTTTTTAAAAGTAAACAACGAAATACCTTCTTGGATAACGATTATGATGTTTTAATCAATCACCCTTGTCCGTCGGAATTGATGAATACGACCCTCCCATCACTCAAAACAGTACTGCCGGTATCTCAAACACCAGCCATAATACCCAACCAGCCCATCCTTGTTTATAACTATTATAACCTAGATCCAAATTGGCGTCAAGAAGGTGATTATAACCGTGTTCTTTTATTAGAACCTAAAATTTTCGAACAATATCCGATTGCGCCAAAAAATATTCAATTCATGCAAGCATTGGGGGTAAATATTAAAAATTTGCAAGTATATGTCGGATCCTTTGAGGCCTTAAGTAAAAGCTATCCAAATCAAGAGATTATTTATAAAGAGCATCCCCTAAATGTGCATTATGTAGGTACTGAAGATGTGAGAGATTGGATGTTTGATGTGCAGGGCTATTTTCCCGCTTTTTTTGCTTTCTGGAAAAAATGTAAGAAACATTTGTGAAAGAGAAAAAAAAAGCCACGAACCTAGTTTGGATAAAAAGAGATATCCGAACACAAGATCACGCAGCACTTGAAGCTGCAGAGCAAGCCCAGCTTCCCTATCTCATCGTTTATTTATTTGAGCCTTCTTTACTTGCATATCCTGATAGCTCCTTAAGACATCAACAATTTATTTATCACTCCTTAATGGATGCCAACAAAACACTCAAAGCGAACAATCGATCTATACAAATTTTCTATGTAGAGGCAACTGTCTTC
>NZHT01000068.1 GCA_002691385.1 Flammeovirgaceae bacterium | reverse complement strand
CTTTAAGATTAGTTTTACTGGTCTGAAAAATAGCGTCAAAGCCCTTAGATATTTCTTTAAATACCAAAGAAGTGAATCCTATCAAATTCATAGAAACAATAGACTGTGAATCTAAATGAACTCGAACTCCCTCCTCTTGATAATATATCTTTCCATCAGCGTCTCGTGAAATTGCCGTTCTTTCCGTAATCACTTTTAATTGTTGATCTGCATCTATCTCACATACTCCTCGAGAAACCGTACCATTATCGGTAATTGTCTTTTCTAATTCATAACCCACCATACAACCTATAAGCTCATTATTGTCAAGACTTTCTAAATGAGTCGCTAATGTTTTCAAAGAATTTTTACCATAAAAGTCATCTGCATTAACAATCCCAAAAGGTTCATTAATGACCGGTGCTGCCATCCAAACAGCATGTGCTGTACCCCAAGGCTTCACCCTATCTTCAGGAACTGTGTATGATTTTGGAATCGCATCTAATGATTGATAAACCACTTCAAAATCACCTCGGCCTTGCCATTTATCAAGAATAGCTTCTCTGAATTCAGCATCAATTTCTTTTCTAATAACAAATATGATTTTACCAAACCCAGCTTCAAGAGCATCAAATACGGTATAATCTATGATTCTTTCCCCGTTCGGTCCAAATCCATCTAACTGCTTGATACCTCCATACCTACTTCCTAGGCCTGCAGCCAATATTACTAAACTTGGTTTCATTATTTTAACTGATTTTATTAAAGTGCAAATATATATATATAGACGTTGGTAACTAAACAGTAGTTAACACAATACCTAAGAAAAATATGCTCACTTTGAAGAAATTAAGGCAGCAGCAAAATCATTCAAGAGTGACTATTTTTAAGTAAGCGCTTATAAAACTCCATTCTAATTAAGATCGTCTGATCTAATAAGGTTCTTCCCTCAGCTGTTAATTTTACAAGTCGCTTACTTCTCCCACCTCTATTTTTTGAAATTCCACCCAATTCAGAATCAATTAATCCTTTGATCTCCAAGCGACGCAATACCGTATGAATCGCAGTGATATCAATTTTTCGTTTGGCATGAGAAAGTAATTCATCTTGAATAGACTGGGCATATACAGAGTATTGGATCGCACCAATAGCTAATAAAATTAGTTCCTCAAGTTCCCCAATTGATGTTGTTCTCATCGATTCTTCTTTATTTATTATACAAATATATATATAATATATTTGTATAATAAATAGATGTAAAAACGGTCTAAATAGACCTTAAAGCTACTTATTCCTTAGTCAAGATTGAGTTTTGACATAATTCGAAACAATAAATATGAAGAAATCGACGACAGTGTCAGTAACCCAATACCCAAGATAATATTACCATAAACTAAACCTCCGATACCAAAAAGTGAGGTATAGATCGTAATGCAACCAATGAATACCAAGAGTATTTGCTTAGGCATATGCCAAGTAACGCCATGACCATCATCACAAGGGTCTCCATCCGCAATTGCCGCATCTACAACTTTTTTCCATCCAGGTCCTCCAGGCACTGTCAGCTTATAAAAAGCTCGCAATACCTCTTTATTTTCAGGCTTGGTTAGCAAGGTAGTTACTATCCAAGAAATCGTAACAATACTAACAGTAATTAAAAGCTTGACAGTAAAGGCATCCAATATGGACGTAACCACTTGTTGATCTTCAATGAATAAAACCAAAACTAAAGCTACAATGGTAGCAACAATCATAGTGACAATTTCAGTAACTGCATTGATCCTCCACCAAAACCATCTCATAATGTACACTGCACCTGAACCGGCACCAGTTAATAATAATATATTGAAAGCCTGTGTAGCATTATCTAAAATAGTAAGCGATAAGGTACCTGCAAAGACCATAAGTAGAACGGTAGTAATTCTACCCATAGTTACCATTTGACGTTCTGAAGCGTCGGGTTTAACAAATCTTTTATAAAAGTCATTGACAATATACGAGGATCCCCAGTTTAAGTGGGTTCCGATAGTCGACATGTAAGCAGCAATGATAGAGGCCACCACTAAACCTAGCCAACCAGGCCCTAACTTGGTCAACATCGCTGGATAGGCAATGTCATCTTTTAAATACTTTGGATCAATTCTAGAGAACTCTGCCTGAATATCAGAAAGTTCTGGATAAATAATTAAAGACGCCAATGCAACAATAATCCAAGGCCACGGGCGTAAGGCATAATGAGCAAAATTGAAAAATAACGTAGCCCCTACTGCATTTTTCTCATTCTTTGCAGACAACATTCTTTGGGCAATATAACCCCCACCTCCGGGTTCTGCACCTGGATACCAAACCGCCCACCACTGTACAGCCAATGGAATAAGTAACAAAGGAACCCAAACCTTTGGATCAGAAAAATCAGGAAAAAAACTAATCTTATCTGCAATTCTAGGATCATTGATCAATCCACTCAAACCTCCTATCTCAGAAATTTCAGGTTGATTTATGGCAACATATGCCGCATAAACAGCTCCAAACATAGCAATTCCATATTGGAAAAAATCAGCCCAAACAACCCCTTTAATACCACCCAATGCAGAATACATCACTACTACAATGGAAGCGCCTATAACAACTACCCAAGGCTCCAACCCTAGCATAACTCCTCCGATTTTAATAGCTGCCAAAGTAACCGAACCCATGATAAGGCAATTAAAGAAAATTCCTAAATAAAGGGCCCTGAAACCTCTCAAAAACGAGGCTAATTTTCCTCCATATCTAATCTCATAAAATTCTAAATCAGTGTTAATATTGGATTTGCGCCACAATCGTGCATAGATGAATACCGTTACCATACCTGTTATGAGAAAAGCCCACCATGCCCAGTTTTTAGCTACGCCACTTTCTCTAACGAAGCCCGTAACTAAATTAGGTGTATCAGCAGAAAAGGTACATGCTACCATCGAAACCCCCAGTAACCACCAAGGCATATCTCGGCCTCCTAAAAAAAACTCTTCTGTACTATCCCCGGCCGTACGAGACGCCCACCAACCAATACATAAAACAATGACAAAAAATATGCTAATTATTATCCAATCAATAGTTGCTAAAATCATAAAACAAGAAATTAAATGTTACCCAATATAGAAAAAAAATCTATTAATATTCTATTGATAATTCGCATTTATAAGTAGACTTATTAGAATCGGATGCAATATATTTATTTCTATAATTTCAAAAAATATGAAGAAATAACATACTTACTTAACAGAGTTACCTCAACTCAAAACCTGCAACGAGAGGATCGTTGGGGTCCATCCAGAATTCATGTCTCCCAGTATAGAAGGCACGCCCTTTTACTATAGGAATTACCGCATCATATTTAGAGAACTTTACCGATTCCTTAATTTGACATTTAAATTGCGTGCCTAAAATACTTTCAATAGTCATCCAATGGTTCTCTCCCAATTCATTGCGCGCATGGTGGATTGCAAGTCTTGCCGAAATACCAGAACCGGTAGGACTGCGATCTAATTGCCCATCCGCAAACACACATACATTACGACTATCAACTTGAGCATTCTCTGATGACTCTATAAAAATCGTTCCATAAAGAAAACTCAAATCATCTTCATAAGGATGAACCAGAGTCACGCCATTGGTTGTAATACCCTTCTTTATGAGCATACCTGCTTGAATTAATTTTTGATAATTCGTTCGATCACATTTTAAACCCAAGTCAATGGCATTTACAAAAGCATAAAAAGCGCCACCATAGGCCAAATCATATCGAATGACTCCCAGTTCGGGAATTTCTAGAACTTGATCTAAAGCAACCACAAAGGAGGGTACATTCTCAAAACTTACCGAAACAACTTCCTGATCTACAACTTCTGCAAAAGCCGTCAAGATACCACAGGGCGCTTCAATTATGACCTTCGTTAGGGGTTCAACCTTTTCAATCCAGCCTGAATCTACCGCCAACTTAGTTATGGCAATAGTCGCATGGCCACACATAGTACTGTAGCCTTCATTATGCATAAATACGACTCCAAAATCAGCCCTTTGACTAGGAACCACTATGACTCCGTACATATCCGAATGGCCTCTAGGCTCAAGCATCAATGATTGGCGAAGGAAATCCTGGTTTTTTTGGAAAAAATTTCTATATTCCAGTACACTAGCTTCGTTCAATAATGGGTATCCCTCCAATACAGCTCGCACGGGTTCTCCACCAGTATGCAGATCAATTGTTCTTATTTTAACCCAATCATCATTGGGATCAATTTCTTTTAATGTTGTCCTATCCATAATTTTAAGTTAGAAAATAAATTTCAGTTTTCGAAAAAATTCATGTACCCAAAAAAGGACAAACGAAGACGACGAGAAAAAGTATGATTCCTCTTAATTTTTTCATAGGGTAAGACTACCTAAATTTGTATAATGATTTTGAACATATCCTATCAAAATAAAAGTCAAGAACGAGAAATTAATGATTACGTTGGTCTCTCATATACTATCTGGGAAAGCTTGAAAATGGGAGGATCAGGTTCCCAGAAATTAATTATCAATGAATGTCATAAAATTTTTAATCCTTATCTCAAACAATTAAACAGTACCAAATATTGCAATATCGAATTACGCCCCAAAGGTATTGGCCTTAGATTTAGATATAAATTGGAAGCCATTGGATGGTTTATTCCNTATTCAGCNCTTTCCTACAATTATGACAANTTTTATTTAAAAATCCAAGATCAAATCACAGGCTATTTTATGAATTTAAAAGCTTCTNACAGCAATCGTATCAACCTAAGATTCATAGAAAAACTAAAACAATTTGGCCGCTGAATCTTAGCTTTTATCTACTTTTTTTGTCGAATTAGAGCCTTTCTTATTCTTGTTCTTGGCTGCGCTCCTTTGAACTACATCGTCTACTTCCGGTTTTACTTTCATTTCTTTTTTGGTTTCAGGATTATCTCCTTCTATAAGATTGCCCAATCCCAAATTTAACAGACTTTGGTACCAAGTAATCACTTTTTTGATGTCAGAAACATAGACTCTATTCACATCATAATAAGGTAAAACACTTTTAAAAAAAGATTTAAGTTCATCATGATCTGATTTTTTATCCAACCCTATCTCTCCAGCATAATTTTTGTGAATAATCTTAAATACTTCCAACAAAGGAACCGATTCCACTTCTTGTAAAACATATATCGAAATTTCCGAAAGTACCGATACCTTGACACTTGCCCCTACGATCATTCGCTTTTTAGATCCGTCAAGGGCCTCCAAAATGAATCCTGTTCTGGTTGGATTAATCACTTTAAACAAACCTCCTTTGCCCGACAAAGTAGCAATTTCAGTGAATTTCATATTTTTCTATTTTTTACAAAATTAAACAAAGTAATCTGCTCCCCTAATTAAAATCATTTTCTATTAATTTGCATTACATAATCAATAATTTGATCTTTCCCCTCGCCAGAAATGGATGAAGTTTCAAATTGAATCGGTAACTCATCCCATTCTTCACTTAACACCTCTCTGTATTGATCCAACCTTTTTTGAAGGTTCACCTGACCCAACTTATCAGTCTTAGTAAAAACAATGACAAAGGGAATTTCATTTTCGCCAAGCCACCTCATAAATTCTCGATCAATCCCTTGAGGCTCATGTCTGCAGTCTATAAGTAAAAAAACACAATATAAATTTTCACGCTTCTGTAAATACTCATTAATCATTAATTTCCATTTTGCTTTTTCCGTTTTGGACACTTTAGCCCAACCATACCCTGGCAAGTCAACCAAATACCAACTCTTATCTATCAAAAAATGATTAATCAACTGAGTTTTACCCGGCTTTACTGAAACTTTAGCCAGTTTTTTTCTGTTAGTAAGACAATTAATTAGTGATGATTTCCCTACATTAGACCGGCCAATAAAAGCATACTCAGGTAATTTCGATTTTGGACATTCAGAAAGTGCTACACTACTCTTAATAAAACTGGCAGATTTGATGACATTCATTAAAAAAAAAGTTTGAACTAAGAAAACAAGTTGAGCATCAGTTAATATTGCAGTAAATGAGCTTACTCCCATACAAAGATAAGAATACAAGTAAAAAAGAACAGATTGCAACCATGTTTAACAGCATAAGTGGCAAATATGATTTTCTAAACCATTTCCTCAGCCTTGGAATAGATATTTTTTGGAGAAAACGGGCGATCCGATTACTTAAAAGATATCAACCTAAATTAATTCTAGACATTGCTACGGGAACAGGAGACTTTGCCATCGAAGCCCTTTCTCTCAAACCCGAAAAAATCATTGGTGTAGACATCAGTGAGGGTATGCTTTCAATTGGTAGAGAAAAACTAATCAAAAAAAATATCATAGACAAAATTGAACTAATCAGAGGAGATTCCGAAGTTCTGCCTTTTGAAGACAATTTTTTTGATGCCGTAATCGTTTCTTTTGGTGTAAGAAACTTTGAAAACTTAGAAAAAGGATTGTCAGATATGCTGAGGGTACTGAAACCTGGTGGAAAAGTGGTCATCTTGGAATTCTCTCAACCCAAATTAGTCCCATTTAAACAAATTTATCAATTTTATTTTCAATGGATTTTACCCAAAATAGGAAAATTAATTTCAAAAGATCATGCGGCTTATACTTACCTGCCCAATTCTGTAAGAGCTTTTCCTGATGGTGATAATTTTTTAAACGTATTAAATAAAATAGGATTTCAAAAAAATCAATGTACACCACTCACACTAGGGATAAGCTCTATATACTTCGGCTCCAAATAATCATAATTTTTAGCCTTCTTAGTTTCGTTGAACTCCAAGGACAAAATTTAAGTTATGACAACCTCTGGAATTACGATGAACAGAAGGTGCATTATGGCTTTTTAATTGGCATTCATAGTTCGGATTATCGTATCAAATACAATGATGCTTTTGTAAGTCCCGGTATGGATAGCTTACACTCTATAGCCCCTGGAAAGCATTTTGGATTTAAATTGGGCTTTGTAGTTGATTTTTATATTTTTCAATATCTAAGCTTTAGAATTACTCCTACAGTCGCTTTTTATGAGTACGACCTTAATTATAGATATGTAGATGGTCAAGATGACCTGCTTGAATTTAAAGATGCGACGATGCTTGAAATACCTCTCCTTTTTAAATATAAATCGGCAAGGAGGGGTAACTTAAATATGTATTTGATGGCGGGGCCAAATTTTCAATTTGAAGCCGCAGGTCGAGGAGATGGTGTCAGAATAAAGCAGAAATTAGAGCTTAAGGACTTCAATATGACATTCGATGTAGGTATGGGGTTTGATGTTTTTTATCAACTTTTTAAATTTACTCCTGAAATTCGTTATTCTTTTGGCTTTCGTAATTTGTTACCCGATAAATCCAATGATTTTGATGCTGCTTTAAGTAAATTGACTACCCACAATGTAACAGCCTTTATCACTTTTGAAGGCGGGCCGACTTATCTTAAAAGAAGAAAAGGCAAATATTAGTTATCATCTGTAAATTTGGTAATTTGCCTATTATAACTATTTTACATAAAAATGAAACCGATAGCCCTCGTTACAGGAGCCTCAAGCGGTATTGGAAAAGCGATTGCTAAACAAATCGCAGACCATTACCACCTCATCATTTGTGGGCGCCGTACCTCTCGCTTAGAAGCACTGTCCAAAGAATTAAATAATAAAACTCAAACTTTAATCGGTTCTTTCGATGTTAGGGATCAGTCAGCGGTATCCCATTTCATAGATACGCTACCCGATGAATGGCAAAACATATCTATATTAATCAATAATGCAGGCAATGCACATGGTATGAGCTATATCCATGAAGGAGATATCCAAGATTGGGACGCCATGATTGACATCAATGTCAAAGGCTTACTTTATGTTTCACGTGCCGTCATACCAAAAATGATTAAAAAGCAACATGGGCATATTATTAACTTAGGCTCTATCGCCGGTACTGACGTATATCCCCGTGGAAATGTATATAATGCTTCAAAATTTGCTGTAGACGCTTTGACTAAAGGGATGCGAATGGATTTAAATACACATGGTATCAAAGTCTCCGAAATCAAACCAGGTTTGGTTAAGACAGAATTTTCAGAGGTTCGCTTTAAAGGAGATCTAGAAAAAGCAAAAGAAACCTATTTGGGCTATCATCCCCTTCAGGCACAGGACATCGCCGAGTGCATTGCTTTCATGCTCAGCCGACCCAAACATGTTAACATTGGAGATATGATTGTTTTGCCCTTGGCACAAGCCTCTTCAACCCTATTAAATAAACAACAAAAATAACTCCCAAAATTTCCCATTAAATGAAAAATATTTTCGTATTAGGAGCCGGACGGTCCTCAACTGCATTAATTGAGTATTTAATGATGGAAAAAGCAGTTTTCAACATTATCATAGGAGAAAAAAATCCTAAAATTGCAGAAAAAAAATTCCCCTCAGCCAAAATTATTGCTTTTGACATCCTAGATACTGCTAATGCCAGAGATCAGTTAAAGACTGCTGATTTGGTCATCAGTATGCTTCCCGCATCCTTACATTTAAGTGTTGCTGTAATTTGTGCTGATTTAGGAGTATCAATGCTTACGGCTTCTTATGTTTCAAATGAAATTCAAAAACTTTCTCCATCATTTGAGTCCAAAGGAGCTTGCTGCATTATGGAAATGGGACTGGACCCAGGTATTGACCATATGTCCGCAATGCGCGTTTTAGATAGAATAAAATTGGCAGGTCATAAGCTCACCGCTTTCGAAACTTTTACGGGAGGCCTTTTAGCAGATGACCATAAAGTTGACAATCCATGGCAATACAAATTTACCTGGAACCCTCGAAATGTCATACTTGCTGGTAATGGCGTTGTTAAATTCATTCAAGAGGGTAGGTTGAAGTGTATCCCCTATCAAAAATTATTTCAAAGAACAGAAGTAATTCATATTCCTGAATATGGTTATTTTGAGGGATATGCTAATCGAGACTCACTAAAATACCTCGATGTTTACAACTTAAGTGGTATTAATACTCTTTACAGAGGGACCCTCAGACGTCCCGGATTTTGTAAGGCATGGGATGCTTTTGTCCAAATAGGAGTTACTGATGACAGTTATACATTGTTTGGAGTGGGAGATATGACCCACAGGCAGTTTATCAATACTTTTTTACAATATAATCCAAATGATTCCATAGAACTTAAACTGGCCCATTATCTTAATATCGGCATGGAATCTGACGAAATGTATAAGCTCAAGTGGATTGGAATTTTTGATGATCAAATAATTGGCCTTCAAGAAGGCACTCCTGCGCAAATACTAGAACATATTTTGAAAAAGAAATGGACATTAAATGAATCCGAAAGAGACCTCATTGTCATGTGGCATAAGTTTGATTACATCGAAAACAATATAATGAAACAAATTCAATCTCATCTAGTTGTCGAAGGTAACGATCAAATACATACTGCTATGAGCAAAACGGTAGGGTTGCCATTGGGAGTTACGGCAAAATTATTGTTGGAAAACAAAATCAAAGTCACCGGGGTACAGCTCCCCACCATTAAAAAAATATATGAGCCAGTACTTAATGAATTGTCTCGCCATGGTTTACAATTTTTTGAAAGAGATACCTCAGTTAAGAGCTACACTTGAAACTTTAAAATAGGACTCAATCACAAGTGGAGATAATAAGGGCTTAGAAGACTTATGAAATCCTGACTATAATCTCCTTTATCATTCCTTATGTTTATCTCTTTTATGGTACAACGCTTTGATTTTTTGCCAAAACATGAAATCTGTCTAAATATTTTATTCTGCCCCTCCCTGTTGTATACATTGATTATACTTTGACGATAAATTCCCAACCCTTCTGCATGTAGGCTAAAAAATTGACTTTCGTAGAAAGGATAAATCACCCAAAACTGACCTAATGGAGTTAAGGCATTTTTAACCGTTTTGGCCAATACCTTAACATTCAATGAGGATTGATGTAGAGCTTGTTGTCGTTGGGGATCCACTGTCTGAAAATGACCATAGTAAAAAGGGGGATTGGAAACAATAGTATCATACATTCTAGGATTTTGAACTAAAAAATCTTTGATGTCATACTGATAGCCATTGATCCTGTCAGACCAAGGACTCTCCTTAATGTTATTCAGCATATCTGACGAAGCAGCTGGTTCAATCTCAATACAGGTAACCTTCGCAGACGATCTCTGAGCAAGCATTAATCCTAAAAGACCTGTTCCGGACCCAATGTCTAATATATTTTGACATTTATACAATTCAATAATAGCTCCAAATAAGCATGCTTCAGTGGTCACCTTCATACCACATCTAGCTTGATTTACCTTGAATTGCTTGAATTGAAAATAATCATTGGGCATTTCTTGTTTCTTCAAATACGTGATCAATTAACAAATGATCTCCTTCAGCAGCCGCTACTGCCAGATAATCACAACGTTCATTTTCAAAATGTCCTGCATGACCTTTAATCCATTTAAATTTAACCTGGTGAGTTTTGGCCACATCAAGGTAACGCTTCCATAAATCAACATTCTTTTTGCCCTTAAAGGCCTTTTTTACCCAGTTTTTTAACCACCCCTTTTCAACTGCATCTATTACATATTTTGAATCAGAAAAAACTTCAACTTGCCAGCCAGGTTTTTTAATAGCTTCCAAACCTACAATTACTGCCAATAGTTCCATTCGGTTATTAGTGGTCATGCGAAATCCTTGAGCCAACTCTTTGCGCTGAGCTTGATAATCTAAAATCACACCATAACCTCCATTTCCGGGATTCCCTTTTGCAGCACCATCTGTGTAAATACGAATCATAATTAAAATCTCATTTAAAAAAAATGTAAACATGATGCCCTTCGACGAAGAGAACCACACTCTCAATTATAAAGTAGACAACCACTCTACAAATATCTGGAATTGAATATCATCCATGGCAGGGAAATTGGCAATTCTCACTGTAGTATCTTTCCAAGTTCCATAACCATTACCCAAGATCATCTTTTGCGCTAATGCCTTTTCCTTTAATACTGAAGGATCTGAAGTTTTCAAAGTGATTACGGTAGGAGATCTCAAAGAAGAATTTGAAACCAGCCAAGGCAGTGCTCCATTTGACTCAGTTATCGGATTCAATCCAACCAACCTTTCTCGTAATCGCATATCAATAGTTGCTATTGGAGGCCCTGCAGCCAACGTTCTCCAAAGTAAATAAATATTCAATACATTGGGAGTATAATGAGTTTGCTCCTTTATTGAATGCTCAAAAAGGTTTAAAAAGCTATTGTAATGTGCCCGCTCTGCCAGCAAATGCCCTCGCTCAATGGCGGCAGGAGAAACAATCAATAATGCTAACCCTGCCGGTAATCCCAAGCATTTTTGGCAAGAAGCAAACCAATAGTCTGCTAATTGAAAATTCAAAATGACTCCTCCCAAAGCCGACGTTGCATCTACCGCAATTAACTGATGAGGTAAACGCTCTTTAGACAATCCTTGTAAGACATTCTGATCCACCATAGTCCCATTGGAAGTTTCACAAACAGTTACGCAAAGCCATTCAGACAAGGAATCAATTTGACCTGTAGGTAAAGACGCATTTATATCGAAGGGAGATTTTACGACATTGATTCCCAAACTTTCAGCTACATTAGCCCATTTCAATCCAAATGCACCATTAAAAAAATGTTGGCTAGTCTTACTCGTAAGAGATTGAGATAATATTTCCCAGGCCTCTGTAGCAGAAGAAATAAAAATAATTACATAGTCATCTGGTACTTTCAACCGGGCTCTGAGTTGTGACTTAGTCGCAAATGACAACTCCATAAATTCTGGGCTTCTATGATTGGCAGACAATATCCCTGTATTGTAGGCGTCAATCACCATACTTGGAATACTTGAATGAATCGTAGCAGGTCCGGGATAAAATGAAGTGACCTTCATTGATTGCTGAAATAGTCCAAAGCCAATATATAGCCTTTGAGTCCTAAACCACTAATGACCCCAACTGATACAGCACTAACGTGACTATGATTTCTAAAGGCTCCCCTGGCATAAATATTAGATATATGCACTTCCAATACAGGTGCTTTGATAGAGGATATAGCATCGCGTATGGCAATTGAAGTATGGGAATAGGCTGCCGGATTCAATATGATCCCATCTACCCCAAATCCTAATTCTTGAATTTTAGAAACAATTTCACCCTCAGAATTTGACTGATAATAGCTCAGATCCAATTGATCATATTGAGATTCAAGTCGAGCAAAAAAAGAATCAAAATCTTCATTGCCATAAATATCCGTTTCTCTTTTACCTAGTAAATTTAAATTTGGTCCGTTAATGATAGCTATTTGCATGTCCTGATTACTTTTGCTTTCTAATGAGTTGGAATCTCCATATCACACAGTTCAAGAATTACCTAAAGCTAGAAAGAGCTTTAGCATCAAATTCTATTGATGCCTATACGAGAGACGTTACAAAATTAATGGAGTTTTTGGATATGAATAAAAAAATTAAAAATCCATTGCAAGTCACGACTATTGATTTACTAGATTTTATTAAATTTATTCATGAATTAGGTCTGTCTCCTTACTCACAAGCAAGAATAGTTTCAGGCATCAAAGGATTTTATAAGTACCTTTATTATGAAAATTTTATTCCAATCAATCCTTCGGAGCTGCTTGAACTTCCAAGATTAGGTAGAAAGCTTCCTGATACCTTAAGTATACATGAGATTGATCAATTATTTGAAGCCATAGATATGAGCAAAGCCAACGGGCCCAGAGACCGCGCCATGGCTGAAACGATTTACAGTTCTGGATTGCGAGTTTCCGAATTGGTCACCTTAAAAATCAGCAACATTTATGACGATATCGGCTTCCTTCGTATCTTGGGAAAAGGCAACAAAGAACGTTTAACTCCCATAGGAAAAAGTGCCTTGAAATTTATTAAGTCCTATCAGCATGAAGTCCGAACTCATATGCAAATAAAAACTGGGCATGAGGATTACTTATTTTTAAATAGATTGGGAACTAAAATATCAAGAGTAAGTGTTTTCAACCTTATTAAAAATTTGGCCCTACGCGCAGGTATTCATAAAAAAATTAGTCCACATACTTTTCGCCATTCCTTTGCCACACATCTCATAGAAGGAGGTGCAGACCTAAGAGCAGTTCAAGAAATGTTAGGTCATGAATCTATTACGACCACAGAAATCTACACACATTTGGATCGTAATTATTTGAAACAAATTATAAAAGAATTTCATCCAAGAAGCTAATGTTCGCACTAATAAAAAAAGCCTTGTTTCTTTTTCCAGCCGAAATAGCACATTCATTAACGATGTATTTGCTTAAAATAAGTTTCAAAATTCCAGGTATCAAAAATATTATTTTACGCCTCTTCACTGTAAGATCAAAAAAAATTGAGCGGAAATTATGGGGAATAAAATTTCCCAATCCCGTAGGATTGGCTGCAGGATTTGATAAAAATGCTGATTTTTTAAATGAATTATCTTGTTTTGGATTCGGCTTCATCGAAATTGGAACCGTAACTCCTTTACCTCAAGAGGGGAATCCAAAGCCACGATTGTTTAGACTCATTTCTGATGAAGCCATCATCAATCGAATGGGATTTAATAATAAAGGTGTAAAGTCCGTGGTTGAAAAATTAAAAAATCGACCAAAAAATTTAATTGTAGGAGGGAATATTGGGAAGAATAAAAATACACCCAACGAAAAAGCTTCGGCAGATTACGTCGCTTGCTTTGATACATTATTTGATCATGTTGATTATTTTGTCATAAATGTGAGCTCTCCCAACACTCCTAATTTGCGAGAATTGCAAGATAAAACCCCATTAACCAAACTCATAAAGGCGGTTCAAGAAAGAAATAAATCAAAGGAAACACCTAAACCACTCCTCCTTAAAATAGCACCTGATTTAAGTAATGATCAGCTAACAGATATTTTAAATATTTGCAATGAAACTCAATTAGATGGACTAATTGCTACTAATACCACCCTATCAAGAGACTCTTTAAAGGAACGGTCAGAGGCGATCGAAAAAATGGGAGCTGGTGGATTAAGTGGCTTGCCCTTAGCCGATCGATCCACTGAAGTAATTAAATTCCTAAGATCAAAAAATCAAAAAATACCTATCATTGGAGTCGGAGGTGTGGGTGATGTAAGTAAAGCATTAGAAAAGATAGATGCGGGAGCAAATCTAATTCAGATTTATTCTGGATTTATATTTAAAGGCCCCTCCTTGATTAAAAAAATAAATGAAGGCTTGACCAAAATAGTGCATAACAACTAAATGCTTTATTTTTGTTTCTGAATTAATCTATGCGTAGCAACAGCTTTAAATCTAAACCCAAAGAGAAAAAATCCTTTAAACTGAAAATTTCATTTTTTTCAGATAAAAAGGTCAAAATTATTTTGGGAATTATCCTCTTATTTACGGGGTTTTTTTTGCTCTTGGCCTTTTTGTCTTACCTCAGTCATGGCCCTGCTGATCAAAGTGTAGTATCCGCTTTTTTAGACGTCAAGATAAAAGACTCTGGCAAAGAAGTTGCAAACTTGTTCGGGGTAATGGGTGCATTAGCAGCCCATTATTTTATTTTCAACTGGTTTGGTTTGGGAGCATTTCTCATCCCCTTTTTTCTTCTCAATTTAGCCGTGACTGTTTTGGGTTATAATAAAATATTCAAAATTCAAAAATCTTTTATTTTCACTGCCTTTTATTTAATCTGGCTGACGTTGCTACTCGGTTACATTGTTTTAAACCGTAACGAACCAGGAGCCCTGGGATTCCTTTGTGGTGGAATTGGCTATGAAATGGCCTGGCTAATAAACAGTCTATTAGGTTGGGGCTCTGGATTTTTGATTTTATTGTTGTTAGTGATTTTTAATATCTATTTTTTCAACATTACCGATCTCAATAGCGTAACCAAATGGATAAATCATTTGCACCCCTTATGGCTATCGCTTACAAGGGCCTTGAAAAGTGAAGAAAATTCAGTAATACAAACAGATGAGAATATGAAATCTGTCATTGCTAAAGTGAAAGAAGAAGTCGCACTTGAAGACCAATTAAAGGCAGAAAAAAGTACAAAAGAAAATATAGAAGAGACTGAAACAATACCTCCAGATGTCCAAGAAATAGAATTAAGTATAGACAATCCATCAAAAAAGGAACCTCTCGGTAGGCCAGATCTTCATCTTATCGTTAAACCAGAAAAAAAGGAAATAGAATCAGTAAAACCAGAATCCTTGGCATTAGAGGTAAACTCAAGGCTAACAAAAGAGAAGGTGACTGATCAAGCTAAAAACTATGACCCAACTTTAGATTTACCGAAATATCAATATCCTATGATTGATCTATTGACAGAATATCCAATAAAAGATGTTAAGGTAAGTAAGGAAGAATTAGAGTCAAATAAAAACAACATTCTCAGTACGCTCATCAATTTTAAAATAGCTATTTCCAGTATTAAGGCAACCATAGGTCCGACTGTAACTCTTTATGAAATTGTTCCAGAGGCAGGCGTAAAAATATCTAAGATCAAAAATCTTGAAGACGATATTGCACTCAGCCTTTCTGCTTTGGGCATACGCATTATCGCTCCGATTCCGGGAAAAGGAACCATTGGTATTGAAGTGCCCAACAAAAATCGAGAAATGGTAAGTGCTAAATCAGTTATTACCACAGAAAAATTCTTAAAGTCTGATTATGAATTGCCCATTGTCTTGGGTAAAACTATCTCGAATGAAGTTTTTGTCACAGATCTCTCCAAAATGCCCCACTTACTCATGGCTGGAGCCACAGGACAAGGAAAATCAGTGGGTTTAAATATTATATTGGCCTCGCTAATTTACAAAAAACATCCTTCTCAACTGAAGTTTGTCTTGGTAGATCCAAAAAAAGTAGAATTGACCTTGTTCAATAAAATTGAAAAACATTTTTTAGCAAAATTACCAGAAACGGATGAAGCCATTATTACTGACACCACTAAAGTAGTCAATACCCTCAATTCTTTATGTATTGAAATGGACGCTCGATATGATTTGCTCAAAGACGCTGGATGCAGAAATCTAAAAGAATACAATAAAAAGTTTATCAATCGACGTCTTAATCCAAAAAAAGGACACAAATATTTGCCCTACATCGTTTTAGTCATCGATGAGCTTGCTGACCTTATGATGACTGCAGGAAAAGAAGTAGAAATGCCAATTGCTCGACTCGCTCAGTTGGCCAGAGCCATTGGTATTCATCTCATTGTGGCTACCCAAAGACCCTCTGTAAATGTAATTACTGGGATTATAAAAGCTAATTTTCCCGCAAGACTTTCTTTCAGGGTTACCTCAAAAATTGATTCTAGAACCATATTAGATGCCGGTGGTGCAGAGCAACTTGTAGGTATGGGTGATATGCTACTCTCCTTAGGATCGGATATGATTCGTTTGCAATGTGCCTTTTTAGATACCCCTGAAGTTGAAAATATATGTGACTTCATAGCTGAACAACATGGATATAGTTCAGCCTATTTGCTCCCTGAATACTTAGGGGAAGAAAGTAGCTCAAGTATCAATACTGACCTTTCAGATAAAGATATCATGTTTGATGACGCCGCGAGACTTATCGTATCACATCAGCAAGGAAGTACTTCTTTGATTCAAAGAAAAATGAAATTAGGATACAACCGAGCGGGTCGGATAATTGATCAATTAGAAGCAGCTGGAATCGTTGGCCCTTTTGAAGGAAGTAAAGCCCGAGAAGTGTTGATCAGTGATCAATATAGTTTAGAGCAGAAATTAAATGAGTTAAAAAATTAATAAATTTATTAGGAATACTAAGCACAGAGAATATGAAAAAAATATGTTTGAGATTGATTGTTTTTATGGTGACATTCAGTAGCTCTGCCCAATTTGATCCCGAGGCAGAATTGGTACTTGAGAGCATGAGCGTGAAATATAAATCCAAATCAGCCTTCATGTCCACTTTTCAGCAAAATCTGATCAATGAAATATCTGCTATCAATGAATCAATTTCTGGTACCGTTTATGTCAAGGGAGATAAATATAAACTTGAAATTGCTGGACAAATAATTATCAATGATGGTCAAGACCTTTGGTCTTACAGCGAAGAGATTATGGAAGTAACAGTCAGCACTTATGAGAAAGAGGAACAAGAAATATCCTTAACCAATATCTGGGACCTCTACAAAGAAGGATATAAATATGGATTGAACGTTCCGGATGATAAAGGGAACTGGATAATTGACTTAGAGCCTATTGAAAGAGGAGTAGAGGCTTTTTATAAAGTACGTATGGTTATTTCCAATGAATATGACTTAAGAAGTTTTAAAATTTTTGAAGAGTCTGGAAATCAGTACAATTACACCATTAATAAACTCATTGATCGACCAGACCTTACTGATGATTTTTTCACGTTTGATCTTGCACAGTATCCGAAAGTAGAGCTCATAGATTTTAGATAATTATAACGATTAAGTCTATGAACAAAAAACAACTATTTGACCATATTAAAAGTAAAAAATCTTTTCTTTGTGTAGGTCTAGATCCAGATTTAAAAAAAATACCCAAACATCTTCTAGAAACCGAAGACCCCATTTTTGAATTCAATAAGGCTATTATTGATGCGACCCTCCCCTACGCAATCGCATATAAGCCTAATATTGCTTTTTATGAATCTTTGGGCATTCATGGTTGGCAAGCTTTAAAAAAAACAATAGAATATATACCCAAAGAAGTATTTACCATTGCCGATGCTAAACGGGGTGACATCGGCAATACCTCTTATAAATATGCAGAAACATTTTTTAAAAAAATGTCATTTGATGCCATTACTCTATCTCCTTACATGGGTCAAGATTCAATAATCCCCTTTTTGGATTACAAAGATAAGTGGGCCATCCTATTGGCATCAACTTCAAATATCGGTGCACTAGATTTTCAAGAATTAATGATAGAAAATAGTGGAGGACAAAAAGTTTATCAAAAGGTTATTGAAATCAGCTCCCAGTGGGGTTCTGATCAAAATTTAATGTACGTTGTAGGAGCAACCAGAGTGAGCACCTTGAATCATATAAGAAAAATCATCCCTGACCACTTTTTATTAATCCCTGGTATAGGTGCGCAGGGTGGTGACTTGGATGTAGTCTGCAAATATGCAATGAATAATTCTGGGGGCCTAATTATTAATTCAGCGAGAAATATTATTTATGCCAATAACACAGTTGATTTTGCACATCACGCAGGTTTAGCTGCCGCTCAATTACAAGCTCAAATGGCCGCAGCCATTATAAAATATGAAAAATGGTAACTCTAATTGTTTTTAATTACAAAATTACCTGATGGCTAATCTCCTTTGAACTATTTCAATAAAAAATCAAATATTTTCTCTCTTTAATTAAAGTTAAGGAGTTATTAGATTTGCACATATAAATTATAAAAATGGAAAAGCCTGTAATTATATTTGGAGCCAAAGGAATTGCAAAAAGTTCGCTTGAGATATTTCAAATTAATCAGGTAACGGTATATGGATTTTTAGATGATGACAAATCTATGCATCAAAAGACCATCAATGACGTTCCTGTGTTAGGACTAACGGATGACCAGAGATTTACTAAATTGATAGGTAAAAAATGTGAAGCTTTCATTGCATATGATGATTACAAAATACGTTCCCATATGACTAAAATGCTCATTGAATCAAGAAAAGTCATGCCTGTAAATGCCATTCATGACAAAGCACTTATTACTAAATCAGTGGATATAGGTCATGGAAATTTCATCAATGCCAACAGCATAATTGGATCTGGAAGTATAATTGGTCAACATTGCATTATTCATTCGGGCGTAATTATAGAACAGGATGTAGTCATAGAAGATTTTGTCCAAATAGGTGCTGGATCAATTATCAATACAGGTGTTATTATTGAGAAAAAAGCTTTTATTGGTTCGGGGGTTGTGATCATAGCAGGGGTCACCATCGGTACAGGTGCTAGAATAGGTGCTGGATCAGTGGTCATCTCAAACGTAGAAAAAAAAGAAACAGTTTTTGGCAATCCTGCATCTGAAATAAAAAAAAGCTCATCTTAAAAAATCATAGGAAAATCTATTTTAAATAGATTGAAAGGCAATACATCCAGCTATAGATTATCTAATTTGAGTAGTTTAAAATAAATACTTTTAAATTTCAAACTCAAAAAATCACCAAACAATGATTTTTTCTTCATAATAATGCATATCCCTTTGATTTGGTTTTTATTACTGCTTCCGATACTCATTCTGGGACAAAAAATAGATTCTCTACAAGATCATATGGACATAGGTATTTATCCAGCTATCGCCTATACACCTGAGACAGATCTTTCATTTGGTATCTTCGCGTTGATAGTCCTTAAAAATAAAAGTAATAATAATAGTTACACCCCTGATTTGATCAGCCCTAAAATGGTTTATACCTTAAATAATCAATTGAATTTAGGACTTGATGGTACCTTTTTTACAGAAAAAAATGGGAGAATTAATGCCAAAATTAAGTTTTCTAATTATCCTGATTATTTTTTTGGAATAGGCAATGCAAATGATCCCAAAATAAAGGAACTGTACAAACGTCAATTTATAAGTACTCAAGGTTTTGTGATGAAAGAAATTACTCCCAAATTCTATCTTGGAACTCTCTTTGATTTTGATTATAGTTTTTTACAAGATCTAATTCCCAACGGACTACTCAATCAAGAAAATCCACCAGGCATACAGGGAGGACATTCCATTGGAGTTGGTATTGGATTGAGCTTTGATGATAGAGATCACATCCTTTATCCTAGAAAAGGTAAATTCATACAAGTAGGCACTCGCTGGTATGGATCAATGATTGGAAGTGATTATGAATATCAACATTTCTTCCTCGACTATCGTCAATATCAAAAAATTTTTAGTGATCAACGTATTCTCGCCTTTCAACTCTCAGCGCAATTTAATCAAGGTAACATCCCTTTTTACAAATTATCTAAAATAGGAGGCAAGGACAATTTGAGAGGTATCAACAATGCTAATTTATATATAGCTCAAAATTCTTTTTATGGTCAAATTGAATGTAGACAACATTTGTTTTGGCGATTGGGAGGTGTACTTTTTGCTGGAATTGGCGATGTTTTTGACAATCTAAAAGCGCTAGAGATGGGGAATTTAAAATTGAATTATGGCATTGGTGGACGATTTCAGGCCCTGAAGGAGCAATCCTTAAATATCCGTCTTGATTTAGGCTTTACCCAAAATGGACAATCCGCCCTTTATTTTTCTGTAAAAGAAGCCTTCTAATTTTTCTCATTTTTATTTAAAAGGGCCTCTACTGCTTTTTTAAGTTCTCCAATAGCATTACCAAAATGGCTCTTGGTCGTTTGCCACTTTTCTTGACCCGCATAGGTATTGAATTCTTCCTCTAGCTTTTCCTTTTGGGTTTTAAGTAATTGGATGGTCTTTTCCAACTCACTGCGAACCTCCTTAGAAGAAGAAGTGGCTTCATTGATCAATATGTCTATTTTATGACCTAGTTCGCTGAGAATTTCTTCCACCTTACCTCTTGACTGATCTTCCATTTTTTAATATAAAATTAATTCTATTTTTTGATAAATAGCCATGTTTAAGTTATCAAATCGAACAAATGAACAAGTAGCCATTAAAACTAGAAGGAGTTGGGATAATTCACTCAATTAAATCTAGAATACAAAACATTGAAGGACTCAATAATTTCAAAAAAGTTGCCTAGATGAAGGCAATCATCTTACTTGTTTTTTTAAAATCCGATATACTCCCCTAAGTAAAAATTATTAAATGACAAAATAGAAATAATACGCTCTTTCCTAGGATCATTCTTTCCTTATGATCTTGGCCCCAAGTTGGTTAAGCCGCTCATCTATAAATTGGTACCCTCTATCGATTTGCTCTATATTATGAATTTCGCTAACTCCATGGGCTGATAATGCCGCAATGAGCAATGAAACTCCCGCTCTGATATCAGGTGAAGTCATCGCTACAGATTTTAAAGTCATTTTTCGATCTAGACCAATCACCGTCGCTCTGTGGGGATCACATAAAATGATTTGAGCACCCATATCTATTAGTTTGTCTACAAAAAACAATCGACTTTCAAACATCTTTTGATGTATCAAAACCGTACCCTTAGCTTGAATAGCCGTAACCAAGACAATACTCAATAAATCCGGTGTAAATCCTGGCCAAATAGCATCTGAAACTGTTAAAATAGATCCATCGATATAAGACTCAATCTCATAATGATCTTGAGCTGGGATATAAATATCATCTCCTTTGAAAATCAACCCAATACCTAACTTTCTAAAAGTATCAGGAATCAATCCAAGTTGATTAATTCTAGCATTCTTGATTGTTATTTCTGATTGAGTCATCGCCGCAAGACCAATAAAACTTCCTATTTCAATCATGTCTGGAAGTAAGATATGATTTGTCCCTCCCAAGGTATTGGTTCCTTGAATTTTAAGCAAATTAGAACCTATACCTTCAATAACTGCTCCCATCCTGATCAACATATTACATAACTGCTGTAAATAAGGTTCGCAGGCTGCATTATAAATTACAGTTTCTCCCTTTGCCATTACAGCAGCCATTACTAAATTTGCTGTTCCGGTCACAGAGGCCTCTTCCAAATGCATATAGGTTCCTTTGAGATTAGCTCCATCCACCGTATAAAATCCTGCCTCCCCGTCATAATTAAAGGTAGCTCCTAACTTTTCGAACCCTAGAAAATGAGTATCTACCCTGCGTCTGCCAATTTTATCTCCTCCAGGCTTCGGCATTTTTCCGATCCCAAAACGACCCAAAAGAGGTCCTAATAGCATAATTGATCCTCTCAAGGTAGCAGCTTTTTTTAGAAATTCATCCGTTTCTAAATAATCTAAATCAACATTTCTAGCAGTAAATTTATATGCATTGTCGTTTATCCTTTCAACCTCAACACCAAAGTCAATCAATAAGTCAATCAAACTTTTTACATCCCTAATATTCGGAATATTCTGGATGTACACCGTCTGGTCCGTTAACAATACAGCAGAAATTACCTGAAGTGCTTCATTTTTAGCTCCTTGTGGAGTGATCTCTCCAGACAAACAATTATCGCCTTCTACTAGAAAAGATGCCATTATTAGCGTCTACGTTTGGTCTGATTGGGATTCAGTCTTCTATTCTTGTTTTGATTTTGATGAAAGGATCTCGGTCTGCGATTAAAATTTTCTTTTCTTGAGGAATCAAATAATTTAAATGAAATAACTTCTTGAAGATCCATTTTTAAGTGATTATCGGATAGTCTCTCTATCGTTTTCATAATGAGCTGATCACTGATCTCCTCCTTATTCCAGGTCTGATAAAATGATTTCATAAGGCGTCCAATCGATATCACGGCTCCTTTTATCTCTTTCTCATCGGTAAGCTTCATGGCCTTTTCAATGAGTATTTCCAAGCTACGACCGTAATGTTTGAATTTTATTTTGTTGTATTTGTAAGCTACTCTATCTGGCTTTTTAACCAAGACCTCAGGTGCCGGTGGCGCGTAAGGTCCTTTCGCTTCCAACTTAAATCCAGAGATAATGAATAAATCATCCCATACCTTATGATCATATTCAGGCACATCTTTAACATTGGGATTGATACTTTTCATCAACTCAACCAATGTAGCGGCATAACTATTGCGCTTTTCTTGATCCTCAATTGTAGCTAGATAAGCGACCATTCGCTGTACATTTCTTCCATATTCACGTAAAATCAAATGTTTACGTTCTGTATTATACTCCATTACTTTCATATTAAGTGTAAAAATAGGTATTTTAAAAGAATTATTGATTCATTAAATCTTCTATCTCATCTATTTCGATAGGAATATCTTCCATCAAGTTGATATTTCCATTTTCTGCTATCAAAATATCGTCTTCCAATCGGATGCCAAATCCTTCTTCTGATAAATAAATACCTGGCTCCACAGTGAAAACCATCCCCGCTGTCACTTTTTTGTTTGCAACCCAGACATCATGAACATCTAAACCTAAATGATGTGAGGTTCCATGCATAAAGTATTTTTTATAGGCAGGCCATTTTGGATCTTGATTTTTCACCTCTTTTGTAGTCAATAAGCCTAATTTCAAAAGTTCTTCCGTCATCATCGTTCCTACTTCTTGATGATATTCAGAAATAAGGCATCCTGGACGAAGTAGATCCATTGCCCCATTTTTTACTCGAAGTACAGCATTATAGATCTGTTTCTGTCTTGATGAAAATTTACCATCAACCGGAATGGTTCGCGTCATATCTGCATTGTAATTTCCATAAGTCGCCCCCACATCCATAAGCAATAAGTCACCAGTATTTAATTTTTGATCATTCATCGTGTAGTGTAAAATACAAGAATTAGCACCCCCTGCGATGATAGGCTCATAAGCAAATCCTGTAGCTCTATTTTTTAAAAAATGACATAAATACTCTGCCTCCACCTCAAATTCCCAAATATCCGACTTGACAACAGGCAAAATAGCTCGGAATCCCAATTCTGTGATACGGCAGGCCTCTTTTATCAAACCAATTTCAACATCAGATTTGATCATTCTAAGATCATACAATAATGGCGCCAAACGTTTAAATTGGTGCAATGGATAATCCTTTTTGATTTTTTGAGTAAACCTCTCATTGGCCATTTCAACTTTCGTTTCAGCTCTTAAATGCTCATTTTGATACAAATAAACATGATCGCATTCGATTAGGATTTCTTTTAACGAGGCCCCAAAGTTAGAAGACCATTGAATCTCCTCAATTCCCGACAAAGAAGTACCTTCTTCTTTTGACAATTTATGACCCTCCCATACTTCAGTATATGCATTTGTCTCTTTTAGAAAGAGTTGTGTTCTCAATTTCTCATTTGGGTGGTCAGGAGCGAATACCAAAATTGAATCTTCTTGATCGACACCTGTCAAATAAAATAAATTACTATTTTGCTTAAAAGGTAGGGTGCCATCGGCATTCGTTGGCATTCGATCGTTAGATAAGAGAATCACCACTGAACGGGGGGCTAGTTGCTCACTTAATCGCTGTCTATTTTTAACAAAAAGACGAGTATCTATTTTGTGATATCTCATGGTGCATAAATCTAAATTAAATTAAATTGATCTTAACAAAAATGTTAGGGAAGACGTGCCAAAAGTGATTTTATTGCAATTTTTTCAGCACAATCAAAATGTTTTTCAGGACAACGGTTGGATCCATGGATTCCACAAGGCCGACAAGTTAATTTTTGAGAACTCTCAATAACGGTACAATCATCAGCCAATGGTCCAAAACCAAAAGCTGGAATAGTTGAACAAAATATCGCCGTTGTCGGTGCATTAATGGCTGATGCCAAATGCATGGGTGCCGAATCATTCATATAATTCATCAAAGCCCCTTCCATTAGAGCAGCCGATTGAAGCAAATTTAAGGCCCCACAGAGGTTTACTACACCCGAATGGGTTTGCTGTTTGATCTCATTTCCTATTTTCTTATCCTCAGGACCACCAATGATATAAACAGTCAAATGGGATTCAATGGCCTCAATAAAAGCAATCCACTTATGTGCAGGAAACTGCTTAGTTTTCCATATAGAGGCCGGCGCAACCGTAATGTAAGGTGTTGTCCTATACATTTCAATAGAGGTAAAAGTATCCTGGCTCACCTGTAACTCTGGTTTCAACTTAGAAATAGTACCCAATGGCTTCAACAATTCCAGATTTCTATCAACCTCATGAACTTGATGGTCCAATGAATGAGTTATAACGTAGTCAAAACTCCAAGAAAAGGGATTTTTATCAAATCCTATCTTGACTTTTGCATGGGACAGCAAAGTCAATAAGCCCATAGAATAAAACCTTTGAACATTAATAATTACATCGTAGTTTACCTTTCTAACCTCTCTAATCAGTTTAATTAAATTTTTGATTTTTTCTTTTTTGTCCCAGATCAAAATTTTTTGTATTCTTGCATCTTCCATAAGTAAGCTTTCATTTCCTTTCCTAAGCAAAAAATCTATAGCTACTTTTGGGAAAAATAAGCGCATTTGTGCAATCAAAGGAATGGCAAGAACTACGTCTCCAATGAAAGCAGTTTGAATGATGAGTATGCGATTAGGTGTCATTTTTGGCTAAATTAGTCAATCCAATGATCCAAAAGCATTATTCTAGGGAACTAAATAATGGAATAGAATATTTTAGTCAAAATATTAGGCTTAATCAACAGATGCAGGAATATCATTACAGCGAGCTATCCAATGGAATAAGAACTATTCATAAAGAAATCAAATATACTAAAATTGCACATGTCGGGATCATGTTGGATATTGGAAGTAGAGATGAAGACAGTGCCCAGAAAGGGATTACCCATTTTTGGGAACATATGTCTTTCAAAGGAACCCATAAAAGAAAATCATTTCATATTATCAATAGATTGGAATCACTTGGAGGAGAACTCAATGCATACACCACAAAAGAAAAAATTTGCTTTTATGCCTCTATTTTAGATTTACATATAGAAAAAGCCGTTGAACTGCTGATTGATATTGTATTCAATTCAGCTTTCCCAGAGAAGCAAATTGAAAAAGAACGCCAAGTCATTCTTGAAGAAATGTCAATGTATCAAGATACACCTGAAGATGCAATTATAGATGAGTTTGATGAAGTCATCTTCAATAAACACTCTTTAGGATGTAATATTTTAGGGACAGAGCAATCTGTCAAATCGATCTCAAAAGCTGATTTTATATGTTTTATTAAAGCCCATGTTAATTTCAAAAAAATTGTATTTTCAAGTCTAGGAAATGTTTCCTCAAAAAAAATAGATCGACTAATCAATAAGTATTTGGCTCCTATGGAAGCACAAATAAGTACCCATGAAAGACCTGTTTTTAGTTGTTATCAACCCCATCATAAATCAAAAAATAGAGAAATATCACAAGTACATCATCTTATGGGATTACCTACTTACAGCCTACATGATCCCAAACGCATTCCTTTTTATTTATTAACTAATATTCTGGGTGGCCCTGCTATGAACTCAAGATTAAACTTGAGCCTCCGAGAAAAATATGGATTTGTTTACGGAGTAGAGGCCCAGTTCTTATCCTACACTGATATTGGTCTTTTCAGTATTGGTTTTGCAACGGATCCAGCCAACTTCAAACGGAGTAAATCACTAATCGTAAAAGAAATAAAAAAACTTCAAACTCAAACACTAAGTGAGGGGCAACTTCATACCGCAAAAGGGCAACTCAAAGGACAGATGGCTATGACTGAAGAGAATAACAACGCCATGATGTTGATGATGGCAAAAAGTCTTTTGGATCTAAATAAAATTCCCAGTCTAGATGAAATTTTTAAAAAAATTGACCTTATTACTGGCTTAGAACTTAGAGAAATTGCTGAAGAGGCATTACAAGTGGATCAAATGAGTTCATTAACTTTTATACCTCACTAATTAAACTGCATAGATATAAATTATGAATTTCCTTCCTACAAAAATTAAGCAATATGTAGAAACTAATAGTTCAAAAGAAAATTCCTTGTTAAAAGAAATTGCTAGAGATACCTATCTCCATGTTTTAAATCCAAGGATGCTAAGCGGTCATTATCAAGGAAGAATTCTTTCCTTTTTAAGCCATATGCTACAACCTAGACAAATTCTTGAAATTGGAACCTTCACTGGCTATGGAACTCTCTGCTTAGCTGAAGGATTGGCCTCAAATGGCATCATTACTACCATTGACAACAATGAAGAAATTGCTGAGAGAACAAGAGCTCATTTCTCAAAATCACCTTTCAAGCACCAAATAATCTCGAAAACTGGTGATGCACTTAAAATTATCCCAAAACTTAAAGCCTACTGGGATTTGGTATTTATTGATGCTGATAAAGAGAATTATTTGAATTATTATGAGATGGTGCTACCTAAATTAAATCCCAGAAGTTTTATAATTGTCGATAATGTGTTGTGGGATGGAAAAGTTACTGATGAAAATAAAACAGATAAAAAAACAAAGTCCATGAAATTATTTAACAATTTTGTTCACCGAGATGCTAGGGTTGATAACCTCTTACTTCCCATTCGAGATGGTATAATGATTTTAAGAAAAAAATGAGAATTAATTTACTCATAATATGCCTTATACATGCACTCACCCTTCTCTCCAATGGTACACCTTTGGTTACTAAAGAAGTTGAATTTGGTAATATGAAGCTTGTTTTGTCAAGAAGTGCCATGGATGAAATACAGAAACAAGTCAATTCACTTACCAGCAGTCCTAAGTATTACCAAATGAAAGTGGATCGTATGATCCTTTATTTTCCTATTATAGAACGCGTTTTCAAGGAAGAAGGTGTTCCTGAAGATTTCAAATACCTTGCCATTCAAGAAAGTGGATTGGTATCCGATGCAATATCTTCTGCTGGTGCCGTTGGATTTTGGCAATTCAAAGATTTCACAGCGCGCGAAGTGGGCTTACGTGTAGACAAACGGATAGACGAAAGAAAAAATATCGTCGCTTCATCTCGAGGAGCCGCTACCTATCTTAAAAGACACAATTTTTTAGTTGATAATTGGATTTATGCCATGTCTGCCTATCAAGCGGGAATGGGGGGCGCTCGAAAATATATGAACAAATCAAAATATGGTGATAGAAAATTAGAAATTAATACTTCTACCCATTGGTATGTGAAGAAATTCATCGCTCATAAAATCGCGTTTCAAAATCGTGTAAATGACAAGCATTCTCAAAACTTATCACTGATTCAGTTTAACAAAGGGGCCAACAAAACCTTAGACCATATTGCCAAGGAATTTGATCTTGATGTACATTTGATCAAAACCTACAATAAGTGGATCCGATCTGGAGAAATTCCTGTAGACAAAACTTATGCAGTATTAATTCCAACTCATCAAAAAGTCAAAGACAAAACGTTGGCCCATAAAGTCAAGGAAATTGAACCCAAAACGCATGTCGAAAGGACAAAGATTGAAGAAAAAATATTTCCTTCTGAAATAGTAGAAGGCCTCTACGGTGCAAATTCAAAGTACTTGAAATATAATGGCTTAGGGGCTATTATATCGAATAAATCTAATAATCTAAACTCTCTTGCTGCTGAAGCAGGGGTTTCAATTGAACTGTTTATCAAACATAATGATCTCAGGCCTGATGACTCAATTAAAGCGAATACCATTTACTATCTCGAAGCTAAAAAAGCGAAATCCAAACTTGGTTTTCATGTCGTAGAAAAATCGGAAACACTTTGGTCCATTTCTCAAAAATATGCCTTAAGACTCAAAAAATTAATGGCCATGAATCGCATCGCATCGAAGGAAAAAATAGAAATTGATAGGATTTTATGGCTCAATGGGAAAAGACCAAAAAAAACACCAATTCAATACCATAAAACAGAACAAAAAGATGAAATCACCATTAAAAAAGAAATAAATGCTGGGAATAGTGACAAAGAAGATCAATCAGAGGAGTTAGCTGAAACTGTTCAAAAATCTACACTCAAAAAGATAAAAATATCTAAAGTCAAAAATATTCATACTGTCATGGAAGGAGAATCACTTTGGTCCATTGCTCTAAAATATAATATGTCAGTAAAAGACTTAAGAAACTTTAATGAAATCAATGAAAATAGTGCCTTAAACATTGGCCAAGAACTATATATTTTCTCAACTCAAAAAGGAACACCTAAATCGGAAAAATTGAATATTTACACAGTCAAAGCAGGGGACTCTTTTTATAGCATTGCTACCAAGCATAATATGACAGTCAAGGAATTAATGAGACTCAATAAACGTACCAATGATGTCGTATTGATCGGGGATAAGCTCAAGATTTACCACAATTAATACTCAAAATCCAGACCTAACTTGTCTTTTAATTTTTGAAGCAAAGGCTGCTCTTTAACCATAAAATCATATTTGTCTTTACTGGTATAAAGTTTGTCTTTTTTAGGATCTTCTTTAATTTCTTTGTTAACGATCAACTGATCATTGGATAGGGCTTCTCTTAAAAAATTAACCAAATCAACCTCAATTCGATCAAATATCGCAATCTCTAGAGAACTATTTAATTTGATAAGAGCATTTGTTCCTTTTTTAATTATTTGACGTGTCAGGATAAGCTGCTCCATTTCACTTTCCACTTTATTTTTACGAAATTCAATGAAATCCTTCCAGGCATCTTGAAGTTCTACTTCTGTAAATACTTCATTTTTCCCTATCTTTTCACTAACATCTTTGACCAGCTGATCTTTCCTTTTCTTGAAAATTGAAGGAGTCTCTTTCTGTTTCTGTGTTGGGGATACAATCTCAGACTTTGACTCTAAAGAAAGCTTAGCAGGTGCTTTTAAATTCACTAAGTCAGCATTTTTATCTTCCTTGACCATTTGATGCTTAGAAGGTGGCTCAGGTTTATTTTTATTGAAAATCAAAGCAGTTTCTTCTTGACTGAGAGATGGGCCCTCAGGGCTTAATTCCAAGGAATCACTAGGGGCTTCTTTAACCATAGATTGGCCTTTCTGCTTTTCTATTTTTTCATCCTCTATCTCCTTGGAATCGATTTTTTTATCAGGTGTCGATTGACCCTTTAAGTCAGAACTTTTTTTTTTAATGCCTCTTGAGGTGCTGAAAGTTTGAAGGCTCGATCAAGTTGGGACAACTTCATTAGGCAAAGCTCTATATGAAGCCTTTGATTTTTACTCTGTTTATAACCCTGATCACATTGATTAATGATGTTTAAGCCCGAAAGTAAAAATGAAGCAGATAAGTCCTCAGATTGATCTTTGAACTTATTTTTGACCTTCTCTGAAACTTCTAACAAGACTAAGGTTGCTGGATTTTGACAAACCAATACATTCCTAAAATGTTGGGCCAAGCCGATCAGAAAATTATGTGGATCAAACCCTTTTTTTAATATTTCATCAAACAGCATCAAGGTGGCAGACAGATTTTGCTCCAAAAAGAGATCTGAAAGCTTAAAATAATAGTCGTGGTCAAGAATATGCAGATGGGCGATCGTATTTTTATAAGTGATTTTTTTGTCTGAAGAAAAAGTGACAATCAAATCAAACATAGACAGCGCATCTCGCAAAGCCCCATCTGACTTCTGTGCAATTAAATGCAAGGCATCATCATCATAAGCAGTATCTTCCTCCTTTGCTATTTTTTTTAATTGGCCCACAATATTATCGACTTCAATGCGATTGAAATCATAAATCTGGCATCTTGACAAGATGGTGGGAATGACTTTATGCTTTTCTGTAGTGGCTAAAATGAAAATTGCATATACAGGCGGTTCTTCGAGTGTTTTTAAAAAGGCATTGAACGCCTGATTGGATAACATGTGCACCTCATCAATAATGTAAACTTTATATTTCCCTTCTTGAGGTGGGTAGCGAACCTGATCAATGAGATTACGAATATCTTCAACTGAATTATTGGATGCCGCATCTAATTCATAAATATTTAAATTGGCCGTGTTTGCATCCCCATTTTGAACTTCAAATCCATTGATCATTCGGGACAAAATTCGGGCACAAGTTGTTTTCCCAACCCCTCGGGGCCCACAAAATAACAATGCTTGTGCCAATTGATTTTGCTCAATTGCATTCTTTAAGGTAGTGGTAATATGACCTTGACCTACTACCTCTTCAAACCCTAAGGGTCTGTATTTCCGTGCCGACACAACAAAACTCTCCATTTATCGTGCTATATTATGAAAAATTGGTCGTATTTAAAGGCGAATTTGATAATAATTTACGAATTTGTATTAGATATTTTTAAAGCCTTTTTTTGTAACAACAAATTTCTTTAAAAAAATGAGTTCAGTAGTCATCAGTGGTATTCAGCAAATAGGCATAGGAGTAACCGATTTGAAAAAGTCGTGGAAATGGTACCGCAAATATTTTGGGATGGACATTCGTGTTTTTGAAGATGCGGCCGTTGCACATTATATGCTTCCTTACACCGGAGGTGAACCTCGTGAGAGATATGCCGCCTTGGCACTCAACTTGCAAGGCGGTGGTGGATTTGAGATTTGGCAGTATACTCAACGAACTCCTCAACCACCCAAAAATGAAATACAATTAGGTGATCTGGGCATATTTTGTGCGAAAATCCGTACCCGAAATATTCAAAAAACTTATCAATATTTTAAATCAGAAGGTTTAAAATTAATGGGTGACTTAATGATCGATCCAAGAGGGGTTTGGCATTTTTATCTACGCGATCCGAATGGCAACATTTTTGATATCATAGAGCAAGAGGAATCCTGGTTCAAAAACGAAAATAAGCATACAGGAGCGACTTATGGTGTGTCCATCGGATGTACAGACCTAGACCAATCCATCTCCTTTTATAAAGATATTTTAAGCTATGATCAGGTGCTCTATAAAGGCGAGGATACATATGCTGATCTTCAGGGACTTCCCCTAAAAGAAGGGAAATACAAACGGGCCATTCTCACCCATTCTGAGTCAAGAACAGGTGCCTTTTCTCAAATGTTTGGACCCAGTGAAATAGAATTATTTGAATCCCAAGATAAAGAAAAAAATAAAATATTTGAAGATCGATTTTGGGGTGATTTAGGCTTTATACACTTATGTTTCGATATCACAGGAATGGATGCCTTAAGAGAACAATGCGAAGCCAAAGGATTCCCATTTACTGTTGACAGCAGTACTGCTCAAGATGGTGCTTCTTTCGATATGGGAGAAGCTGCTGGCTTTTTCTCCTATATTGAGGATCCCGATGGCGCCCTTATCGAATTTGTTGAGACCCACAAAGTCCCCATTGTCAAAAAACTAGGATTGAATTTAAATTTAAAGACGAGAAAAGCAAATAAACCTTTACCAAAATGGATGCTTAAGGCTTTTTCATTCAATCGTGTCAAAAATTAATCAAATACATTTAGCGCATTGAAAATAACTTTCATTCAAACAGGTGGTACCATTGATAAAGATTATCCCAAAACAAGAAGCGGTTGGGCTTTTGAAATAGGTGACCCTGCCATTCTCAGAATTTTGGAAAAGATTAATCCCTCCTTTACATATAAAATTATTACAGCATTCAAAAAAGACAGTTTAGAAATTAATCTCTTAGATAGAAAACACTTATTGGCATTGATTGAAAACCAACCTTCAACTATTTTTATTATCACCCATGGCACTGATACTTTAATTGAGACGGGGCAGTTTTTAGAAAAAAATTTAAATGAAAAGCTGGTTATCCTCACTGGCGCCCTACGACCTGAAAGATTTGCAAATAGCGATGCTGCTTTAAATATTGGGATCGCCATTGGTGCAGCAAACACGTTGAAAAAAGGCGTCTATATCGCCATGAACGGAATTATTCAGATGGCTGATTTAGCCAAAAGAGATGAAAAAACAGATTGCTTTTATTAAAAAAATAAATTGCCTTTAATTAAAATAAATGATCCCAATTATTGCATCAGCATCCTGGGCTGCGGTTGGCTGGGTTTACCCTTGGCCGCAAGATTACTCCAACAAGGCCATCAAGTAAAAGGATCCACGACTTCCCAACAGAAAATGGAGATTATTAAAAACGCAGGGATCATCCCTTACCTTATCAAACTTACATGTCAGGAATCTCAATGGATTGACTTTTTAAAAACAGATGTACTCGTGATTCTGATTCCTTTAAATGAAATAAAACCTTTCGAACATTTGATCAAAGTAATTCCATCAACTGTAAAAATAATTTATACCAGTTCTACGGCCGTATACTTACCTAGCCCAAAGCCCATAAATGAAAAAAATGCCTTAGATACAGAACATCCCCTTTTACTCATTGAACAATTAATTCAAAATGCAAGAAACCCAAGTACCATCATTAGACTTGCTGGTCTATTTGACCAGCGCAGACACCCAGGACGTTGGTTTATAAACAAAGTCCTTACTCATCCAAACAGTCCGGTGAACCTCATTCACCTTGATGACTGCGTGAGTATTATAGATAAAATCATTGCAAATCAAGTGTGGAACGAAATTTTTAATGCCTGCGCCAATGAACATCCCTTGAGAAAAGATTTTTACGCACGTGCCTCCAAATCGCTGGGTAATCTTCCACCTCAAATCAAGGAAAAGAACAGCTCAATTAAAATTATTGATAATCAATGGGTTAAGAATAAATTAAATTTTTCATTCCTTGTTTCCTTAGACAACTTCTAAAATATATATGAAGTCATTAGATAATAAATCAATCCTTATTTTTCTGACTTTTTAATCCCAAGGTTCTGACAAAAAATGCATTAAGAAAATCTACAGAAAGCCATTTAGGTAATGTATAATTGAAGAAATGATGTTTTGTAATGATGTAACTATTCTTTGGCGCAGTACTTTCAAATATTTTAATGATCCGGTGAGACAAAACTTCCGGAGTCATGGCTTGCTTAATGGTTTTCAAAACAAAATTATTCAAAAAAGTAGTCATGGCTTGCTCATAGGGGGAGTCTCTAAACGTATCAGTCGCTTTCAATATAGTTTTGTCAAAAATGGGCGTTTTTATAGGGCCAGGGCCCACTACAATAAGCTTGATTCCATAAATATTCAATTCAGTTCTAAGACTTTGAGACAGTCCTTCTAAGGCAAATTTAGATCCACAATATGCCCCAATAAAAGGTATGGCAATTTTACCATTAATTGAACTGATCATCACTATTCTACCAGGAGTACCTTTTCTCTGGATATTTGTGCCCAGAAGACCTGAAAACACCTGAGTCACCTTCATCAGTCCTATCACATTTACCTCAAATTGGTATCTTAAATCAGCTACTGAAAGGTGTAATAATGGGCCTGCCATGGCCAATCCAGCATTATTAAAAAGCCCCGTTAATGTAGACCCCATCAATTTCTTTTCTACTTCTAAAGCCGCCTTTTCAATAGCCTGATGATCTGTAATGTCAAAATATAGAGGAACAAAATTAAGGCCTAATTCTTTAGAAAGACGTTGACCATCTTCCAGTTTCCTTACATTTCCAAACACCAAATAATCTCTTAAAATTAAATCAACACAAAGCTGATAACCAATTCCAGTCGATACTCCCGTAATTACTACACTTTTAATCATAAGCTAAAAAAACAGATTTAATCTCATCGGTGATTCGCCTAGGCTTGAAAGATTGAGCATCGACCAGACACCATTGGGTATTGGCCTCTGCCATGAGAACTTCACTATCATCATAGATCCAAACCATCCGCCCCCACAACGCACCCTTTGCATTATCAAAAACCTGTGTTTTTATAAATACTTTTTGATGAATCTTTAATGGTTTTTTGTAAAAAATATTATGATTTACCACCACCCACTTATATTGATTTACAATTTCCTGAGAAGCACTGATCTGCCAATGTTCTTTGGCAATATCTTGTACCCATTTGACATAAATTACATTATTTACATGATCAAATTCATCTATATCTGCCCGTTTAACAAAAATAGTTTTTTGATATGTCGAAACTTTATCCATTAATAAACAACTAAATTTTTAACCTCCTTTTTATAGAAAAAAAGTGTTTCAAAACTTCCTGGAAACCAAGCACCTTTTTTTTTCTGCCATCCCATCCATTCACTTTTTACTCCTCCTACAGGAAGAATATTTACCCACATTTTCCACGCTCTTGGAAAATAGTTATCGTCTAACAGCCAAAGATAACTATCTCCAGGCGTTGACCCACCTTGTGTATGGGTAACCATCAAACCATGACCCAGCGGAAGACTTACACTATATAGTATAACACCAGGATCATAAATTTTGTAAGGTGCGACCAGCCAGAAAGAATCATTATTAAAGTACCGAATGGCTTTCTCTACCGATTTTTTATTTTGATCATCTGACAAAATAACACCCCCTCTATAAGCAATTCCCTCAAGGGTTCGGGTCGATACATTTACTTCAAAATTAGCCCAAATGACTTTGACAGAATCCTCTTTCTTATTCCAATCATAGTGATGGGATCCGTATTGCCAAGAAATAAAACTAAGGCTATCATAAGCTGATTTATTCATCGCTTTTGACATTTTTTCAGCCAACCAAAGGCCTTTTTGAGTACCTTCTGGATCAGGTAATTTTTCGTCAAATACAAAAATTAGTATCGAAATAGAAAATATTATTCCTACCAAAAAAATAATTATATACAGAATAAGCCTTTTCAATTAATTCCTAGATCAAAGATCATTTTTATATTAAATGAAAGAAAATAATTATACTCTAAATTCGATAATCGATAAAAAAGTAAATTTCATAAATCTCTTCTGCCTCCCATTACTTTCCCTAAGTTATACTAACATGAAAAAAGATAAAAATTAATTAAAATAGCTTTGATTAGGTTAGTTTAATCTAGGTTTTTTCAAGCAGATTATTTGTCCCTATCACCAACAGATAACTTAATTTCAGATATTTTTGCCTTACTTAAAAAATTCAAAATTAAAACTTTTTCTTTATTTAACTTTAAAATAACCAACCGCCACAAGGATTTTGATTAAACCAAATTAGAATAATTATTTTAGGGTCAATTATTAGGTTTGAATTAGTCCTTATTTTCTTATATTTATGGACTAAAAAATTCTTTACTTTCATTAAGCTAGCCTAAACATTTAATTCAGTAATTACTAATGGAAACAGACATTAATCTTAGCAAAATAGGTCGCA
Organism: Flammeovirgaceae bacterium; assembly: GCA_002691385.1. Classification (GTDB taxonomy): domain Bacteria; phylum Bacteroidota; class Bacteroidia; order Cytophagales; family Cyclobacteriaceae; genus UBA4465. Next base: position 23,086 of record NZHT01000068.1, on the reverse strand, counting down.
ATAGCCTTGTCCTTCTACGTATCCTTATAGGATGGCACTTTTTATATGAAGGTGTTTTAAAACTCTATAATCCTGCATGGACTTCCAAAGCTTACCTGTCAAGTGCTGAACTATTGAGGCCCCTCTTTCAATGGCTTTCAAGTGACGCAATGATTCATTTAGTGGACAATTTGAATATTTTCAGCCTGATGGTGGTGGGTCTTTCCTTGCTTTTAGGTTTGTTCGAAAGAATTGGTTCAGTTTTTGGGATTTGCTTACTCCTCATTTACTACATAGCACATCCGGCATTACCTGGTGCTTCGCAAGTTGGCACGGAAGGCTCTTATTGGATCATTAATAAAAATCTAATTGAAGCAACTGCACTTTTTGTCCTTTATCATATACCTACCGGTTCTTATTTTGGACTTAATTTATTGAGAAAAATTCTTTTAGCTCCCCAAACCAAATAGTCATGTCAGAAAATAAAAAGAATAATTGGTCGAGAAGAGACCTACTCAAAGGAATTGCAGGTGTACCGATTGTGGGAAGTGTCTGGTGGGCAGGTGCTAGCAAAGGAATCAATAATACTCAAGCTAGGGATTCCATTTTAAAAACATTAAATATTAATGCTTCCCCGCCACCACCCTCAGGGCCCATGGCTGGAGATCCCATTCGAATTGGAATCATCGGTTTTGGCATTAGGGGTCCTCAATTATGTAGAGCACTTGGTTTTGGCCAAAAAAGTTGGCTAACAAGTATGACTGAAGCAGCCAAAAAGAATCCAAAGGACACCCGATTGTCTTCTTTCTTAGAACAAGAGCATCTCAACGTTCACATCACAGCCGTATGTGATCTTTTTGACGTGCGTGCTCAGGATGCAATAGACTCTTTTAGTACTGACGAAGTAAAAGTTCAAAGATTCGGAACACATCAAGAACTGGTGGAAAGTAATATTGTTGACGCCGTTGTCATTGCCACACCTGATCATTGGCATGCACCCATTGCTATTGCTGCCCTACAAGCAGGAAAGCATGTATATGTTGAAAAACCGATGACTCATAATATTAAGGAGACTTATGCTTTAAAAGATGCCGTAGAAGCCTCAAATGTGGTATTTCAAGTAGGGCATCAGCACAGGCAAACGCAGAGTTTCTTAACCGCCCAAGACGTGGTCAACAAAAATATTCTTGGGCATGTTTCACTTATTCAAGCCAATACAAATCGAAATGATGACAATGGAGCATGGCAATACCCCATTCACGAAAAAGCCAATCCCAATACCGTTGATTGGAAGCAGTTTATCGGAAACGCACCTATGGTCCCTTTCAATAGCGAACATTTTTTCCGTTGGAGAAAATGGTGGGCTTATGGATCAGGATTATCCGGAGACCTTATGTCTCATGATTATGACCGAGTAAATTGTATTTTGAAAATGGGAATCCCCAGTTCTGTAGTTGCCTCGGGCGGGATTTACACCCATAGAGACGGTAGAAATGTGCCCGATGTTATGCAGGTAAATATGGAATTCCCTGATTTTTCAACAGGCTCCAGTCAAGTGGCGGGGAAGGAAAAGGGCATGACTATGGTTTACAGTGCTACTTTAGGTAATCAATATGGCAGAACAACGGCTTTCATGGGCCATGATGCCACGATGGAAGTCGGTAACAGTTTGACCATATATGCGGATAGTAAGTCTACCAAATTTAAAGAAAAACTGATTTCAGAAGAAATGGATTCCAATATCCCAATTTATCAATATGATCCCGCCTCAGGAAGTGTGGATGGAGTTACTTCTGCCACTGCTAAATATTTTGCTGATAAAGGACTACTTTGGACCTACAGAGATGGCAAACGTGTGGACTCTACCCATTTACACCTAAGAGAATGGCTTAGCTGTATTCGAAATGGTGGAATCCCCAGTTGTAATATTAAAGAAGGATTTGAAGAGGCTATAAGCTCGCATATGGGTGGCCTATCCTACAAACTAGGTCGTCGAATAGATTGGGACAAAACCAAACAAGAAATTGTGCGTGTTGAAGGATATAATTTAGATGAAGTATTGCTTGAAAATAAAGAGAAGATCACCTAAAAGTAACCTTTTAGAAATAAAAACTATTTAAGCATACGGTCAAAAAAATCGACAGTAGCTTTATAAGCATTCAACCAATTTTGATGTAATAAAAATCCATGAACCTCATCAGGGAAAATAATCTGTTCGTAGTAGACTTTTTTTTCTCGGAGAGCCTTGATTTTATCAACTGATTCGCTGAACGGGACATTTCGATCATCATCCCCATGGATGAGCAAAACAGGGGAACGCCAAGTATTCATGTAGGCAATTGGACTTGAATCATAAGCTAATTTAGCAAAATCAGGATGTTCGAGTGCCTCATAACTAGGCATAAAATTTTTAATAATTACATTCCAGTTCATAACGCCATGAATGTCAACCCCAGCAGCAAACATGTCTGAGGCCCTTGCTAATCCCATAGCCGTAAGATATCCACCATAAGACCCTCCCCATAAGCCTATTTTAGTGGAATCTACATTTGGATGATTTTGCAAAAAAAGACCTGCACCTAGGACATCATTGAATTCACTGTTTCCTCCCGCTCCATAGTTCAGGGCTTCTCGGAATTTCAAACCATAACCGGTACCGCTACGGTAATTGACCGACAGGACAATATATCCCTGCGAGGCCAAATATTGATTCAACGCATAGGCATAATGATAATAATCTATATGATGAAAGCCCAAAAGCATTTGGCGTCTTGATCCCCCATGAAAAAATAATAATGCTCTATTTTTTTGACCTGGCTTTAATCCTTTAGGTAAGAACAATTGCCCATGAATTTTCATGCCATCCGCCGCTGAAAATACAACCGCCTCAGGTAATGTCAAATTCGAGTTAGGATAATCTTCAGACGAAAATATAGTATGTGTTTTACCTCCCTCCAAACGCTTCACAGCGGCGGGCTCAAGACCGGAAGAACCCAAAGCAAAACTATTTCCTAATCCATCGATCACAGGTGACCATTCAATCCCCTTACCTTCGGTAATTTGCTTTATTTTTGAGCCTTTCCATTGTCCTATATGCTGACGATTAATATCCCCTTGATTGCTAGAAAATAAAAAAGAGGATCGATCCGGCGATTGATTCACATGCTGTATTTCTAAATTACCAGGGGTTAGCAACTTAGCCTTTCCTCCTTTAGATGGGAGGGAATATAAATGTAACCAGCCCTCTTTTTCCCATGGAAATAGAAGTTCATTATTAGCCATCCAAAACAACTGTTGCTCACTTGAAAATCCATAAAATGCACTCCCCTGACCCTCCTCAGCTTTCCATAAGGTTTTACTTTTTCCCTCTTCAAAATTGATGAGTCGAATTGAAAATGGCTGAGCCTCTAATTTAGAAACGAATATTAAACCTGGATCATAGGGCATACGCAATACAGCGACCTGGTTACTTTCGGGAGACCAAACTGGATACCTATCGATATCTACCGTAGGATCTGGATAAATTATACTCTGATCGTTGAAATCATAAATACCCAGAAAGGCATGATCCCTTCTATTACTGATAAAAGCTAATTTATTTTGATCCGGAGATAATCGAAGGGATCCTATTTCACCTCTAGTGGTAAAGAGATTACAGACTAACGCATCGGTAAAATTATATTCATATACTTGGCCTTTATTAATGAAATACATCAACTCTCCCCTAAGCAAGGGTGCACTACCTTCCGTTAGTTTCTGGACTTTTTTGTCCCTAGATAAAAAAATTGCTTGATCAGTTCCGTCAGCAGCTAAGGATGGATTTGGGAACTCCCCTTCCCTGTTAGGTGAACTACCCCTCACAAAAATAAGATCAGATCCATAAAATAATAGCTTACTGATCTCAATCCCATCATCCATAGTATACTGTGTTTCCTTAACGGCTATGTATTGTGGAGCCTGAGCCGAGTAGACATTACGAACGCCTTTTTCATTGACCACCCATGCAATCTTACCCATATCTTTAGCTGCCGTGAGATGAGATGGGAATGAATAAGAAAGAAAATCATCTAAACTCTTTTGAGCAAAAATTAAAAAGCCAGAACAAATAAATAATATATTTAGTAGTGCTTTCATAGTGCAATTCTTTCGTTCTATTTAAATTTAGTGAAATCAAACAAGAATGCGCCAAAAAATATCCAAATAAGTCCTCATCTACATCTATAAAATAAATCTGGTATGTAAATGTTAAGAGATTTTGATGCAAATCATCGCCCATTACGAATTGCATATTTTAGCTCTAGGTCTGATTACATAGTTTTTTTACTCCATTAGTCACATTATTGCTGACTATGTCCGTTGATTTAGATCATTTACTGATGTGTTTGTTAGTGATTACTACAGCCTTAGATTTCATGTGCTCACAGCTACTTGGCAATTGTAACCTATATAGTATCTACTTTATGGCAAAAACTAGAATCATGGGAGTAGGCTTGATTTTTCATATGATTACGGACTGGATAGATTGTGTCTGGATAATGTATTGAGTCGATGAGTTAGGTAAGAAGAGCCCCTATCTTCAAAAATCAAAAAATAATAATTCATTATTCCAAACTTTAAATAACTAAGCATAGTAAATTCCATAGATTTATTGTGTAGTAGAAAGTTCAATATCTCCACCCGAAGAAAATCTTTGCCCAAACTTAATATGCAATCCTTTGCTTTACAGGTGTAGAATTTAAGGGTATCTGAAAGTGAATCTATTTAATATGAAAAATACTAATTAATGCGGTTGTAATGAATTCAACTCCAATAGCGATTACGATAAAGCCTATAATTCTGGACAAGGCATTGATACCTGAGGCTCCCATCGCTTTGACAATTACAAAGGAACTTCTGAGTACCAAAAACACGAAAAGAGTTGAAATAACTATAGCTCCTAAGATAATCATAATATTCTCCAAACCTGAATGCTCTTGATTGAAAGTAATGAGTAATGATATGGTTCCAGGCCCTGCAATCATGGGAAGGGCCAATGGCGTTAGTGAAACATCTGATCGAGTGCTGATATCCTCTTGTACCGATTCCTTACTCATTCCTTTGGATTTGGCAAAGGCTCCCGTCAACAAAGAAAATCCCGAAAAAATAATAATTAACCCTCCGGAAATTTTCAAAGAGTTTAGAGTAATGCCGAAAAATATTAAAATGAATTTACCTGCAAAAAAAGATATCAACAATATAACAAGAACATTAAAAGAAGCCCAAAAGGCAATTTTATTTCTTTCGAGAGTTGAATGCTCTTGCGTTAATCCCACAAAAATAGGCACTGTCCCCAAAGGATTCATTACTGAAATCAAAGCCCCACAAATAACTAAAATCAAATCCATTTTAATACTCAATCATTTTTCAAACTAAACTTATAAAAGAAAAATGCAAAGCTAATATCAAATAACAATTAATACTCCTCAAATTTCTACCATTTATGAAATAACCACTAACGAATAGTCTAGATTTAACAGAGTTCATCAGCTTGATATGTATCCCCATGATCTCCTAGCATGCCATTAATTCTTAAACGGTTAGTGACTGATTTTAAAAGATATCATACAAGCAATAAATATACTCTGATAATCAAAACAAAATTATGATAATCAACTCAATCAATTAAACAGAAATACCGGCTTTCCCTTCAAAGCGCTAATTAGAATTTATACCAAACTTTTTTTTATAACTACTCATGATGGAGTTGTACTATCTACTAATGGCAAAGTCTATTATGATCACATTAAACTAAATTCTTTTTGTTTATTTAAGTTTAAGGATAGTTTGAAACTACCCCTTTTTTTATGCCGTAATTTTAGCTAGTTTCATACTTCTAATAAATTAAACTACTTAAATATGTCAATAATCATTTTTTTGTCCTTAGTCTGTATGCCAATAATGGATGTACTAACAAGGCCTGAAATCGACTCATATAGTGAATCAGTTCCTTTTCTAGTGATTCTTGGTAATGTTCAAGATGGTGGTTCCCCCCATATTGGATGTACTAAATCCTGTTGTGCCTTACTTTGGGACAATCCTGATTCTCAACGAAAAGTAACTTGCTTGGGCTTAGTTGATCCTGTAAATGAACAAAGCTTCCTTTTTGAAGCAACCCCAGACTTTCCAAAGCAGCTCAAGGCATTGCATATGCTAAGTCCTTTCCAAAATGATGATATTCCCAATGGTATATTTTTAACCCACGCCCATATAGGTCACTATTCAGGGCTCATGTACTTAGGTAAAGAAGCCTTCAATAGCCTTCAAACAGCAGTATTCGCCATGCCCAAAATGCAATATTTTTTGCAGAAAAATGGACCTTGGAATCAATTAATTAATGAAAAAAATATTGAAATTCAACCCTTAACAAATCAAGTTCATTTTCAAATCAATTCTCTAATAAAAGTTAAACCCTTTTTAGTCCCACATCGAGATGAATATTCAGAAACGGTAGGTTATCAAATAGAGGGCCCAAATAAAATTGCACTGTTCATTCCTGATATTGATAAATGGCATAAATGGGACGAAGATATCACTCAAAAAATAGCTCTTGTAGATTATGCTTTTATTGATGGCAGCTTCTTTGAAAGCAATGAAATCAATCACAGAGATATTTCAGAAATTCCTCACCCCTTTATGAGGGAAACAATGAATTTATTTTCTTCTATGCCTTTAAAAGATAGAAATAAAATTCACTTCATTCATCTAAATCACACCAATGCCAGCTTAAATACACATTCCAAACATGCCCAAGAGGTCAGAAAAAGAGGATTTCATGTAGCGAAGTACTTAGAGAAATTTCCATTGTAGGACTAATCAAAATCATTTAGGAATATTATTCTATGGAGAGAGATCTCTTTTTTAAAATAATTAGGTTTTTTATACTAATTTAGCATCGAGATTAGTATCTCAGTGATTCAAAAGAGAGTCAAGTAATCAATCATACTATAGTTCACCAGGCATGTCAGAAAAAACATACAGTGTTATTTGCGGGACAGGTAAATATATTCCGACCAAAATCATATCCAATGAAGCCTTCTTAAATAATCATTTTACAGATGCTTCGGGCAAAGCATTTTCAGAGCCCAATGTTGAAATCATTGAAAAGTTTGAACAAATTACAACCATTAGGCAAAGGCGCTATGCAGACGATAATATGACTACATCTGATCTTGGTTGGTTGGCTGCAGAAGATGCATTAAAATCTTCCGGAGTTGAGCGTGAAAATCTTGATTATATTATTTTTGCTCATAATTTTGGCGAATTAAGGAATGGAAATATGGGAGTAGATATCCTCCCCAGTCTAGCCGCTCGTGTCAAGAAAAAATTGAATATTGTAAACCCAAATACGATCGCATATGACCTCCCTTTTGGATGCCCTGGTTGGCTTCAAGCTATGATACAAGCAGATTATTATGTCAAATCGGGAGACGCTCATAATGTTTTAGTTATTGGAGCAGATATACTTTCGCGAATTTCTGACCCTCATGATAGAGACAGTATGATCTATGCTGATGGGGCTGGAGCCACCCTCTTGGCCTCTCAGAAAAGCAATACGCCAATAGGTATATTGGCCCATAAAACACGGTCGGACACCTTAGAGCATTCAGAAATGCTTTTTATGGGAAATTCTTATTTACCAGAGAATGGGACTAAAGAAAGTATTTATTTAAAAATGTATGGCAAAAAGCTGTATCAATATGCCCTAAACTATGTACCTGGAGCAATTCAAGCATGCCTACATAAAAGCGGCGTCTCTCTGAGTGAGATTAAAAAAGTACTCATCCATCAGGCCAATGGAAAGATGGATGATGCCATTCTCAATAGACTCTATAAACTTGAGGGAAACCTATCCGTTCCTATTGATGTGATGCCTATGACTATTTCCTGGCTTGGCAACTCATCAGTAGCCACCGTCCCTACACTGCTCGATCTAATTTTAAAAAAAGAATTAGATGCACATCAAATCGAAAAAGGCGACAAAATCATATTTGCCTCAGTAGGGGCAGGTATGAATATAAATGCAATGGTATACCAAGCTTGAACTAATCAATTTTAAAATTGACCTCTGATCGGATCAATCTACCCTCATGGGTTAGCCCTTCAATGTAGACGACAAAGTCTCCTGAATCATCTGAAGTGTAATAGGAAAAACTTGCCTTATTCTGATTCAGAGAAACAGTTGGACACCAATACTGCGTACCACGCCTGTCTGGTCTTATCTTTTCTATTTCAGTTGGGTTTTTATAATTCGGTACATAAAACTCATCTGGCTGATGATATCCATACATTTCCACATTTAAAATCCCCATAGTATTACCAAGTGCTACGCCTGATCTTCCCGTCTTTCTATAAAAGGCGATTACGCCATTTGGAGTTCCATAAATGGTTGCGCGTGTCCCTTTTAATACATCAACATGGGAAATATCATTTGGATTAATGGTACTGATCACCGAGGATGACATCTCCTGACCATCAAGTAAAAATACTGCGTTGTTATCCAGAGAAATTGAGTTAGCACCTCTAACCAAGGCAAGATAATTTCCATTTTCATCTTTACTAAACTGTACGCCTGTAAGCCTCCCCTTAATTACATCAAAAATATTTGCATATCCGGTCTTTATAGAGTCTACAATCAAGCGTGTATCTGGTTCTCGATAAAGCATATATTCTCGATAAAACAGATTCGAAGATCGATCTAAGGTTGATTCTACAGCTACTTCATCGAGGAAAATTACATCTCCATCATATGACGCTTTAATTTGAGCAATTTCCAACATGTCGTCCAAATAATCACGATACAATATCTCACTTTCCATTTTGTTAGATGGAGGATTTTTCCTCAATTTAGGATAAGTCTTTTTTTTTATTTCAATAAATGAGTTTGTTAATTTACCTTTCCTACCCTTTTTAGGGTTAACTGTTTGAATCAATGCATTTAGGGTATCTTCAACTTGTAAACCTTCAAACCAAAAATCACCAGCTTCATTACTAGAAGTCTTTAATTGAAAATTAATATTTTCAAAAAATGTCATTGACAAATCAGCTTGAATCGGTTTCGATCGATCTTCCCAACGAACAACTTTCCCTTCCAATGTAAATCCCTTTTCTGGAAAATAAAGGATAGGAGGTAAAGTCTTGTTTAATACATTGTCCCAGTCAAATCTTCGCCATCCATGGGTTAACATGAGCAAATCCAACATTTCAAATCGATCCAAATTGGCTACATTTGTATAATAATTGGGTGATTCAATGCTACCTATCAAATCAGAAGTCAACCATAAATAATTTTCAATATTGATTTTATTTCTGTCTGTTGATTTTTTTTGAACCGAAACCGAAAAAGAACCTGAAGATTTTAAGTCGTCAGGGTCTAAAACATTCAAATCAAAATTAACCTTACTCCGCTTTTTAATGTTTGATGTGACATCAATAGCTATGTTTATTTTATCATTTGCTATTTCGTTATAAATTAACCGTTCAAGTAAAGGTATATCCTCTTTAAAAAAAGTAATATGAATGATTCCTGAAGGAACTTGATCATTAACCAACGAATTATAAATAAATTCTTGTCCCAAAGTCGATTTTACAACTTTAATGATATTGCCTCTTATATGCATCAATAAATAGGTGTTTTTAAAACTCATGCCTGGTGATCCCTTGACTGTAATATAGGTTTTAGTCAAAGTCTTTCTAACGGTTAGCTGATAACCTTTCTCCTGAGCTTTTGGAAGTTTGAAAAAATACTCTTTCCCATTGATCTGAAAAAATCCACTGTAGTCCTGACCACTTTCTGGTGTAAATTGAAATTTTCCTAATCCAAATTTTAACGGATTTAACTCCATGATCTCATTGCCACTAGAATCAATCAACATACCCTGATGAATCAAACCATTTCCGGAGTCATCAATGATCTTGAATGCAATAATATTAGGCACTCCACTAATAATATATCCTCCCTCTGGAAAAAAATCAACATGGATTCCTTTTTCATTTCTAAAAGATTCCTTTAATGTACTTTTTCGTTTTAAATTGAAAAATTCTACCGTCTTAGAAAATATAAATTCTGAGGAACCATTACGCATATAATTTGTGTAAGCATTGATCGTGTAATTCCCCGCTAAAAGACTATCCGCCAAAAAGAAACTCCCTTTTCCCAAATGGGATTTCATGTCAATGGCTAATGAGGAAATGATTTGATCCTTTGGCCCCAGTAAATCAACATAGACTAGTTTGCTGATTGAACTCGTTTGATGTGTTTTCGCATCAACTAAGAAGACAGAAAACCACAAATGTTCATTTTGAACAAAAACTTCTTTATCCGTCGATAAATAAACTTTCTCCTCTGGTACTTGATATTGATAATACTGGAAATTGGCAAGGGTAGTATCTAAGATTTGACAAAATCCACAATGAATGAACAAGATGAAGTATAAAACTGATATCGCTTTTTTTGAGCTAATCATTCTAACCAAATAAAATAAAAAAATATACTTTCTTCATTTTTAATTAATGAAACAAGGATTAAAACTATGAATAGAGAATTTTTATCTCAAATAACAGATTTTCTTAATTCGTTAGAATTATCTATGAAAAATCCATAAAACTATCATATCAACTATTTTCAATTAGGCTCGCCTTTATCCTTATTGATCAACATATGACCCTATAAATTAAACCAATAATTTAGCTTTAAAACGAGGGCCCGATTACGTGGCTCAAAATATTCTACCAGATAATTGTCGGAATAAACAATAAATAAGTCAGACATCGGCTTATAGCGCCACTGAAGCCTACTATTTATATTGAAATTATCACTTTGGGTATTATACTGCATAAAAGTGGTCCAAAAAAAATTCTTAGAAAAATTAATTTCAGCCTTGGGACCTAATAATAAAAGCTTCTCTGCTCCATGATTTCCTGAGAATACTAAATTATTTTGAACAAAATTAAGACTAAAATTTCCCCATGGCTGTACACGATAATCAACTGCCAGAGAAAATTCTGTTCGGGTACCATTATAAAAACTGCCATAAGTGTATCCAGTCGTTAACTTAATTTCACGACGCTTATCTGTTACATATTTGATCTGACCGTAATCAAATCTATACAGTTGTGCCAGCAAGGGCTCTTCATCAGTAAATGAAAAGGGGTATAAAAGATTAATACCTTCATGTGAATAAGTAAGTTCTAAAGTACTCGTATTCTTCATCAAAAATTTATAAGAAAATTGATGTTTATCTTGAATCAGTTCATTAGAGGTAGCTGTTCGGTCTCCATTGGTGGTCAAACTAAATCCGTGCTGATTGATGAAAGTGTTTTCCGGATAAAACTTATATCCAATAGTCGCCCACCAATGATTAAAACCTAGTATGTAGGTAGTATCCTCTACGGCATCATAATGTTTTTGCCTGGGTATCAAACTGAAATCATTGATATAATTATCGCCCAATCCACTGATGTTTAAAAATACATTAAAAACTCTACCCCCATAGCCACCAAAGAAATTGAATAAATGGTTGTCATTTTGATTTTCATTGGAAAAAGCCAATCCATAGCCCGCGATAGCCCGCCATTTACTATCCTGAGAAGAATAATTGAACTCAAGTCCTCCAATGCGATTAAAGTTATCTCTTTGGACGGAGCCATCTGCATATCCTACTCTATTATGAAAATATCCTTTTAAGACAGACCTTTTAAATACTCTCTGATGGAGTGCCAATGAACTATAATTGTTACCAGGTAGTTCTTGCTCTTGAGTCTGTGTATTCATCAGACCTACCCTAAGATTTTTGTTTAAATTACCACTTAATCTGGCCCCATAAAGGATTGGAATGGTGTTTCCATCATCATCTAATCCTATTTTACGACTAAAAAAAGGTTTAGCATTTGTTCCAAAATTACTAAAAATATCACTGTTTTCCAGAAAAAAAAGTCTTCGCTCAGGGAATCTTAAATTAACTGTGGTCAAATTGGTTTGCTGCTCATCTACGTCTACTTGAGAAAAATCCGGATTGACCGTTAAATCAAGGTTTAAATTTGAGTTAATAGCTATTTTAGCATCCATTCCCAAAGCAAAACTTTGGCTAAAATCACCCTTACTATCATAATCTTTGTAAGCATCTCCGAGTAGGTAAGGAACAAATGAAATATTTCTTTTTTCATTCTTTGGCGGTTTATCCCAAATCAATTGTCCCAAGTAACCGAGATCGGTTCCATAAAATTGAATGGGTACAGGTGCCCAAGAATGATTGGCATTGTTAGCTGCATCTATTCTAACAAAATTAATGCCCCAACGATCTTTCTCCCCAAAACGCAATGATTTAAACGGAATCATCATCTCAGCAGTCCACCCATTTTCAGTTACACTGGCTTCGGTATACCATTTGTTATCCCAAGCCTTATTATATCCGGATATCTGACCTCCTCGTCGTGCCGGTTCGCCAGTAATCAATGCTTCGGTTTGAACACCTGCGGAATTCACACCAAAAATAAACCCATTTGTTCGCTCATTTACAGGATCTAAAATAACTGCAAACGCATCTCCATTCCAAAATGAATCATTGTCCCTTTTCAGAGATTGAACTAAAAATGGTCCTTCTCCATAACATTCAACTCCTAAATAAATAAAATCATCATCGTAAGCAATCTTTACTGAGGTTTGAAATTCATTGTCAACTAGAGTGCCTCCCACTGGAAAGTTCATCCAAAAATCACTAGCTGTTTCAATATCTTCCCAGAAAGGCTCATCAAGTATCCCGTCCAGACGAACTATTTCATTCAGCTTTTTAATATTTAATTGGTAAGTTGCTGCATTGTTTTGCGCAAACACCACATTAGAAAGAAGTAAAAAACAAAGAAGATAAAGAAAACGGAGAGAATTAAATCCCATATTTAACTAAAAAAACTCAAACATAGCATAAATTATTTTCTCAATACCATTCCTCAAAAAAGAAGACTGAGTCCTAAATATTAAGCCAATAATTCAACTTTAAAACCAATGTACGATTCCTAGGTCCAAAATTTTCTACCATATAATTGTCTGAGTACACTATAAATAAATCAGACATTGGCAAGTACCTCCATTGGATACGGCTATTGATATTGAAATTGTCACGCTGCGTATTGTATTGGAAAAAAGTTGTCCAAAATAAATTTCTAGAAAAGGAAATTTCAGCTTTAGGCCCCAACAAAAAAAGTGGCTGATGGCCATAAATACCCGGAAATCTTAAATCATTATAAATGAAATTGACACTGAAATTTCCCCAAGGCTGCGCCCGATAATTAGCGGCAATAGAAGTTTCGAGCCGAGTGCCGTTATAAAAGCCTCCATAGCGAAATCCGGAGCGGATATTCACTATGCGCCTGTTATCACTTTGATACTTGATCTCTCCATAATTAAAATTATACATACCACTAGGGAGTGGGGCGTTATCTTCAGTGAAACCAAAAGGATAAAGTAAATTGACATCTTCATGCTTGTAGGTCAACAATAATGTGCTTGAATTGACAAAGGAAAAATTATACCTCAAATCAAAAGTTTTAGCTATCAACTCATTTGAAGTGGCCGTCCAATCACCAACAAAACTTAATCTTATACCATGCTGATTGATCGAATTGTTATCAGGATAAAAAGTATAGCCTATTCTTGAATAAACATGATCAAATCCAATGATATAGGTGGTATCATCTATCGCATCGTAATGGTTTTTACGTGGAATAAAACCAAAATCATTTTGATAACCATCCCCCACGCCCGAGACATTGGCATAAAAGTTAAATGCCTTACCATCAAATCCAGTAGAAGCACTATAAAAATGATTTTGATCATTATCATCCTCGGTAAAAGCTATACCATAACCTCCGGATCCCTGCCATTTGCCATTCTGAGAACGATAACCAAACTCCAATCCACCAACACTGTTATAATCATCATGCAATACAGTTGTATTTGTCATCCTCTTTCGATTATGAAAATATCCTTTGATAATAGACCGCTCAAATACTCTTTGACGAACAGCAAACGAAGTATAATTATTGCCTGGAAGCTCTTCAGATTTGGTCTGACTATTCATAAGACTCATCCTCAAGTTTTTATTCAAATTACCACTTAATCTAGCTCCGTATAGAATAGGAATCGTATTCCCATCCTCATCTAAGCCAATTTTTCGACTAAAAAAAGGTCGCATGGGTGGGATTCCAAAATCACTAAATATATCACTGTTTTCTAGAAAAAAGAGTCGCCGCTCTGGAAATCGTAAATTAACTGTAGTAAGATTCGTCTGCTGCTCATCCACGTCTACCTGAGAAAAATCAGGGTTTATTGTCAAATCCAAATTCAAGCTGGAAGTCACAGCTACTTTAGCATCTAATCCAACCCTTTGAACCTGATCGAATAGTGCATTTGTTTCAAAATTTTTTTTCCCCAAACCAAGTAAATAAGGAATTGCTGATATGTTTTTTTTAGTCTTACCAGGAGCTTTATCCCAAATCAACTTACCGGTATATCCCAAATCTACACCTCTGAATTGGACAGGCACGGGCGACCAAGTATGATAACTGTTGTTCTTTGCATCTCCTCTTAAAAAATTGACTCCCCATTCGAGCTTATCGCCAAACCTTAATGACTTAAAAGGAATAGCTATTTCAACGGTCCATCTATCCTCTAGAATTTGAACTTCTGAATACCATTTGTTGTCCCAAGCACCGTTGATTCCACTCACAGATCCACTATTGCCTCGACGTCCTGTTTGACCAGTAATAAGCGATTCACTTTGAACCGCTTCAGGATTTACTGCAAAAACAAAACCATTACTTCTTTCGTTGACAGGGTCAAATACCAAACCAAAAGCATCTCCTCTCCAAAACAAGGGGTTATCTCTTTTCAAAGACTGAATAATGTACGGCCCTGGGCCGATACACTCCGCTGCGACATATATAAATTCATCGTCATAAGTTAATCTTACCAGGGTTTTTAATTCTGGCGAAGCACGTATCCCATCCATGGGGAAACTCACCCAAAAATCAGTAGCCACTGCTGAGGTTTTCCAAACCTCTTCATCTAATGATCCATCAATTTTTATCCTTTCGGTTGTACGACCGATGCTAAGCTGATAAATCTCTTGTAAATTCAGCTTGTTCTGTGCAACCAATTCAACAAAAAGAATACTAGTCAGAGCAAAGAAAAATGCTATACTACCTCTCTTTTTCACGCGGTGAAATTAATATAAATTAATATATCACATACATATTTTATACCAATGAACAAAGAACCTATTGGAACGGTACAAAACTATCTCTGCTTAAAAATAATTTGATCCAAGTTCATATCAACCTTCATATTATCAGCATCACTGAACAAAAAGTAAAGGACTTCTGAAGCGTCACTTACTGCATCAATGGTGAAATTATATTCAACAAAGTTTTCTTCCACCCAACTTGGACTTTTATCAGAACTAGCAATATATAATTCAGCCAAAGGTTCTCCATCAAGTCCGCCTTGAAAAAGAGCTATTTTCCCTCCAGAGATAGGCATTACCTTGATTGAAATTTCGCCAATTCCATTCAAGTCTATATTATCAAATCCAACATATGATCCATTTCTTAAGCTACTTACATAAGCAAAAGATCCACCATTTGGTCTTTGCTGTTCTACATTTTTAAATACATCATAATCCTCAGCCTGTATGTACGGGGCTCTCAAAAACAATATTTTAGAAGCTTCAATAGAAGGAATTCCTTCATATCCATGATCTTTATAGCCAACTGAAATAACATATATGCCTTTATCAGCTTTGTTTTGAGATTCTCTTAACAGAAATGTTCCTGCCACAGGTAAACTCGATGAATAATTTTTATCCTTGACAGCGAGAATATATTCAACCATACTTTCAGCATCACTAATTGATAAATCTGGATGGGCTGCCATCAAACTATGGCCCCAATTTCCGTTACCTCCTTGAATAATTTTCATAGCCAACATAGAAATGTTGGCTGAACTACTTTCATACCTTTCAGCAATTTGATTAAAGCTTGGTCCAATTGAAGCTGACTCCATCGCATGACATGAACTACAATCACTACCCTCAATCAATTGTTTCCCTTTTATTGGGAGATTAGAATTTTCATAGAATGCTTCTCCAAGGAGGGCCAAATCATGAGCTCCGGGTAAATAAGAAAAATTAACTTTTATCTCATCAGAATTTATTGTTCCTGCAGACAACGATCCATCTTCCAAATCAGCAACTTCAATATGATAATTTCGTTTGCTTTCACCAAAGTAAAACGATTGATTACCTTCAATTCTTAAATCAATTTCTGGAGGTGCATTTCCTACACTAACCTGTGAAAAAGAGGTTGCCTCTCCTCCATTACGATCCATCACTTTCAGGACAATTTCATAGATCCCAATGGAATCAAACGTCAAACTAATATTTTCGCCACTGAATTTGCGCCCATCACTTATGCTCCAATCAAAAACCAATGTATCATTCAAATCATAATCATAGGATTGACTAGCTGAAAAGGTAACGCTAAAAGGAGCTGCTCCCTTTGTCTTAGTGGCTTGAATGAAGGCTTGAGGTATTCTGTTCCCTCTATTATATTCAATTTTGACAAGCTTGGCTTCGATATTATTAGCAAAGTAATTGGCTCCATATTCCAATAAATACATGTTCCCATTTTGATCAAATTCCATATCTATCGGTTTGTTAAACTTTTCATTCGGCAAAAAAGGTTCAATTTTTATCACGCTCCAGTCTTCATCAAAAGATACCACTTTTATCCAACTTCTCGCCCATTCATATATAAACAATTTACCATCATAATACTCTGGAAAAGCAGTTTTAGAGGGTGTATTAGGCTCATAATAAATTGGCCCTGCCATGGCACTACGTGATCCCTTACCCAACATTGGCCATTTATCTGATACCCCATAAGGATACCAAATCATGGGAGATCTAGCAGGGGGCAATACTTTAGCACCGGTATTGTTAGGAGACTCATTGAGAGGACGAAGGGGATTTTGCGGTAGTCCAATTTCATTGGTTGCAAAGTTGAGCATGGGATATGCTTTATTGTCAGCCTCAAAATAAGGCCATCCATAATTACCCGGAGTTTTTGCTTGATTCCACTCATCATAACTCTGGGGTCCGAGTTCACTATCTTTTCCTGAATCAGGACCCACTTCTCCCCAATATACATATCCCGTCTTCTTATCAACTGAGAATCTGAATGGATTTCTGCAGCCCATGGCAAAGATTTCCGGACGACCTTCAGTGCCATCAGGGGAAAACAAATTCCCTCCAGGAATTGTATAGGTACCGTCCTTCTTTGGAGTTATTCTTAATATTTTCCCTCGAAGGTCATGAGTATTTGAAGCTCCCTTTTGGGCATCAAAAGGAGACCTACCTATTCTTTCATCCAAGGGGGAATATCCATCTGACTCTTTAGAACTCGTATTATCACCGGTACTTAAAAACAAATTTCCATTAGGCCCAAATGATAAAGACCCTCCTGAATGGCAACAAGTTTCACGTTGAACGGCTACTTCAAGCATGACTTTTTCACTCTGCAACAAAAGGCTATCCTGATAAGCCAAAACAAATCTTGAAAGATTTTGTCTGGGACGCCCACCCTTCGGTGAATAATAAATATATATCCAGTTATTGTCCTTGTAATTCGGGTCAATGGTTAAACCAAGCATTCCGTCCTCATAATTACCCTCAGTACTTACATCAAAGGTATGTAGTAGCTTGGTAGTCCGCATCTCAGGGTCATAAACTTTAAAATTACCTTCTCTTTCGATAAACAAAACACGGCCACCTGGAAGTACAGCAAGCTCCATGGGCTCATTTACCTCCCCGTCTAAAATTATTTTTGTAAATCTACTGTTATTAGGCGCTTGCCGACTTTTAACTTGATCAGCTTGAATACTCTGCATCCCTAAGGAGCTATTCAACAATGCTTTGAAGTTAGTTGAATCATGAAAAAAAATAATTTCCCCTCCATCATAATTCCTCCCTTTTTTGATTTGCGCCTGATACAACCAAGGCCAATAATATGAATTAATAGTATCGGTTGGCATCAATAGCGTCCCTCCAGTTTGAACGTACCTTTGAATATCTGATTGCCATTGTGGATTCAGCATTTGAGGATCTGAAAATATAATTAAAGCGTTATTTTTCCATAGTGAATCTCCGAGCCTTAAACTTTCTGAATCTACAATCTCAAAATCGAAAGAACTTGTTTGAATAATTTGTATACACTCACTTCTCAACTTAATGTATGATCCATCTTCCTGATTTATAACTATTAACTTGTTATTCCTTGACTCATTACATGAAATTATAATCGATAAGAAAAAAGCAACAAAAAAAAAGAATAAAATAACTCTCATATTAAGTTTACCTTTTTTTGATTAAAAACGTTCAAAAAAGATTTTATTATCTTCTTCACAAGAGACCAAATTTATAAACGCAGATGGAATAATAAGATTGCTCTGCTTGTAATGTTACTGAGGGGAATTGAGGATGATTAGGACTATCAGGAAAATGCTGAGTTTCTAAACAGAAAGCGCCACGATATTCATACCTCTTGTTGTTTTTGCCCCTAACTGTACCATCTAAAAAATTTCCCCCATAAAATTGAATGCCCGGCTGATTGGTATATACCTCGAGTGTTCTTTTGGAAAGTGGTTCTACAACTCTAGCGGCAAAGTTCTCTATTGAATCGGAGGAGTTTAATACATAGTTATGATCATATCCATACCCATAATTCAACTGTTCGTCTTTCTCATCTAATCGACTCCCAATTTTTGTAGGCGATAAAAAGTCAAAAGGTGTATTGACTACTTTTCGAATTTCTCCTGTAGGAATCAGCTGATCATCTATAGGTGTAAAATAATCTGCATTAATTTCCATAAGATGATCATTAACATCACCATTTCCGGCTCCTTTTAGGTTAAAAAAAGAATGATGCGTAAGATTGATAATAGTAGATTGATCAGATTGTGCAAAATACCTAATCTTGAGCTCATTTTCATCTGTGAGCTGATACTCAACCTTCACCGTNAAATTTCCNGGATATCCCTCNTCCATGTGTAATGAAAANTANCTCAAGGTAATCATATTTTGGGTAATTAAATCCACTTTCCAAACAACAGATTCAAATCCTTTGATTCCACCATGCAAGTGATTTTCCCCAATATTTTTCACCAAATCATAAGTACGCCCCTCCAATGCAAAACGTCCCTTTGAAATACGATTTCCACACCGGCCGATCAAAGCACCAAAATATTTTTCTTTAGATTTTAGATATGCAGTCATATTATCAAACCCCAATACTACATCATCAAAATGACCTGTTTTATCTGGAAGCCATAAAGACACCACTCTTCCACCAAAATTAGTGATTTGAGTGCTTACTCCTGATTTGTTTTTGAGAGTATATAACTTCACTTCTTGACCATCCAATAAAGTATCAAAAGTCTCAGCAGAAATCAAGGTCATATGTAATTTTTTTAAAAAAACATGCGATGAAGCAAAGGAAAATCAATATTAATAAAAAACTTCGCAAAGGTCTTTTCATAATTTACAATCAATATTGATTCACCAAAACATAAGAAAAACATTTAAAAAAGTAGTCATTCTAGCCAACCGTTATCACGATAAACATCAATGAATTTTTGATCTAATGCTTCAGAATCTTGATATTTTATTCTCATGTCTTTTAATTCAGATTTTAATTGAGTCACTATGCTTGCATACGCAGGATCATCGTATACATTGTTTAATTCTGATGGATCTCTCATCCTGTCATAGAGCTCCCATTCATCTACGTCATAATAAAAATGAATCAACTTATAAGTCTTAGAAACGATACCGTAATGCCTTTTCACCATATGAACGGCAGGATACTCATAATAATGATAATAAACGGCCTCACGGGTCCAATTATTATCACCATTCAACAAAGGCAAAAGACTTTCTCCTTGCATATCACCTGGAGCTTTAATACCTGCTGCATCCAATAAAGTCTGTGCAAAATCTAAGTTTTGAACCATTTCATCGTTTGTACTTCCAGGGACAATATGACCAGGCCACTGAATTAAAAGTGGGGTTTTAAAAGACTCATCATATATGAACCTTTTATCAAACCAACCATGTTCTCCTAAATAAAATCCTTGATCAGAAGTATAAATAATCATTGTATTTTGATCCAATCCAGTCTGTTCGAGATAATCTAATACCCTACCGACATTATCATCGATCGAGGCAATAGTTCCTAAATAATCCTGCATATATCTTTGATACTTCCACTGCATTTTATCCTCCCTAGACATACTGGGCCAATGCTCCTTAAACGCATTATTAATTGAATCTATAATAGGATCATATATGGCTTTTTGTGCCTCATTTGCGCGATGGTAATTCCCGTAAAATCCATCTACTCCATTCCAATTTATTGCCGGTACCTCCGGTAGTACACCCCCCATTTCAGCTATGGTTTCTGGTCTAATTTTGGCATCATGGCCATACTTCATATCATATAAAAGATTCATTTCAGCTTCCTTTGCCGCTGACCCTCTACCCTTATAATCATCAAAAAGGGTCGGAGGCGCTGGAAAATTCTTTTCACTAAATTCTTTAAATTTATCGGCACGTGGCCACCAAGGTCGATGAGGTGCTTTATGTAAGTACATCAGCATAAATGGTTTTTTAGGATTTCTTTTTTGGTTAAGCCAAT
Source organism: Flammeovirgaceae bacterium (assembly GCA_002691385.1). Lineage (GTDB taxonomy): Bacteria > Bacteroidota > Bacteroidia > Cytophagales > Cyclobacteriaceae > UBA4465. The sequence continues at coordinate 2,326 of NZHT01000068.1, read as the reverse complement.
TTAGGGTAAGGTCCGTAATGATGTCAGTAACGTAACCTATAATAGTAGTATCCCCCTTTGGGGTAATGAAATCAGGATTGATGTAGTTACCTTGCCCAGGTAAAATCAGGAAGTCATCAATACCTTTCGGGTTATTTCCAAAATGTAATTTCCCAAACATTGCCGTTTGATAACCAGCTTTCTGGAAAAGCATTGGAAACGTAACGTTGGTAGTATCAAAAGGTAACCTATTGTCTATTTTCCCATTCAAATGCGTATGCCTTCCTGTAAGAATAGTAGCCCTAGACGGGGCACATATTGAATTTGTAACGCAAGCATTAGTAAAAAGCATTCCTTGCTGGGCAATTCGATCAATATTCGGGGTTACTATTAAGTTACCCTGGTATGCACTTATGGCTTGGTATGCGTGATCATCTGACATGATGAAAATAATGTTAGGCCTTCCGTATTTTATATTTGTCTTTTCCGGACTGCCACATCCCACCATAAGGATAATAATGAGATATAAATAAACACTTTTTCTTATATTGAAATTAATTATTTTGAACATCCAATAACTACCCATTATCATTTAAAAAATGAACACAACTTTTAGAACAGAGACTGCATAAAGTCGATTGAGATTTTCAACAACCTTATAATAAGTTGAACAATCTATTCTTCCAAAAAAATCATGAGAGTTAAGAGGGTTTATGCCCTAGTTAAATGCAAATCTCACTTAATTTGTACACCTAATTTAAAATTAACCGTCACGCTTAAAATTTATTTTAAGTTCAATCTACAAAAAAAAGTATCTAAAGATGAGACTAAAAATCAAAAATTTGTTTTTCAATTCATTTTTGAAAGATTGAATCATTCAAATAATTGTCTTTTACACGGTTGAATAGACGATTTGAATGAATTTTAAAAAAAATTATGGCATTTGTTTTAAAATACTTATTTTTGTCAAAATTAATACAAATAATTATGAGTAGTGGTACAGTAAAGTTTTTTAATAATACCAAAGGATTTGGATTTATCACGCCTGATGAAGGTGGAAAAGATGTCTTTGTTCACCAAACAGGTTTGACAGAAGAAATTCGTGAAGGCGACAAAGTAAGTTATGATGTGCAGGATGGCCAAAAAGGTTTGAATGCAGTAAACGTCAAAATTTCCTAAGAAGTTTTTCGAAATACTTTGCAAGCCTGTCTTCTAATGACAGGCTTTTTTTATGCTCTTTGTCTTCTGGTTACTTCCGTATTTAGATATGGATGGAGACATATGATAGGTGAACCTTTTTATTCAAGCCTTAGTTTTTTTGTAAAGTCATTTAGTGAAAATCATACTTAAACTAGCTACCCTCTATAACCTATGTTGGGGATCATGGGTAATTATATACCCCAACCAATTTTTCATCCTTACAGGTATAGAACCACTCAATCACCCAATGATATGGCAAGGCATGGGTATGGTTGTTGGCGTATATGGTATAGGATATTGGCTAGCATCATATGACCCCATTAGGCATTGGCCTATCGTATTAGTTGGTTTCTTAGGTAAACTATTTGGGCCTATCGGCTTCTTCATCAACTACTTTCAAGACAACGTTCCTTTTGAATTTATTTATATCTTGATTACCAATGATTTTATATGGTGGATTCCCTTTCTTTATATCTTAAAAATGACTTACAAAGAATCTCGTTAAATATCATTTGATGACAAAAATGTATCTCCTATTAAAATACAGTTGCTTCCTGTTCTATTTATCAGCTGGAGTGAATCATTTTATAAATCCAGATTTTTATTTTGGCCTAATTCCAAATTATCTGCCCTATCCGTATGGGATTAATATGCTAAGCGGCCTTTTGGAAATGATCCTCTCATTACTTATATTATCCCCTAAATATCTAAAAATTGGAGCATGGGGTATTGTTACATTGTTAATTTTCTTCATTCCCTCCCACATCTATTTCATTCGAATAGGATCTTGTGTACCTAATGGCTTCTGCTTAGATCCATGGATAGGTTGGTTCAGATTGATAATTGTTCATCCATTATTGATTTTTTGGGCCTGGAACGTAGGAAAATTAAGCTTCCGTTTCGTCCAATGAGCATTACTTTAATCCGGCTTCTGTTTGACATAGGGACACTGGTTTTGATTTGGCTTGTACAACTGGTCATATATCCAAGCTTTCTGTTTTTTGAGCGAAAAAATCTTAAGCTTTGGCATGATAAATATACTAAAAAAGTCTCCTTTGTGGTACTGCCTTTAATGATAGGACAATTTATAATAGCAGGCATACACCTCTTTAACAATATTTCTGCTTTTACCTTAGGATCTTTTTTG
>NZHT01000067.1 GCA_002691385.1 Flammeovirgaceae bacterium | reverse complement strand
AAAATTGATATAATCAAAAAGGCAGTTGGTAGAGATTATTTTCATAATGTGGGGGACCAATACTGGCAATTGGATTCTGCATCGGTATTAAAAGCTCGAGGTGATTACGTGTCATGGCAAACGGTATACAATATGTTGGACGATAAGGGAAAGACACTCATGGTTGAAACACAAAAGTGGTCCATGCACATTGTTGATGGGAAATACATTATAGACCAGGAGTGGTTGGGAGATGCTGTTGAGGAGGTAGTCATCAATGAGTTTGGATATGGTGGGATGTTTTTGCGTATGCCTTGGCAGGAAGGAATGCCCGCTGAAGTGATGAATGCCTCAAGACAAAAGAATCAAGCTGCTGAAGGTGAAAAATCTATTTGGCTAGATGTGGGTATGCAGGTAAAAGGCAGAGAGGATAAGGTGCATATCGCCATTTTGGATCACCCCAATAATGCTGGATCACCAACTGCTTGGCGCGTGGATCATCAATTTGGTGTAGGTCCCAGTCGAGCTATCAATGGAGATTGGCAGATTTCTAAGGGTACCACTGAGCTTATTCAATATCGGATGATTGTTTTTACGGGTACACTCAATGGGATTAAGCTCACAGAGCTATGGGTGGAATGGGGTGGCAACTCTTATCCTTATGCCACGCAACTTTGGGATATGGCCCGAGAGGAAGCTTATAAAGAAAAGTTTTTAAATCCCAAAGAGGCAGTAGATGAGATGACGTTAAATGAAGATTTTAAGGTGAATGTATTTGCTTCCGAACCTATGATTACCCAGCCCATGGCTTTTTGTTGGGATGATCAGGGTCGTATGTGGATAGCTGAAAACAGGGATTATGAAAGTAGGGGCCATGGTTTTTCTAATTCTGGGGACAGTAGAATATTGATTTTAGAAGATGTTGATAAAGATGGCTTTGTGGATGATGTTAAAGTATTTTTGGAAGGTATTGCGTTCCCTTCGGCCATAGCGGTAGGCTTTGATGGATTGTTCTTGGGTGCTCCGCCCAATTTATTATTTGTACCAGATGCCGATGGTGATGATAAAGCGGATAAGGATGAAATAGAAATATTATTGACCGGTTGGGGCATCAGAGACCGTCATGAAACGATCAATAGCTTGCATTGGGGTCCTGATGGATGGCTCTATGGATTAGAGGGTTTTGCTACCCCATCTAAAATAAGAAAACCGAATAAAGAGACGAAGCTATACGGTCATCGAGAATCTTTTCCTGAAGGGTTATTAGAGGAAGAAGGTGTCGATATAAATGGCGGAGTATGGAAATATCATCCAATCAAAAAGCAATTTGAAGTGGTGGCTCATGGGTTCAGTAATCCTTGGGGAATAGATCACAATGCCATGGGACAACTTTTCATCAGTGCCTGTGTGATACCCCATTTGTTTCATGTGGTGCCCGGCGGTATTTATCACCGTCAGGGCGGACAGCATTTCAATCCTTATGTTTATGAAGACATTAAGACCATTGTTGACCATCGGCACAGGAGTGCCCACGGAGGGGCGCGAATTTATCAATCTGATGCATTTTCAAATGAGCATAACGGCAAAATTTTTATGGCCAACATTCATGAGCATGCCATACTCTCAGATGAGCTACACGCTGTCGGTTCCGGATATAGGGCTTCTCATAATGAAGATTTCTTATCTGCAAATAATGCGCAATGGATTGGATTTAGTTTGGAAATAGGGCCTGAGGGAGGCCTTTATGTCCTTGATTGGCATGATGCGGATATTTGTGGGCAGGAAATTATGCATAAGGAGACTGGAAGAGTCTTTAGGATTACACCTAAACAGTCCTTAGCTAAAGATTGGGAAGGCCGTTATGACGATCTTCGAAAATTATCAGATCTTGAACTTGTGAATCTACAACGCAGTCAAAGTGACTGGCATGCCCGTCGCGCTCGAGTAATTCTTCAAGGGAGGTCTAGCAGTCAAGCTATTTCGCAAGAGGCACAAGATCGTTTGAATGTTATTTTCACAATGAGCGAGCAGTTAAATCATCGTTTACGCGCCCTTTGGACTCAAGCGATTGTAGGTGTAGCTACCGAAAAGGTGCTGATCTCAGCACTGAAAGATGATGACGAATATGTAAGGGCATGGGCCATTCAATTTCTATGTGAAGAACCACCTAGTCGAGGAGTGATTGGTCGATTGATTGAAATGGGTGATGATCCTTCTCCGGTAGTACGGTTATATTTAGCAGCAGCGATGCAAAGAATTGATCCAAATCAAAGGTGGGATCTGGCCGCGGGACTGATAACGAATCAAAAGGACAATCAAGATCACAATATTCCCAAGATGATCTGGTTTGCCATAGAACCTTTGGTTGCAGCGCAGCCAAAAAAGGCTCTTGAATTGGCTTATCAAACTAACATTGAGCTCATTAGTAATCACATTGCACGAAGATTGGTGGATGCAGGATTACTTGAAATACTTTTTGATGGCTTAACAAAAACAGGCTCGGCAAGGCGGTCATTATTGCAGGGTACGTATGATGGTTTAGAGGGACAAACGAATATGTCAGCGCCCAAAAATTGGGAACCGTTGTATGCATCTCTTCAAAATGATCCTGAATTATCAGAAATGGCATTGAATATATCTCAGAAATTTGGAGATTTAGAAGCTAATCAATTCTTTTTAAAGCAGCTGGAGCAAGACAATGTTAGTGATTTGCAAAGAATTGCTGCTATTAAAAAATTAGCAGCAAATCAGGAACCGCTGTTGGCTCAAAAAATACCACAACTATTAAAAGTGCCTGTATTGAGAATTGCTGCTATTCAAGCGATTGCTTCCTTTAATGAAGACATAGGTCGTCATTTGGTAGAACTTATTTTGGCCGGTTATCCATCTTATGATGCATTGGAGCGACAAGAAACGATTCAAACATTGGCTGCTCGATCTTATTCGGGTTGGATGTTGGCAGAAGCTATTAAGAGTGAGGAAATTCCTAAACGCGATATTCCTCCTTATACTGCACGGCAGCTTCGTCGGGTAGTAGGTAGCGGTTTTTTAGAGATTTGGGGACCCTTACAGAAAGAAAACTCTGAGAATTTACGCGCCATTGAGCATTATAAAGAATGGTTAACCACCGAACGAATGGCCCAGGGAAATCTTCTAAAAGGCAAACAATGGTTTCATAACCTGTGTGCCTCTTGCCATAATTTGTATGGCAATGGAGGCAATATTGGGCCTGAATTGACAGGATCCAACCGTACTGATGTGGCTTATTTACTCAGTAATATCATGGATCCAAGTGGTGTGGTTCAAGATGATTACAAGCTCATTACCTTGACAACTACAGATGGCCGAACGTATTTGGGCAATGTGATCAATGAAAATATGCGCAACCTCACCCTCCGGGTAATTGGTCAAGAACCTGTAGTTATCAGTCAATCAAGTATTCAGTCTAGAGATGTTTCTGAGCTGTCTATGATGCCGGAGGGATTACTTGATCAGCTGTCAGAAAATGAAGTCATTGATCTCTTTTCTTATTTAATGACGGCTGAAGATGTGAACTGAATTTAATTGATATTTTTTTAAAGAAGTCTTTTGTAGATAATAGTGAAGCTTTCTATTTGAGAGATTGGCTAACATTTATGACAGTATCTCTATATTTCAGGATGTATTGTGATCTGAAGCAATGATCATTTAGCACTCCATGCCGATGCTGGTTATGGAATTTGTATCTATTATCTTTGCTTAGATGATAGAGTAAGATGTGGTCTGTTATTACTAATTTTCTTAAAAAACTGATCAAATGAAATTACATTACAAGGTTTTTGACCTTCATCTACATGACACTTTCAAAATAGCGCATGATCAGCGAGATATTCAGCAGACCTTAATTGTAGGACTGGAGCATGATGGTAGGATGGGTTTTGGAGAAGCGACAGCCAGTAAGTATTATCAAAGGTCCTTAGGATCCATCATTGAAATTTTAGAGAAAAATAGGGTTTATATTGAAAAATCTTCTTTTGAGTCCTTGGAAGTATTTATTGAAGATGTATCATCTTTTTTTCAAGGCAATAATTTTGCGATGTGTGCTTTGGATGTTGCAGCACATGATTTGTTTGGGAAACTCAATGGGATTCCGATCTATCAATATTGGGGTTTAGATTACTCCAATATACCTCTGACTAATTATACGATAGGAATCGATGACCTAGAAATAATGGCCAAAAAAATCAAGACTTTTCCGTGGCCCGTTTATAAAATAAAACTAGGTACTGATGATGATCTGAGAGTTGTGCAATCTCTTCGGAAAATAACGGATGCCGTTTTTCGTGTAGATGCCAATTGTGCTTGGACATTAACCCAAACCATTGAATATGCTAGGTCATTTAAGAATTTAGGTGTAGAATTTATTGAGCAACCTCTTGCGGCTGGAGACTGGGAGGGGATGACTGAAGTTTACAAACACAGCACCTTACCGATCATGGCCGATGAAAGTTGTATTGAAGTAACTGATGTAGTACGTTGTAAAGACCATTTTCATGGCGTAAATATAAAACTAATGAAATGTGGTGGGTTATTTGTAGCCCGAAAAATGATCACTCAAGCCAAATCGTTAGGATTAAAAGTAATGGTAGGTTGTATGACCGAGTCATCTGTGGGTATATCAGCGATCAGTCAATTATTACCCTTGTTAGATTATGTGGATATGGATGGGCCCTTGCTCATCCGTAACGATATCGCTTCGGGTCCGCGTTATCATAAAGGAGAGGTGATACTTTCTGATGAAAATGGGACCGGTGTGTCCATGCATGCTTCTTGGATGTGAGCAACAATAATTGTTGTCTTATTGATATTATTATTTTATGTTGGAGTCTAAGCGGGTCGGTCTTACTTTTGCCTCTATGAAATCAGTAGTGGATAAAGGTGTTATTTTTTGGTTATTTTCTGGGTGCTTATTGGTAGCTATTATGGTGATTGTGGGTGGTTTGACCCGGCTGACTCATTCTGGATTATCAATGGTGCAGTGGAGTCTTTTTATGGAAACGATACCCCCATTGACCACTGCAGACTGGATGGAAACTTTCCAGCTCTATCAGCAAACACCTGAATTCAAATTAATAAATTATGACTTTACGCTGAGTGAATTTAAATCCATATTTTGGTGGGAGTATATCCATCGCATGATTGGAAGATTCATTGGCTTGGTTTTTTTTCTACCTTTTGTTTATTTCCTCATCCAAAAAAGACTGTCTAAAAAATTGGTTCAGAAGCTTTTAATTGCTTGTCTGTTGGGTGCACTTCAAGCAGGTATGGGTTGGTACATGGTCAAGAGTGGCCTCGTAAATGATCCCAATGTGAGTCATTACCGATTAGCTGCACACCTCACCATTGCCTTTTTACTCTACGCTTATTTGCTTTGGATCGTATTGGATGAAGTCTATACCCAGAAAGTATTAAGAAGAACTTCTTCATTGATCGGAATTCAGGTATTAATGCTTTTTACTTTTCTTCAGATTATCTATGGAGCATTTGTTTCCGGATTAAAAGCAGGGTTGGTGTACAATACGTTTCCCAAGATGGGTACTGAATGGATTGCCGAATCTGTTTTTTATGCTTTAGAAACAGACGGTATCATTAGTTTTTTTGAGAATTTGGCTTCTGTTCAGTTGATCCATCGGTATTTAGGGTTTGCGGTGTTGGTACTCGTGGTTTATCAGTTTGTTGTTTCGCGCTACCGAAAACAAAACAAAGGTCAAGTCAGGAGTCTTTATTTTATGATTGCTATGGTATCTGCTCAGGTACTTTTGGGTATATTTACTTTGCTCTATGCAGTACCAATTGAATTGGGAGTAATACATCAGTTTGGGGCGTTGCTGCTTTTTACTAGTCAAATTCTTTATTATTTCTATTCTTCTAAGGATATTTTACAATGGCAGTAATGTATGCAAAGGTGGTAATTTTTAATTCTGGTCAGTAGGTGATTTTAACAAAAGAAGTTTGGCAATTATAAAAGGAAATTTTAGAAGAGTATTTCTATTTTTCTTGAACTTCCTTTAAAAAAACACCTTCTTTTTTTAACAAGACTTGTTTGCTCCGGTAGAGAATACCCAGAGATTTTTTAAAATTCTTTTTACTCATTTGTAGCACCGATTGAATTTCTTCAGGATTACTCTTATCGGTCAGTGCCATAAAACCTTCAGAGGCTCTCAATTCCTTTAAAATGGTTTGAGCACCTTCTTCGAGATTCTCCATTCCCTTTTTTCTTAAAGTCACATCAATTTTTCCATCAGGACGAACCTGTTCAATGAATCCTTTGAGCTGGTCACCCATCATGATATCTTGATAGATTTGGTTGCGGAAAATCATACCACTATAGATGTTGTTGATCACTACATTGATCCCTAAATCGCTATCATTAGCAATAAGTAGGTCCACTTCTTGGTTTACTTCAAGTTCAATATTTTCTTTTTCAAAATGCTTCTCCACTTTTGCTGTTGCGGCTAATCGATGCGTGAGTGTATCAATATATAAATATACCAAACACCATTGTCCAATATTTAGGCGTCCATGTTGTTGTCTAAATGGAACGAGTAAGTCTTTTTCCAACCCCCAATCCAAAAAAGCACCTACATTATTGACATCCTTTACCTTTAAGCAACCAAATTCATGCAGTTTCAGCAAAGGACGCAGGGTGGTGGCCACTATACGATCTTCAGAATCATTGTAGACAAATACTTTGAGCTGATCGCCTACTTTCGTCCCTTTAGGTATGTGTTTATTAGGGAGGAGGACGTCGTTTTCTTCACTGTCAATCAAAAAAGCACCTGGGGGTAATATCCGATCAACTACCAGTTCATTGTATATTCCAATATGGATCATAGATGGCAAAGTTACGCTGAATCTAAACTAATATGATGATCGTTTCCTTTATTTCATTTAAGCAAATAAATTGTATCTAACTTTACCGCTCAATAAATCAGATATTTTGGCATCATTTAAATCATTGGGCGTTACTCCTAAAGTCATTCAAGGCCTCAAAGGTCTTGGCATTGTTAAGCCTACAGAAATTCAAGTTCAGTCTATCCCCAAACTCATCAAATCCGAGATAGATTTTATTGGTATGGCACAGACGGGCACAGGAAAAACAGCCGCATATAGTATCCCGATCATACAGAACATAGATCCCAGCGAACCAAAAATTCAAGCGTTGATTTTATGCCCTACTCGAGAATTGGGACAACAAATTGCCAAGCAAATTTTTAAATTCACGAAATACACGGAAAAGATTTTTGTTGAAGCCGTTTATGGAGGTGAAAAAATAGAAGCTCAGATAAGTGCCTTAAGGCGCAAGACCCATATATTAGTTGCTACGCCGGGAAGATTACTAGATTTACAGCGTAGAAAAGCAGTGTACTTGCGAAAAATAAAGACGGTTGTATTGGACGAAGCAGATGAAATGTTGAGCGTTGGGTTTAAAAAAGATTTGGACTTGATTTTGGAACAAACTTCACGCGCAAGTAATACTTGGTTATTTTCCGCGACCATGCCCAAAGAGATCACACAGATTATCAATAATTATATGGATCCTGAGGCAGTTAAGGTCGAGATTAATAGGGATCAGCGGGTCAATACGGATATAGCACATCAATATGCGATTTGTGAGCAAGCTCAAAAATTGGAGGCTTTGGTTTTTTTCCTCAAATCACACAAAGAGGAACGAGGTATTATTTTTTGTAAGACTAAAAGAGCCACGAAGAAGCTTCATGAACAATTAACAGCTAAGAATTATCAAGTGGGCTGTATTCATGGCGAACTCAAGCAAATTGAACGAGATAAAGTCATGCGGGCTTTTAAGGGAGATAAACTCAAAGTATTGATTGCCACTGATATTTCTGCAAGAGGTATAGATGTAGATAGTTTAGCTTACGTCTTTCATTATCAATTGCCTGATCAAGTAGAGTATTATACCCATAGGAGCGGTCGTACGGCCCGAGCAGGTAAGAAAGGCGTATCAATCTTATTGGTTAGTCCAAAAGAGATCAAGGACATGAGGTTGATCAGTAAGCAACTGCATATTGAATTTAAGCAACTGCAATAATTCATGGATAATTTGGCGGACTTTCTAGCTACACTCGATCCAGATAATCGGGAATTCAATGCGGCTGTTGAGTTTGTTCAAGCCACTGATCGTTCAATATACTTAACCGGGAGGGCAGGAACAGGTAAGAGCACCTTTCTGAAATATATCAAGGCCATTTCTTCTAAAAAAATAGTGGTGGTAGCCCCTACGGGTGTCGCCGCAATCAATGCAGGAGGTGTAACCATACATTCGTTTTTTAAACTTCCCTTTGAGCCTTTGCGTCCCGATGATATACGATTTAGCACTCGAAAGATGAGTGAAGATCATGTCAATATCTTTGAAATGCTTAAATACAATCGCGAAAAATTTCAAATCATTCAGGAACTAGAATTATTGATCATTGATGAGATATCAATGGTTAGGTGCGATGTGCTTGATGCCATTGAATACATTTTGCGGGTATACAGAGATAAACCCTATCTTCCTTTTGGTGGAGTTCAAGTGTTGATGTTGGGAGATCCTTTTCAGTTGCCTCCCGTAACGAAATATGAGGAGCAAGCTATTCTTGGAGACTATTATAAAACCTTGTATTTTTTTAGTTCTAACGTCTTTAAAATTATTAAACCCGTACAGCTTGAACTAAAGAAAATCTACCGACAAAAAAATCAACAATTTGTTGAATTGCTGAATAAAGTCCGATTCAATCAAATGACTTCCGATGATTTTGCCTTATTAAATTGCCGTCATGTCGCCAATTTTAAGCCCAAAGAAGATGAGAACTACATTCAACTAAGTACGACCAATAAACGGGTAGACGAGGTAAATGACAATAAATTGAAGGCTTTAAATACGGAAGCAAGAGCATACGAAGGCTTGATTGAAGGTGTTTTTCCTTCCTCTTTTATGCGAACCCAAGAAAATTTAGCCTTAAAAATTGGAGCACAAATCATGACTGTCATCAATGATCCAGGAACGGCCTCCTTCGATGATGGAGCAGATCAATATACCTCTAAAAAGTTTTTTAATGGAAGTATTGGTACCATTTTGGAGTTGCATGAGGATCATATTATTATCAGTACGGAATTTCATGAATATATTGCAGTTTATCGAACCACTTGGACGAATATCTCATACCGATGGCATTCAGAGCAAAAGACTATTGTCTCGGAAGAAATTGGGACTTTTACTCAAATACCCGTGAGACTGGCTTGGGCCATCACCGTCCACAAAAGTCAAGGACTCACTTTTGACAAAGTGATTGCCGATATCAACGATGCTTTCACCAACGGTCAAGCCTATGTAGCTCTTAGTCGATGTACTTCATTGGAAGGATTGGTTTTTAAGCATTTATTTAATCCATGGGCGATTAAGACCGATCCGATTGTCGTTCATTTTTCGCAATATTATGATCAAAATAGTCAAAATGAGCAAGATCTCCTTAATGGTAAGGCTGATTATTTTTATAAGTTGGCAAGAAAAGCCTTTTTTACCTTTTCCTTTTTGCAATGTCAAGAATGTCTTATCAATGCGATAAGCTACAGGAATGATATCCAAGATCACTTATTTGATAAGTGCAAACGGATTTATTTGGAGTGGATCAATCAAAGAGAATTGTTGCTCAATGATGCAGAGCTGAAGAATTTGAACAAATTGAAACAATATTTAAAGGAAGAGTTAAATATCGAGATTTAAAAAATGAATGGTACACAGCGAAGTAATATTAGTATAGGATCAGAAGTCCATATTGTACTTAAGTCTGATCAGCGAACTGGAGATTTGACTCATGGCTTTGTGAAAGACATCTTGACCAAATCAGCAAATCATCTCCANGGTATCAAGNTCCGTTTGGAGGATGGCCAGATTGGACGTGTNAAGAAAGTGCTTAAATAAAGATAATTTTGAAGTTGAGAAAATGGTAATTGAGGATAATAATTATTAGTGTATTAATTTGTTATTTTTTTATGATTACTTACTTAACTGATATTTAATCTCTTATAAAACTCTAATTTGAAACTTGTTGATAAGATAAATATCAATTCGCTATGCATCATTATTTATATTAATAAAATGAAAGGTATATATGATATAATCATTTTTGAATCTGATGGAGTGATGATGAGAATATTGAAATTGAAATAGATATTATTGTTTGTAAGAAAACAAGGGATTTAAGGTTATCGTAACAAAATATACTGAATGATTTACTGACCCTTTAATCGTTGAAATGATATAAAAAAATCAGAATTGCAGAAAAAGCAGGTTTTTTCTTGTCTTTTATCTCTAGTTTAACATCAACTTCTATCTTGGAAATACCACGTAAATTGATAGCTGACTTTAAGGTTGCATGTAATTTTACTTGGGCACCTACGCGTACGGGTTGATTGAAACGTAGAGCTTCAATGCCATAATTTACCAACATTTTAAGGTTTTTAACCTCTAGGATTTGATCCCACAAATGAGGGACTAAAGATAAAGTAAGATAGCCATGGGCGATGGCTCCACCAAAGGGACTTTCTTGGTCAGCGCGTTCAGGATCTGTATGAATCCATTGATGGTCTTGTGTTGCTTCGGCAAATTTATTGACTTGATTTTGATCAATTTCAAAATACTCGGAAGTTCCTAAGACAGTACCCATTCTAGACTCAAAATCTTCAAAATTTGATATGATCAAACGTTCCATAAATATTTTAGGTTTTAAATTGTGGGCAAATTTAAATAAGTTAAAGATAACAAAATCATGCGGTTCAAAAAGTCATTGATAGCCAAGCAGATGAAAAGGCCTTAGTTGAGCTCCATTTGTATAAATTTTATAATTTTGAAATTCAATTCTATGACATAAGCGATTGTCTTTCAAGAAAAATAGTTTACTGTACCGAATATGAGGCCAAAGAAGCTTTGACCAGGATTAATGTTAAGTGCCAAAATTCCTCAACTAGAGCATTTTATACCTATAACCGCTGTGGACCTTAACTTAACTTCTTCAGGAAGGATAGATGATAAATGGAAACAAGGACGGCGGGCCGAAAGGATAGGTCCATGTAGTTAGTTTTAGCATTAGACGTGTAAGTTGAGTTAATCAATTTTTGTCAAGTATTTCATTTTGTTTAATTACCATTAAGATCAGCTATCTTTATATAGAGATACAACAATCTTAACCAAAATGAATATGAAAAAGATCACTTATTTTATTTTTATACTTGCGTCTTTGATTTCCAATGCCCAAATAAAAGCGTTGGTAGGTGGAACTTTGATAGATGGATATGGGTCAAAACCTATCATGAATAGTGTCATTATCATTGATGGAGCGCGTATTTCTGCTGTGGGGGCCATGAGTAGTATTGAAATACCACCCAATGCCGAAATCATTTCTACTGAAGGTATGTCTGTCTTACCTGGTCTTTGGGATATGCATGTTCATTTGATGATTAATGGACACGCAGATTATACGCATTGGGATAAAACCTATCCATCATTATTTGAAAAAGTAATCATGCCTTCCTCTGCGGAGCAACTACTGATGGCTGGGGTAACCAGTGCTCGAGATTTAGGGGGCCCGCTCAAAGAAAGTTTGGCGGTAAGAGATGCTATTAATAGAGGTGAGATACCGGGGCCAACAATGTACATGAGTGGCCCATTTATTCAAAAGCATCCATATCCTGGCACGGAGCAGTTTAGGTGGGGTGTGGATGGTCCTAAAGATGCTAGGGCCAAAGTAAAAGAACTTATTGATGCTGGTGTAGATTGTATTAAGCTCATAGATCAAGATCAGATGACCGATGAAGAAATATTCGCCATTGTGGATGAGGCACATGAAGGAGGACTAACGGTAGTTGCCCACAGCCATAGACCTGATGAAATCCGAAAAGGTTTGAAAGCAGGAGTTGATTGTTTCGAACATACAGGCTTATCCTCAGCCCCCGAATATCCAGAAGATATATTGAGTGCCATCAAAGAAAGAACTTCTCAAATGAATTTAGGGCCTTTGTATTGGACGCCTACCGTAGAGGGCTTATATAACTATGAGGAATTGAGAGATAATCCAGAGGTCTTAGATGGAGATGATTGGCATTTGGGATTGCCAGACTCGGTGGTTCAAGACATCAGAAGATCATTTATGCATCCGGATAGACTCCCTTATTTTCAATTAACACCTATGCGAAGGCCTACCTTGGAAAAAAAGGTAAATCAGCTTAAGAAAGCGGGTGTGGTGTTGATGATTGGTACCGATAGTGGTATTCCTATGAAATTCCACATTCAATCTACTTGGAATGAATTAGATGTATGGGTCAATGAATTTGGATTTGACCCCATGTACGCTCTTAAGGCAGCTACTTATTGGCCAGCTAAGATGATGGGAGTAGAGGCAGACTATGGTACGATCAGTGAGGGTAAGTTTGCCGATATTATAGCCGTAAAAGGTAATCTATTGCGTCACATTAATCTACTTCAAAGAGTTGATCTTGTGATTAAGCATGGAAGAAAAGTTAAATAAAATATTTGAACGGAACATCCTTTTAAAAACTTAAAAACATGAAAATATTTTTAGAGATATAAAAATCAAATGTATTTAAATAATGTCGTTTTTGACTCTATGTTTGTAACATTCAATCATCTTTATTACGCCACTTAAGAAACATCTTTCTATGCTCAGAGCTGTAAATTTTGTTAGATTATTGTCTATAATGATTTTCTTAGGGACCTTTAGTCTAGTATATTCCTATTTAGATCCTATGGTAAGTTTTTCGTTAGAGACCGATATACCAACCCTGCATCGTACAGATTTCTTTTATCTGGGTGCGTTGATATTTTTGGTTATCAATATTTTTCTGTGGCTTTTGATTAAAATTGTAGTACCCAAAATAGCCAAAAGATTTGGGATACTTTCAGCAGGTTGGTTTGCAATGCTTCCCGTCGTTGTAAATTTTTACATCTGTTTTTTGATAGGGTTCCTTGGAGCACTTAATAATACATCAAGTCTGGAGCTTTCGAGTTATGCTTATTTAAATTATCTAGGCCCGATATTATTGGTCATTTGGATGGCTTTGACAATTTATTTTATGTCAACCAAAAAATCATTACACTAATTAAGTAATTGTAAATCATTAGGTTAAATACAATTATTTAAATAATAAGTCTAGTATAGTAAAAAAAATTTTAATAATAGGTGCATTTTTTTTTATAATTTCCCACTTGGTTTCAGAGGTCCACCATATCAATTATTATAAATGGTAACATTTAATTCGAATTATACTGAAGAAAGTATAAAGTCCTTAGATTGGAAAGAACATATCCGGCTTCGTCCTGGTATGTATATAGGAAAGTTGGGAGATGGCTCTGCACACGATGATGGAATCTATGTATTGGTAAAAGAAATTATTGATAATTGTATAGATGAGCACATGATGGGCTTTGGTAAGATCATTGATATCAAGATCAGCGATCACAGAGTTAAAATTAGAGATTACGGTAGGGGTATTCCTTTAGGCAAAGTCATTGATTGCGTTTCTAAGATTAATACGGGAGGTAAATATGATTCGGAAGCCTTTCAAAAATCAGTAGGGCTTAATGGAGTAGGTACTAAGGCGGTTAATGCATTATCCAGTTATTTTAAAGTACAGTCTTTTCGTGAGGGAAAGACTAAAATGGCGGAATTCAATAAAGGAGAGGTTACTTCTGACGCTAAGGTGATGAGTACTTCGGACCGCAATGGAACCTACATCACTTTTGAGCCTGATAATGTTATTTTTAAAAATTTTCATTTCATTCCTGATTATTTAGATAATCTTATTTGGAATTATGCCTACTTGAATGCGGGGTTGACTCTGGTACTCAACGGTAAAAAATACCACTCAGAAAATGGTTTGTTAGATCTTTTATGTCGTAAGACCGATAAGGAAAATATAAGATACCCTATAATGCATATGAAGGGGGAAGATATTGAGATTGCCTTGACCCATTCAAATCAATATGGAGAAGAATATTACTCCTTTGTAAATGGTCAATATACCATTCAAGGAGGTACTCATTTGGCTGCCTTTAGAGAATCCGTAGTTAAGACAGTCAGAGAATTTTTTAAAAAGGATTTTGATGCGTCAGACGTAAGGGCAAGTATTGTGGCGGCAATCTCGATAAGAGTGCAAGAGCCTGTATTTGAGTCTCAGACGAAAACGAAATTAGGTTCCCAAAACTTGGGACCAGAGGGACCTACGATGCGAACCTTTGTCAATGACTTTATCAAAAAAGAATTAGATAACTATTTGCACCAAAACAGTGAGTCGGCAGCTTTGTTGTTAAAACGCATTTTACAATCCGAACGTGAGCGAAAGGAAATAGCGGGGATAAAAAAACTGGCAAATGAGCGCGCTAAAAAAGCTAATTTACACAACAAAAAGCTGCGAGATTGCAGGGTACACCTTAATGATAAGAAATTAGCCGAAGAGCGCCGTAATGATAGCATGATTTTCATCACTGAGGGAGACTCGGCCAGTGGATCTATTACTAAAACTCGTGATGTACAAACGCAAGCTGTATTCAGCTTGAGAGGAAAGCCTTTCAATTGTTATGCCCACACTAAAAAAGTTGTCTATGAAAACGAAGAGTTTAATTTGTTACAGCATGCCTTGAATATTGAAGATGGTCTTGAAGGTCTAAGGTACAAGAAAATCATTATTGCAACCGATGCTGATGTCGATGGGATGCATATTCGTTTGCTCTTACTAACTTATTTTTTGCAATTTTTCCCTGAATTAGTAAGAAATGGTCACTTATTTATTTTGGATACGCCTCTCTTTCGCATCAGAAATAAAAAAGAAACATTTTATTGTTATGATGAGTTTGAGCGTCAAAGGGCTATAGAGAAATTGGGAAAAAACTCAGAAATTACACGTTTTAAGGGTTTAGGAGAGATTTCACCAAATGAGTTTGCTGGTTTTATTGGTGAAGACATACGACTCGAACCCGTTATTTTAAATAAAGAAACTAAAATTACAGATTTATTGTCTTTCTATATGGGTAAAAATACTCCCGACCGACAACAGTTTATAATTCACAAGCTCAGAGTAGAGAAAGATTTAATTGAGTAAAGAAAAAGCAATTGTTTTAGAGGAATATGATATCACATAAACATCTTAAAGTTATTATTTTTTGGAATTTTTTGTTTTTGATGGGTTTATTTTTAACCTCATGTAATACTGATGAGAATTTGGAGGAATTTCAGGAAGAAGTTCAAATGCCGCCTATTCGCTTAATCTCAGCTGATAAAATGAGTAAACCAACGAAAACAAACATCAGTAGTTTAATTTCTGCTAGTGATCTAGATTTCCCAGTATCTCAAATAAAATATGATGTGCAAATATGGAAAATAACTTATAAGACTCTTTACAAGGGAACTAATATAGTAGCTTCTGGCATGGTGTATATACCTCTTGGTAGTGAAGAAGAATTTAGTTATCTAATGTTTGCTCATGGTACCATTGTAGCCAATAATCAAGCACCAAGTGAATTGTCATTGGCGAATGTACAAATGTTTTTATATGCAGCAATGGCTTCAACAGGTTTGATAACCGTGGTGCCTGATTTTATAGGATTTGGAAGCTCCCAGGAGATTATGCATCCTTACTATGTTGAGGAATCGTCTACTTTGGCAGTTGTTGACGGACTCAGAGCCGTTAGAGAATTGGCAAATCAAGAAGAAATCGGCTCAGATGCAGAGTTATATTTAAGTGGTTATTCGGAAGGAGGTTATGTGGCCATGGCGACACATAAATATATTGAAGAAAACGATCTTGAATATTTTGATTTGAAATCATCTTTTCCAGCTTCTGGAGGCTATGATATGAAGGGAGTACGTGATTTTTTCTTTGATCAAGAAGTATATCAACCTCCTTATTTTATGGCTTATATTGCTGAATCTTACCGAACCTATTACGACATTGATGCGTCATGGGCAAGTCAAATTTTTAATGAGCCCTATGCGCAACGAATCATCAATATTTTTGATGGTATATCTGATAGAGATCAGATAAATAGTCAGTTAAACGATACCGTAGCCGTATTAATTGCACCCGACTTTTTGTCAGATCCGGATAGTAAAATTTTTTCAGAAATTTCTCAATTGTTTAATGAAAATAGCTTGCTGGATTGGGTACCGCAGATTCCTATGTATATGTATCATGGCGGTGCTGATATAACGATTCCTCATCAAAATTCAGTGGATGTTTATGATACTTTCTTGTCTTTGGGAGGTTCGTCTGAGATTGTTAAATTGATCACTTTTGAAGGCGCAGATCATTATACCGGTGTCATTCCATATTTGGATTTTTTTTTTAATACAATAATGGAGTTTGAAGGTCATTAAGTGAGTGGTTTGCGTGAATAGAATAATTAAGAGATATGAATGACGATTTAAACGAAGATGAGATTCATGAAGTGATGCCTGTAACAGGAATGTATGAAAATTGGTTTCTTGACTACGCTTCATACGTAATTCTTGAAAGAGCCGTACCTGCAATAGAGGATGGATTAAAGCCCGTGCAAAGAAGAATTTTGCATGCTATGAAAGAATTGGATGACGGTCGCTTTAATAAGGTGGCTAATATTATTGGTACTACCATGCAGTTTCACCCTCATGGAGATGCATCGATTGCAGATGCCATAGTTAATTTGGGTCAGAAGGAATTGCTGATTGATATGCAAGGGAATTGGGGTGATGTACGCACTGGAGATGGCGCGGCTGCGCCTCGATATATTGAGGCTCGCTTATCCAAATTTGGATTGGATGTGGTGTATAATGCACAAACAACAAATTGGCAATTATCTTACGATGGCAGAAAAAAAGAGCCCGTAACCTTTCCTGTCAAATTCCCTTTATTACTCTCACAAGGTGTAGAGGGAATTGCCGTGGGCTTATCCACCAAAATGATGCCTCATAATTTTGTAGAATTACTCAATGGTTGTATTGGTATTCTCAAAGGAAGATCTATTAAGTTATTTCCTGACTTTCAAACGGGAGGAAAAATTGATATAACAGATTACAATGATGGTAAGCGAGGGGGGAAAGTCCGGGTAAGAGCCGTTATAGAAGAAGAAGACAGCAAAACATTACTAATCAAACAAATTCCCTATGGAACCACGACCACCTCATTAATTGATTCTATTGTCAAGGCAAATGATAAAGGAAAAATAAAGATTAAACAGGTTACAGATAACACTGCTGCAGAAATAGAAATTCAGATTAAGTTGGCCAATGGTATTTCCCCAAATATAACTATAGATGCTTTGTATGCTTTTACTGATTGTGAGGTATCCATATCACCTAATGCATGTATTATCATTGATGACAAGCCCCATTTTGTTGGAATCAAACAGATTCTCAAACACAGTGTGAATCAGACCGAGGATCTTCTTAGACAAGAACTAGAAATTCGAAAAAGTGAATTACTTGAAAAGATTCTATTTTCTTCATTAGAGAAAATATTTATCGAGAACAGAATTTATAGGAAAATCGAAGAATGTGAGACCTGGGAAGATGTTCTCAATGCCGTAGACATTGGACTGGAGCCATTTAAGGCAAATTTTTATAGGCAGATTAACGAGGAAGATTTGATTCATCTGACAGAGATCAAAATCAAACGAATATCAAAGTTTGACACCTTAAAGGCAGATGAGCTTATGAAAAAGCTTGAAGAGGCGCTCGAGGAAACCCTCCACGACCTTGCACATTTAACAGAATTTACGATTTCGTATTATGAGCGATTACTTGAAAAATATGGTAAGGGTAAAGAACGAAAGACCGAAATAGCTAGTTTTGATACTATAAAGGCGACTTTTGTTGCAGCAAACAATGCGAAGTTGTATGTTAATAGAGCAGAGGGTTTTATAGGTATGGGCATTAAAAAAGATGAATTTGTTTCGGAATGCTCTGATATTGACGATGTCATTGTTTTCAGAAATGATGGGGTCTGTGTGGTTAGCCGAATTCAAGACAAAGTTTTTGTGGGCAAAGGGATTGTTCATGTGTCCGTTTACAAGAAAGGTGACGAGCGCATGGTTTACAATATGATCTACAAAGATGGAATTTCGGGGAGATCTATGATCAAGAGATTCAATATATTGAGTGTGACCAGAGATAAGGAGTATCCTTTAGCTAAAGAAGCTAAAGGGTCTAAAGTACTGTATTTTACGGCTAATCCAAATGGAGAGGCGGAAATAGTTACTGTAAATTTGACCGCGGCGAGTACAGCAAGAAAGAAAATTTTTGATATTGATTTCGCAGATTATGAAATCAAAGGTCGCTTGACGTCTGGAAATATAGTTACTAAATATCCCGTGAGAAAAGTATCGCTGAAAATGAAAGGAGGCTCCACTTTGGGTGGATTAGATATTTGGTACGATGAAGTTATAGGTCGTTTAAATACAGATGAACGGGGCTTATTCTTGGGTAATTTCAAATCAGAGGATTTGATCATCGTTTTTTATTATGACGGCCATTATGAGTTGACCACATTTGACATGAGCAATCGTTATGAATCTAAAAACATATATTATTTGACCAAATTCATACCTGATGCCATCATTACCAGTGTCTATCAGGAAGGGAGTACCAAAGATTTTTTTATCAAAAGGTTTAAAATCGAGACGGTTAAAATACAAAAACCTTTTTCATTCATATCTGAGACTAAAAACTCAAAATTGTTTTTTGTTAGTGATTCTGCAAAAGTAGAAGCTTCAGTTACCTACAAGGAAAAAAATAAAAAATTACATAAAAACATAAATATGGATACACTCATAGATGTCAAAGGCTGGAAAGCTTTGGGAAATAAATTTAGCTTACAAAATGTTGTCAAAATTGAACTAATTGCCAATGAAGGTGGAGTTGTAAATCCTAAAAAGGAAGACATTGAATTGTTAAAATCTTTTATTCAAGAAGAGGTGGAGCGTGAAGATAATCAAATAGGACTTTTCGATTAGAATTTTTGCAAATTTTCCCCTTATTTATAAATTTTCTAACTTTGTTGTGGAGTAAAAATACAATAAGTGGTTGTGGAAAAATGGGTTAAACGGATTTTTGTTTCTTTGGGGTTTGGATTTTTAGTCATATTATCTCTTAATGTTTGGATTTTAGTGAGTACCTCAGACCAAATATTTAAAGAGGAGATTTTGCTATCTCCTCAAAGAGTGGGCTTAGTACTTGGCACTTCCCGATTTACAGCTCAGGGTGAAAAAAATGAATTCTTCGAAGAGAGAATGAATGCAGCGGCCAAGCTTTTTGAGCTTGGAATTATCGATCATATCTTGGTCAGCGGTGACAATAGGAGTATATACTACAACGAGCCTCGTGATATGCTTAATGCCTTGCTAGAAAGAGGTATTGCTCAATCAGAGGTTACTTTGGATTATGCCGGATTGCGGACTTTAGATTCGGTAGTTCGCTGTGCCCAGATATTTGGACAATCTAGTTTTATAATTATCACTCAAGAATTTCATTTGCATAGGGCATTATTCATAGCCAATTATCACGGCTTAAATGCCTATGGATTTTCACCAAAATCGTCTAAAGTATCAGTACCTACAAAAGTGAGGATAAGAGAATTTATCGCACGTGTTTTGGCAGTTTTAGATCTTTATGTTTGGAATAAAAAGCCTGAAATTATGGGTAAATTGAAGCCTATTTAAAAAATGACTGATGAAAAAATATATACAGATATATTGATTAAATTTTCAGAGACAATGATGAGATAATAAAAGAGAATGGATAATTAAACTTTAAAAAAGACTTATAGAAAAGCTTATTTAAGCTTACAAGATTGTTAATTTTATGATTTCATTTAGTATATATTATCTTCACAAATTTCTACACTTCTCAAAATTCCATAAAATTTGTCG
>NZHT01000066.1 GCA_002691385.1 Flammeovirgaceae bacterium | reverse complement strand
GGTACTGCCGTAATAGGTGGGAGAGTAGGTCGTTGCCAGACTTTATTAAAGCCTTTAGGAAACTAAGGGCTTTTTTTATGACCTATTTTATTTAGGAGTACTATCTTTATCTTATGAGGACGATTGATTTAAACTGCGATTTAGGTGAAGGATTTGGAAACTATGTGGCTGGACCAGATGCCTTGCTCTTAAAATATATCAGTAGTTGTAGTATTGCCTGTGGTTATCACGCAGGAGATCCCTTGATAATTCTTGAAGCTATAAAACTAGGGCTTAAGCGGAATATAAGCATTGGTGCGCATCCTTCTTATCCCGATCGGCAAGGTTTTGGAAGGCGGTCTATGGGTTTAAATCTAAATGAGTATTATGCTTTTGTATTGTATCAGATATCAGCAATTAAAGGGATGGTTGAAAGTCAAGGAGGTCGTCTCAATCATGTTAAACCTCACGGAGCATTGTACAATGATTCTGCCTTAGATGAGAATATTACCACATGTATATATGAAGCCATTATTTCGATTGGTGAGGATTTATGTGTTTACGGATTATCTAATACTGCTCATGAATACATCGCCAATAAATTAGGTATTTCTTTCATTCCAGAAGCTTTTGCCGATCGAAAGTATCATTCGGACGGAACCCTTGTAGCTAGGTCTAATTCAGCAGCAATATTAGAAAATACAGGAGAGGTGATTAAACAAGTGATGGGGTTAATTGATCACCAAGATGTTGTCAGTATCGAAGGTAAAAAAGTCAATATTCCTGCAAAAACTATCTGCTTCCATGGAGATCATAGTAGAACCTTACTTATACTGCAGGAGGTGTATAAAACTTTATTGAAGGCTGGTATTGAGATTAAGTGTTGTAACTGATGGCTCATATACAATGGCGATATTTGGGGGAAAATGCAATCGAAATTTCAGATATTTCCTCTAATGTTAATGTTCAGATAGGCCTTAAGGACTATTTAAAGGGGTTTCCAGAACTTCGAATTGCCTCTTTCATGATCACTGATAAAAATCTTACACTTGTTTCAGAGAAGCATGGTTTTATGTCTGTATCAAATATCATTGATAGAGTTACAAGCTACCGGCATGACATGAATGTTACCGCTAGTCTACCTTTGAGTATTATTCCTATTTGCTATGATGAAGTGTTTGCTTTGGACTATCGTATATTGGAGCGTTTCTGTAAATTGGACTATGAGGAGATCATTACTTTGCATTTAAATGCCGAATATACGGTAGCAATGTTTGGTTTTATGCCTGGATTTCCCTATCTAAAAGGACTCCCCTTATCACTGGCTATTCCTCGTTGGAAGAGCCCTAGAAAAGTCATACCGAAAGGATCGGTAGCTATTGCCAATGAAATGTGTGGTATTTATCCCAATCAGTCTCCAGGTGGATGGCATATTATTGGCCGAACTCCCATGACTTTATTTGATCCATTGAAGGGAAACATAACGTCTTTGAAATTAGGCCAAAGGGTCAAATTTCAGCAAATTTCAAAAAGAGATTTTGATGGATTTACCCCTAATTAAAATAATCAATAGTGGAAATTTAAGTACGATCCAAGGCGCGTGCCGTCTAGGATTTCAAGATTATGGGGTGCCTAGAGCAGGATTCCAGGATAAAATCAGTGCTCAATTGGCTAATTGGTTGGTTGGAAATGATAAATTTAATAGTCTCATTGAGAGTTATACGAATTATTTTGAGTTTGAGGTAATCAATGATTGTAGCATGGGTGTGCAGGGGGCTTGTTCTGAAATTAGGATCAATGATCAATCGGTTCCCTTGGATCAAACGCATCATCTGAGGGATAATGATTGTATTCAGCTATTCAATAATACTAATGGTGCTATTTTATACCTTGCTATAGCTGGAGGTTTTGCTGCAACGCAAGTATTGGGAAGTACGGCTACCGATATTGCTAATAAGTTGGGAGGATTGGATGGTTTGCCATTGACATCAAAGGATATTTTGAAGGGATCAAAGAGCAATACAACGAAAGAGACGCTTAGAATTCCAGAAGGCTTTCCTCATCGGGGTTATTTTTCTAAAAATGCAACTGTGCACGTAATAGTAGGACCAGAGGCTTGTTTATTTACGGAGTTGGATATTGATACCTTTTACTCTAATTCTTTTGAGGTCAGTACGGATATCAGTCGTGTAGGCTATCGCCTAACTGGACATCCTATTTATACAGACGCCCATAATATTCCTTCCAAAACAACATTTCCGGGAACAATTCAAATACCATCCTCGGGTGACCCTATTATTTTGATGGCTGATGGTCCGGTCACAGGAGGTTATCCTAGAATAGGCGTGGTAGCTGAGGTTGATCAACCAATTTTAGCCCAATTACGTCCTGGTGGCCGGGTGAGATTTATTCCTTGTTTACCTGAAAAGGCCCGACTTCGGGAGGCTAATCAATGTCGCTGGATTGATGAACTTTACCATAAAAATACGGATAGGTAAATATCTTTTCGTTTTGATCATTCATAAAGGTCATTATAATTATTCCTTTTTGTTTTCGTCTTTTCCAGCAATCGAATTTCTCATATCAGTATCAGCTTCAATATTTTGAAATTTATAATAATCCATAATACCCAGTTGACCATTTCTAAAAGCTTCAGCAATAGCCATCGGTATAGATGCTTCAGCTTCAATTACTTTGGCGCGGGCTTCTTGTGCTTTGGCAGTCATTTCTTGTTCTAGGGCAACGGCCATGGCCCGACGTTCTTCTGCTTTTGCCTCAGCAACCCTAAGGTCAGCCGCCGCTTGATCAGTTTGTAGTTTCGCTCCAATATTGGTACCCACATCTACATCTGCAATGTCAATTGATAATATTTCAAATGCAGTGCCTGCATCTAAACCACGTCCTAGAACCAATTTTGATATTTTGTCTGGATCTTGTAAAACCTCTTTATGCGAGCTTGCAGAACCGACTGAAGTTACAATACCTTCACCGACACGGGCCAAAATAGTTTCTTCACCAGCTCCTCCTACCAATTGCTGAATATTAGCTCTAATCGTAACTCTTGCTTTTGCAATGAGTTGTATACCATCAGCGGCTACTGCCGCCACAGAAGGCGTATTAATTACTTTGGGATTCACAGATATTTGAACGGCTTCAAAAACATCACGGCCAGCCAAATCAATAGCTGTAGCTTGTCGAAAAGTAAGGTTAATATTTGCTTTTTCAGCCGAAATTAAAGCCTTGATAACCAAAGGAACATCTCCACCCGCTAAATAATGTGTTTCTAAATCCGGGGATTTTACTTGTCGCTTAACTTTAGAAACTTCATCCTCAAGAGTTAAACCTGCTTTGGTAGCTGTGATCATCTGATTAACAATAATGGAAGGGGGGACTTTACGTATCCTCATAAAAATGAGTTCAATTAGTCCGACACGGACACCTGAAAAAATGGCCGTAATCCATAAATTTATAGGGACGAAATAAAAAAATACAAGAACGCCTACAATGATGGCGATAATGCTAATAATTAATCCTAAGCTACTTATCATATTTTAGATATTAAGTTGAACATAAATTTTGTTGTTATCGATTTTTATTATTTTTATTTTCTGTCCAGAAGATAAAAAACTTCCTTGAGTACGCACCTCTATTTCTTCATTTTCAAAAAGAGCTTTACCCACAGGTTTTAAATCTGAGGTAGTCAAACCAACATTTCCTACTTTTAACTTTGTTCCAACGCCTTCATTCACTTTACTGTTCATGGTTCCCTTGAGGGAGAATCGTTCCCAGGGATTAGATTTTAAACCGTATATAAAACTAGATGTTATGGCAATTAGCGACATACCTATTATTAAAAAACCAGTGGTGCTTCCATAATACTCAAAGCCAAAATAAACCCCAAAACTCAGACAGATGATGCCACCAATTCCTACAAAGGTTGTTCCTGGAATGAATATAACCTCCATGACAAGAAGTAATATCCCGAAAACAATTAAAATTAAAATTATAAACCAATCCAAATTAATAAGCTTTTGCAAACAAGACTCTCTTCGAAGATGGATTACCAGTCACCATACAACTACCTGATTCTTCATTTCCATTTAAAGGTATACAACGAATGGTAGCTTTTGTCTCTTCTTTGATTATATTTTCTGTTTCTTTGGTACCATCCCAGTGGGCATAAATAAAGCCCCCTTTGTTTTCAATCAATGTCTTAAATTCATCATAAGTATCTGCTTGATGGGTATTTTGCTCTTTAAAATGCTGGGCTTTATTATAAATATTGGACTGAATTTCTGTTAATAAAAATTTAATTTTGTCTTCAATCCCCTTTATAGGGTAGCTCTTTTTTTCTTTGGTATCTCGTCTAGCTATTTCCAAAGTCCCACTGGCCAAATCTTTAGGCCCTATAGCGATGCGTAAGGGGACTCCTTTTAGCTCATATTCAGCGAATTTTCATCCAGGCTTATGGGTGTCTCGACGATCAAATTTAACACTGATACCTTTCGAAATGAGGGAACTATGTATTTTTTTTGCTTTTAAGGCGATTTCTTCAAGCTGTTTTTCTCCTTTGTATATCGGGATGATAACGACTTGAATAGGTGCCAAATTTGGAGGAAGGACCAATCCATCATCATCACTGTGTGCCATAATAAGTGCGCCCATGAGTCGCGTGCTTACGCCCCAAGAGGTACCCCAGACCAAATCTTCTTTACCTTCCTTATTTGTGAATTTGACATTGAAAGCTTTAGCAAAATTTTGACCCAAAAAATGAGAAGTACCTGCTTGTAACGCTTTGCCATCTTGCATCAAAGCTTCAATGCAATAGGTATCTTCTGCTCCTGCAAATCGTTCACTTTCAGATTTGACTCCCTTGGTCACAGGCAACGCCATGTATTTTTCAGCAAAATCGCTGTATACATCTAGCATTTGTTGCGTTTCAGAGACAGCTTCCGCTTGGGTAGCATGTGCCGTATGTCCTTCTTGCCATAAAAATTCAGCGGTTCTTAAAAAGAGACGAGTTCGCATTTCCCATCGGACTACATTGCCCCATTGATTAATTAACAAAGGTAGATCGCGATATGATTGAATCCAGTTTTTATATGTATCCCAAATGACAGTTTCAGAGGTTGGGCGAACGATTAATTCTTCTTCAAGTTTAGCGTCTGGATCAACGACAAGTCTTTTGCTATTTTTATCATTTTTCAATCGGTAATGGGTGACAACAGCGCATTCTTTAGCAAAGCCTTCGACATGATCTGCTTCTTTACTGAGATGTGATTTTGGAATAAAAAGAGGGAAATATGCATTTTCGTGTCCTGTGTTTTTGAACATAGTATCGAGTTGTTGTTGCATTTTTTCCCAAATAGAAAAGCCATAAGGTTTAATAATCATGCAACCTCTGACGGGGGAATTCTCTGCTAAACCTGCCTTTTTGACCAATTCATTGTACCATAATGAATAATCTTCTTCTCTCCTTGGTATTGCTTTTGCCATTTATAATTGAGTTTGGTATAGTAATTGCATCGATGTTAATGAAGTCAGTATTTAAAAAGTTCAAATATAGCTTTTTGATGATTGAAACTTGATTAGGATTCATTAAATTTATAAAATTATCGCTATGAAAAAATATATAAAAACTATCGGAATATTTTTATTTGTTTTCATTCTTTCAATTTTTAATTCCATCCTTGCTCAGGAATACGATGACATGTATTTTACGAAGTCGGACAGAAAGCAGATAGATTTCAATCTTAAACCAAACCGTGGAGATGCCGAAAGGGCTCTGGCGGCTATTGATGATGATTATTTGGAAGAAGTTTATTTGGATAAATACATAAATCCAGAATACATAGCGAAGTATCAAGTTCAATCAGCTAAAAAATCATCAAGTGGAAATCAAGAGGTGGACTATTACCCCGAGGCAAACTCTAATAACATTTCTACTACAAGTGGCTATTTCAACAATTACGGCAGACAAGTTACACCTTACCAGACAGCGTCATTTAAGATTAATTTTGTAAATACTTATGGTTTTACAGCCTATAATAATCGTTTTCTGTATGGCTATGATCCATTTTATAATGTGTGGATTAGTGATTTTTACAGCCCTTACAGTCCCTATGGTTACAACTCCTATGGTTTCAGCCCCTATGCGTATAATCCTTATGATCCCTATGGTTATGGTTTTGCAAGACCTTTTTATTCATCTGGCTTCAACATAGTCCATAGTTATTCAAATGTACGTGCCTTTAACAATTTTTATTGCCCGTCTGCTTACAGCTACAATACAGGGAGCAATTCGGTGGCCTTAACTCAAGGCTACCAAGAAGTACGCAGGGCCAAGGTTATTGGGCCTAGGGGATCAGGAGGATCTAAGACGGTGATACGGGGAGCTGTTACAGATGGAAGTTCTACAGATTTGAATAGAAACGTTGGGACCAATACCACCCGGCTCAATTCAAGTTTAAGATATTTGGACAGTCAAAAGTCGCAAAATGAATATCTTGATCGATCCGTTGTTCAAAGAGGAACCAATCAACCCTTTACCAGATCTAATGCTGTTGAAGCTCAAAGCAGAGCTCATTCAGTACGTAATACGACCCGTGTGAATCAAAGAAATACTACGATAAACAATGAACGCTCATCAATGGGTGTAAATAGCAGAGGGGTAACCACACAAATAAATTCGTCAAGGAGGTATAACACAACGACTATGCCCGATCGCAATGATTTTAACTTGCCTAAGAAAGGGGATACGCGAAATAGTTATCAAAATACAGATACGCGATACCCATCGAGTTCTTCTTTATCAGGAGTTAAAACAAATTCAACCCCTACCCCTTCGACGTCTAGGTCCTATAAGCCTTCAAATAACAGTTCTTCGGGTTTGTCAAGAAGCTATAGTGTGCCCAGCAGTTCAGGGAGTCGATCTTCTGGAAGTTCTTTAGGGAGTCGATCTTCCGGAGGTTCTTCACGATCAATCAAAAATTAAAATTCAACTTATCGGATAGTATGGATAGATTAATTTTTTTATTGATTTTGATATTTATGTGCTCTTTTTTGAGTACCCAGGCCCAGTTTGGTTATTATGAGCAAGCCTTACAATTCAGTCAGACTTCTTTTGGAGGGACTGCAAGAATGCAGGGCATTGGTGGTGTACAGGTGGCGCTAGGAGGGGACTTGAGTCATGCGAGTTCTAATCCGGCAGGTTTAGGATTTTATAATCGAGGGACCTTTTCGATCACGACAGGATTAAATTTTCATAAAACTGAGTCTGATTATTTAGGTCAATCTAATTTGGATAAAAAAGTAAACTTTAATATTGCCCAATTGGGGTTGTCTTTTTACTTCGGAGATGGAGCTATTGCTACTCAACCGATCAGAGGTAGTTCTTTTGCCATTACTGTTGATCGAGTCAATGATTTTTATAATGACACCTATTATCAAGGCAAAAATTATGATAATTCATATATCAATGCAGTAATAGAGAATCCAAATGATGGTTTAGTATTAGATGCACTTTATAATAATTATTTAATTAATCCACATCCAAATAATTACGAATTTGCTTCAGATTTTGGAGAACTCCGTGGATATGATACCATACCTAATTATCAAGGCTACAGTAGTCCGTTTGAATTCAGCAGACCTACTCAGAGCAATAGTATTGTGACTGAGGGGAGCCAATATGCAATTAATTTTGCTTACGGTGCAAATTATATGGATTGGTTTTATTTTGGTGCGAACCTTTCGATACATTCCCTTGATTATAAAAAAATAGAAAATTATAAAGAGTTTCAATTTGACTATGCTTCGCAAGATGGTGATTGGATAGAAGAAGATGCCCTAGATAATATTACCATACGAAATCAGTTAGCTATAGTTGGAACAGGGGTGGGGGCTAATTTTGGAGTCATTGTTAGGCCTTTATCTAATCTGATATTCGGGTTTTCATATGCTACACCTAGCTTTATGCGACTTGAAGAAGAATTTTTCACTGATATACGGACGAATTACTTTGGCAATTATGACTATGTTAATTATTATTCTTCTACTGAAAGCGATGAACCCGTTCAGTTAGATAGTTTCGAAGAATTGGGTGATATTTTTGGCTCTACTTATAACTTGTCTACTCCAGGAAAATTAAATATTGGACTCTCCTATTTTTTTGGGAAAAATGGATTTTTAACGGGAGCTATTGAATTTAAAGATTATAGTAATACATTTCTCAATGGCAAAGATTTTGATATGTCTGCCGATAATCAAATCATGAAAGAGTTCTATAAAACAGTACTCAATTATCAAATAGGTGCGGAATATAAATTTGGTAGTTTTCAATTGAGGGGGGGCTATGGATTTCAAGAGGATCCTTATGCTTCGTCTAATTATGACAGGGGTATCGATCAATACAGTATCGGTTTAGGATATCGTGAGGCTGACTTCTTCATTGATTTTGTCATTGTCCAGAAGAGAATGAAAAATGACATTTCACCCTATTACATTGAAGTAAATCGACCAGTTGCACGTCTTTCTCAATTTCAGACGACCGCTTTATTGACCTTAGGGTTGAATTTTTAAATAGGGTTGGATTTCCTCCACAGCTTCTGCGAGAGTGTGGGTTTCATCAAAAATGAGCTTTGCTTGATGGTAGTATTTAATTCTTTCGCCGCGCAATTGGATAATTGTTTTTTCTAAATTTTTCTTTTTTAGAAGTGGTCGATCATGATTATCTACAACTCTCTTGACAATAGTAGCAACTGGGATATCAAGAAAAATAGTAAGACCTGCTGCATTCATTCGGCTCATATTATCATAAAAACAAGGGGTACCACCCCCACATGAGATGATTTCAGCTTGAGGTTCTTCGAGAAACTCTTGCAGGGTCTTTCTTTCTATTTCTCGGAAATATGTTTCGCCGTGGGCTTTAAAAATATCAGTGATACTTTTCTTTTCCTTTGACTCAATTACCTGATCTAAATCTATATGGTTAATATCAAGTTCGGAGGCAAGAGACTTCCCAAAAGTGCTTTTACCCGATCCTGGCAGACCAATTAAGAATATATTTTTCAAAGTAAACTTTCAATTTCTTTAATTGTTGGCGTATTGATATAATGCCATTTTCCAATCACAACACCATCTTTCAGCAAGACAATACCTGGACTTGATCTTACGATCGTCTTGAGAACAGTGGCGTCAGTGAAGAAAAAAGGAAAATTCCATTGGGCTGCTTGACTAAACTTTTTATAATCATTTTGACTAGATGAGGTAAGAACCCAAGTGGTAGCATTATTTAAATTTTCTCCAACAATTTTGATGGACTTGGAATTATCAGTATTTGTTTTTTCAATACTTTGTATAATGATCAATAGCTTATTGCCTTTGAACAATTCACTGGTGTATTCGATATCATCTTTCCAAACTGCTAAATCTGTAATCTTTGGCTGAACTTCAGGATTAGTGATGACCATTTCTTTGAATTCATAATCATTATCTGTTGGATAGTCTTTGAATCTAAATTCACTACCTTCTTTTTCCATCACATACTCATAGATAAGTTCGGCAGATGGTTCCATAAGGGCCGGGAGGTCATTACCTATAGCATAAGAGCGAAAATCAATAAATGGTAGATTTCTATCGCTACAATGGCTGTGATGACCAACAATCCAGTAGCTCCATAAACTACAATACTGCCTATTTTCGAATCGAATAAAGCTGTATAAGAATCTCTATTGATAAAAATCAGACCAATGAAAAAGCAAAGGATAACATCTTTGGTAAAAGATTCCCAAGGCGTCAATTTTATGGCATCTCCAAAACAGCCACAATCTGTCACTTTATTGAAATAAGCTGAATAAAAAGTTAAAAAAGTAAAAAAGATAATCATCACTAGAAGGGCCCAAGACGTTTCTTTAATCTTAAATCCTAATAAGAGAGCAAGACCAAGTGCCACTTCTAAGACGCTAAGAAAAACAGATAAAAACAAAGATCCTGGGATGAAATATTCAAAAAATGGGGCAAAATCATAAGAAAAGACTTCGAAATATTCTTCTAATTTGATGGCTGTTCCGACGGGATCATTTACTTTAATCAAGCCAGAAAAAATAAATAACCCTCCGACAAAATATCTTGACAATTCTTTTAATACTTTCATTTTACTAGTTGCTAAAACAAGTTTATATTCATTTATTCAGTTAATTTGATAAGACAAAATACGGCATAATTAATCATATCTTGGTAATTAGCTTTGATACCTTCTGAGACAAGAGTTTGACCTAGGTTGTCTTCTATTTGTTTGACACGAAATAATTTCATAAGAATGATGTCCGTAATAGATGAAATTCTCATATCTCGCCAAGCCTCATCGTAATCATGATTTTTATGTTGTAGTAAATCTCTTGTTTCTTGAACGGCTTGATCATAGAGGGGTTCAAGTTGATCCCATGGGATTTCTATTCCTGCAGTGTCATCTAAATCAATTTGAATCATGGCAATTAGGCAATAATTGATGATACCTATAAACTCAGAGGTAATATCATCTTCAATTTTTTGATGACCTTTTTCTTGAATAGAACGTATTCTTTGGGCTTTAATAAAGATTTGATCAGTTAAAGAAGGTAATCTCAAAATTCTCCAGGCCGTCCCATAATCTTGGGTTTTCTTACTAAAAAGTTCTTTGCAGTTGGCGATAACCTCACTATATTCCTTACTTGTATTTTTTTTCAAACTTTTATATTATAATATTTTAAATTTTAACAAAATTAGCCAATTTCGGAATATAAATTACAGCTATGAATTTCTCTAAGTCAATTAATGTCTCTGGAAGACTCTTGTCTTTTGATCATCCGCGTGTAATGGGAGTAATTAATGTAGCCAAGGATTCGTTTTATGCCAAAAGTCGGGTTGTGAATGAGGATGATATTTTGAATCGTGCGGATAAAATGTTAGCAGAAGGGGCAGATATTTTAGATATTGGAGGTTATAGTTCAAGGCCCGAAGCCAAAGAGGTACCTATAAAAGAGGAAATAGCACTTACTTCAAATGCTATTGAGTTAATCAAGTTTCGTTTTCCTGATGCATTAATTTCTATTGATACTTTTAGGAGTGAGGTTGCAGAGGTGGCTTTGAGGGCTGGAGCCGCGATTGTAAATGATATATCAGCAGGAACGCTAGACAATAAAATGATTGATTTCATCACGGCTAATCAGGTACCTTACATTGCCATGCACATGCGAGGGAATCCCGGAAATATGCAAAAATTCACAAAATATACGGATATCATACCAGAAATATTATTTTATTTTTCTGAATTAATTGAGCGTTTAAGAGATAAAGGTCACACTGATTTAATTATAGATCCTGGTTTTGGATTTGCGAAAACTAGGGAACAAAATTTTCAAATTCTGGGTAACCTAGAGTTTTTTAAAAATTTAGAAAGTATTATATTGGTGGGGCTATCTCGAAAATCGATGATATATAAAACGCTTAATAAAAATCCTTCAGAAGTGTTGAATGGAACTACGGTTTTAAATACTATAGCTTTGTCGAAAGGGGCGGATATTTTGAGAGTGCATGATGTACTTCCGGCAGTAGAAGCCATAAAATTGACAACAAAAACATTAAATTAATTGTATTTATGACTATTGGATTTTTAGAAATTTCATTTTTAGACCTTTTGGATATTCTTTTGGTGTCTTTTATGATGTTTCAGATTTATAAGTTGATGAAAGGGAGTATTGCTGTTAAGGTTTTTGTGGGATTTTTGTTTTTATACTTAATTTATCTTTTGGTCAAAGCCATGAATATGGACCTCATATCGACCATTTTAGGTCAGTTTATGGGTGTGGGAGTACTCGCTGCAATCATTCTATTCCAACAAGAGATACGAAAGTTTTTGCTTTTATTAGGGAAGACGACGGCCATCAATGATATCAATCTTTTCCGTCAAGTATTTTCTTCTTGGGCACAAAAGGAAATAGGGAAAACAGATATGGTACCTGTGATTGAAGCCATCAAACTACTTGCGGCATCTAATACAGGTGCTTTGATGGTTGTGTCAAGAAATTCTCCTTTGAGATTTTATGCAGACAGCGGGGATCTTATGAACTCTATGGTTTCTAAAAGGTTAATTATGGCGATATTCAATAAATCAAGCCCTATGCATGATGGTGCAGTCATCATTTATTCTGATAAAATCATTGCAGCTAGATGTATTTTACCTGTTTCTGAGCGAGATGATGTTCCTCCAAATTTAGGCCTGCGTCATCGCGCTGCTGTTGGGATGTCAGAAGCTACAGAAAGTTTAATATTGATTGTTTCAGAAGAAACTGGCCAAATATCCATAGCCCAAAATGGAATACTTTTTGAAAATTTATCGATTAAAGCCCTACGCCAATCAGTTAAAGAATATTTTTCAGATGAAGATCCTAGTTTCGAAGTAGAGAGCTCAGAAGTCGATAAGGAGGCTTAAGCATTTTATTTTCAAATTACACGAAGTTTTTTGCCAATTTTGATAAATGCATTAATAGCTAAATCCAGATTTTCTATGGTGTGTAGCGCAGACAGTTGTACTCTGATACGTGCCTGATTCTTTGGGACAACAGGGAAATAGAATCCTATGACATAAATACCCACTTCTAGCAATTCAGAAGCCATTTCTTGCGAGAGTTGAGCATCGTAAAGCATAATGGGTACAATAGGGTGTATACCCGGTTTTATGTCAAATCCTGCATGCGTCATTTTTGATCTGAAATAGGCCGTATTTTTGGCTAGTAGATCTCTTAATGTTGTAGATTCAGAAAGTAATGAAATGACGGCAAGGGAGGCTCCAACAATAGTGGGGGCCAGAGTATTGGAGAAGAGATAAGGTCGAGATCGCTGCCTTAATAACTCGATGATTTCTTTTTTACCAGAAGTAAATCCCCCAGAAGCACCACCCAATGCTTTACCTAATGTGCCCGTTATGATATCAACTTTGTCCATAACCGCACAATGTTCATGAACGCCTCTACCCGTTTTACCTATAAAACCTGTAGCATGGCAATCATCCGTCATTACTAATGCATTATACTTTTCAGCAAGCATACATATTTTATCTAGCTGCGCGATGGTTCCGTCCATAGAGAATACGCCATCGGTTACTATCATCTTGATTTTTGAAGAAGATGCTTCTATTAGCTTAGATTCAAGATCTGCCATCTGATTATGGAGGAAACGATACCTTTTTGCTTTACAAAGCCGGATACCATCGATCAGGGAGGCATGATTCAATTCATCTGAAATGATTGCATCTTCAGGTCCTAATAAAGGTTCAAAAAGCCCACCGTTGGCATCAAAAGCCGCAGCATAAAGGATAGTATCTTCCATACCTAAGAATGTAGATATTTTATTTTCTAATTCTTTATGAATGTCTTGTGTACCGCAAATAAAGCGAACAGAGGACAGACCAAAGCCATGGGTGTCAATGTTTTGCTTGGCAGCTGACAATATTTCAGGGTGTGATGAAAGTCCCAAGTAATTATTGGCACAAAAATTAATAACTTCTCGACCATCTTCAAGATGAATAAGAGCGCTTTGTGGAGAAGTAATGATGCGCTCTTTTTTATAAAGACCGGCATCTGTAATTTCTTGAAGTTCTTTCTCTAATTTTAATTTTAGGGGGATGTACATGTTTTAGGGTTTAATTAAAGTAATCAGCAAAATGGTTATCATATAAGGGTTTCTGGCTTTTGATATAAAAATTTTCTTCTTAATTTATTTAAAAGAAAAAGTTTTTGAGCAGTAAAACTAGCTGGATGGGTTTGGGTAAAAGTCCTTTCAAACTCTTCATAAAGAGGCGTATTTCCTTGCTTAAATGTAGAAGGGTCTATTTTTTTTGATATGAGATAAAGATGAAATTCGCTCATTATTTCAAAGTTAATTCTTAAAGGTTTATTAATTATAGTAACTTCTTAACCTATTTTTACATCAATTCTAATTAGTGACTAGAACACCTCATGAAAAAAATATTAATAATTGGATCAAATGGGCAACTCGGTACGGAGCTGCTCACATCTTTGAGAGACAAATATGGTTCAAAAAATGTTATCTCGTCAGATATAAATGATCCTTCAAATAAAGATGCCTATTTTGAAAAAATAGACGCTAGAGAGGCCTTAAGCCTAACATCTATTGTGGAAAAGTATAAAATTAATCACATATATCATTTAGCTGCTATTTTATCTGCCAATGGAGAGCTTAATCCAATTTTATCTTGGGAGTTAAATATGAAGACCCTGCTCAATGTTCTTGAGTTAGGCAGAAAAGGAATAATTGAACGCATTTTTTGGCCCAGCTCTATTGCCGTTTTTGGTAGAGATGCTCCAAAAGATTATACCGGTCAAAATGCAGTTACAAATCCCTCTACGGTTTATGGGATAAGTAAATTGGCAGGTGAAAAATGGTGTCAATATTATTTTGAAAAATTTGGTGTAGATGTAAGGAGTATTAGATATCCTGGTTTAATCAGTCATAAAGCACAGCCCGGTGGTGGAACGACAGATTATGCAATTGATATTTTCTTTAAAGCGATTTCTGGGAAATCTTATGACTGTTTTTTACATGAAGATACCTCCTTACCAATGATGTACATCGATGATGCAGTAAAAGGGGCTTTAATGCTCATGGAGGCACCTTCGCAAAAGCTAAGTATCAGAACTAGTTATAATTTAAATGCTACTTCTTTTTCACCTGCAGAATTGACAGCCGAAATAAAAAAGCATATCGATGGTTTACGGGTGCAATATAAACCTGATTACCGACAGTTGATCGCTGAAACCTGGCCAAGAAGTATAGACGATGAATCTGCTCGCTCAGATTGGGGTTGGAAAGAAGCCTTTGGCTTGCCTCAAATCACATCTGAGATGATTTCAGCTTTGCGTATGAAAAAATAGTTTTTGTACATTAATAGATTGTTTAATTTTGATTAATCACATCTAACTTAATAACAGGTAGGGAAAATGGTTAAAATATATGTCATATAAAAATCTTAAAACCACACTTTCTGATGGAATTATTACCATTGAGATAAGTAGAGAAGCAAAATTAAATGCTTTAAATGGAGATACATTAGACGAATTAGCTGAGATCATAGGTACGCTGTCCCAAAATTTAGAAGTCAAAGCGGCAATAATTACTGGAGCTGGAACCAAAGCATTTGTGGCCGGAGCAGATATTTCAGAGTTTCAAGGGTTGAATGAATCAGATGCATATAAGTTTTCAGAACGTGGTCAGGACGTTTTTGCATTAATCGAAAATTGTCATAAACCTATCATAGCAGTAGTAAACGGATTTGCTTTGGGAGGTGGTTGCGAGTTGGCTATGGCATGTCATATTAGAGTGGCCTCAGATGAGGCAATGTTTGGGCAGCCTGAAGTAAATTTAGGGATTATCCCCGGATATGGAGGAACGCAAAGGTTGACCCAATTAATTGGCAAAGGGAAATCCCTTGAATTGATGATGACCGGCGATATGATAGATGCTCATCAAGCATTTCAAATGGGTTTGGTTAATCACGTGGCGAAAGATAAATTGGAAGCATTGACTAAAGCTCGTGTTTTATTACAGAAGATAATGACCAAGGCACCTTTTGCTATTGGAGCTGTCATTGATTGTGCCAATGCTGTATTTAATCAAAATACGGATGGTTATCAGGTGGAGGCTACTGCGTTTGCCAATGCTTTTAAAACCCAAGATTTTAAGGAAGGTTCCAAAGCTTTTATTGAAAAGAGAAAACCAAAATTCAGGGGGACTTAATTTTTGAAACAGTTAAAAAATCTTATTGGAGATACTGCCATTTATGGTTTAAGTAGCATCTTAGGCCGATTATTGAATTGGCTTTTGGTACCACTTTATGTTGTTTACTTTAAGCCGAGTGAGTACGCAATTGTCGTTGAGTTATTTGCTTTCATTGCGTTATTTAATATAATTTTTACATTAGGTTTCGAAACCACTTATTTTAGGTTTTCAAGTCAACAAAAGCAAACTCATCAAAATTATTTTGATTTAGCGATCTCTATGATTTTTCTGAATTGCCTTTTTTTGGGGTCCATTTTGATATTTTTTTCAGAAAACCTTGCTCTGTTATTGCAATATGAGGGAAAGGGGCATCTCATTATCTGGTGTGTATTGATTCTATCCTTAGACGCAATAGCCGCTATACCCTTTGCAAGACTGAGAATCTTAAGAAAGGGCAAAAAGTTTGTAGCCTTTAAGTTGTTGAATATTGGACTAAATATTGGTTTGAACTTGTTCTTTATAGTTTATTTACCTGTACAGGTCACTCATGATTCTCATTCTCTTTTAGCGGCAATTTATTTCCCAGAGTTGGGCGCTGGACATATTTTCTTATCCAATTTAATCGCCAACTCAATTTATTTACTACTTTTTTCTGGTGTATTATTGAGGGTTAAATTCAATTTTTCAGTGAAAATATTAAAGCCATTTTTGGCCTATGCTGCGCCATTAGTGGTTTTGCAATTGGCAGGAGTGATCAACGAAATGTTTTCAAGGCAATCTTTGAAATACTTGTTGCCAGAAGGATTTTATCCTGACTTGAGTAATGCTGCTGCCTTAGGTATTTTTGGTGCATGTTTTAAGCTTTCTGTTTTTATGGCCTTATCCGTACAGGCTTACAAATTTGCTTTTGAACCTTTTTTCTTCAATCATGCTCATGAAACCAATTCAAAACAATTATACGCGAGTGCCATGAATGGGTTCATTATTTTTGGTGGACTAAGTTGGATGGTTATTTCTTTAATGTTACCTGAACTTGCTCAGTTGATATTTGGAGCCAATAGTCCTTATTTGGACGGATTAATTATCGTTCCAGTATTACTAGGTTCAGGACTTGTAATGGGAATATTTTTTAATCTTTCCGTTTGGTATAAATTGACTGATCATACCAGAATAGGGGCTGTCATCAGTGTTTTAGGAGCTATACTTACCATTTTACTGAATGTTTCATTGATTCCTGTATTAGGTTTTATGGGCAGTGCTTGGGCGTCTATAATTTCTTGGTTGTTCATGACTTTGCTAAGTTATTTCATAGGGCAACGTTATTTTCCTATCAAATATAAATTATCCAAAGGATGTTTTTATTTCATTTATGCTACATTGGCAACGGCTATGATTGTAAATTTAGATTTATCATTGTTCATTAGATATGGGTTGGGATTGGGTTTGGTAGGCTTTTATTTATTTCTTGTCTATTACGTAGAAAAGTCTAGTAAAAAAGAGGTTGAATATCATTAAGTTTGACCCTGATTTGGTCTTTAACTACATTTTTCTTCAATGTTCTTTCAGACCAAATAAATTTATAGCATCATCAGGACATGAGGTTTGCCATTTTTGTTTGCTTTTTAACTTGTATTTTGTGTTCGCTATCGGCACAACGGAAAAGAAAAAATAATATTCCTAAGGATTCACAATCCCAAGCATTATCCTTACGAGTTGAAACCCTAATTATTGAGGGAAGCAGACTTCTTATTCTAGGCAATTATCCGGCAGCGAGAACTACTTTTCAGCAGGCAAATCGACTGGAGCCAAACAACGCTGTTGTCTATTTTAAATTGGCTGAGCTTGATATGATTTCTAATGCATCACAAGCGGCTCTGATCCACATAAATCAAGCTATTTCCTTAGATGGGGGAAATAAATTTTACCTCATATTTAAAGGAGATATACTCAGTTCACTCAATAGATATGTGGATTTGGAAGAGGTCTATACAAAACTTATCGATCTGCCAGGAAACGAGCAATATTATTTTGATCTTGGAGCACTTTATAAGTTTCAAAAAAAATGGGATGAGGCACTTGAAGCTTATGAAAAAGGGCAGGAATTATTTGGAATATCTGAGAATATCATGCGTGAGCGTCAAAAGATATACCTTCAAAAGAACGATATAGATGCCCTCGAAGAAGATTGGAATAGATTAATTGCCCAGTCACCTTATGAGATCAGGTATGTGCTTGAGCTGTGCTCTATATTGATCATAAATAAAGCATACGATCAGGCCATGGTCAAATTATTGGAATGGGAAGATGCCAAAGCCAAACTGTTAATTTCTCAAATTGCTCTTCAGCAAAACGATTACGATAAAGCCATCTTTTTCTTAAAAGAAGGGTTTTCTTCTCAAGAAGCACCCCTGTCGGCAAAAATTCAACTGCTAGACGCATTGATTGACAAGGTTTCATTGACGGCATCATTGACGGATTTACTTGACCAATTGCTCAAAATTTATCCAACCCGATTTGAGGCGATTGCTTTTGTAGGAGATGCCTACTTAAAGCTTGACAAAGAAGTCGAGGCACTTTCAAATTACAGAAAGGCCATTACACTTGAAGGCGCAGATTACAATGTTTGGCAGCAGGTAATTTCTATAGAATTCCAAAATCTTGAATATGATAGTGTGATACGGCATTGTGATCAGGCTCTGGAGCGCTACCCCAATCAGGCATTGTTATATTTTTACAATGGTGTTGCTCATTATTCTAATAAAGAGTTTGAAACAGCTGAACGTCTTTTAAGTTATGGAAGAAAATATGTTGGAGACCCTAATTTGCTTGGATTTTTTTATGCACAACTCGGTGATATCTACAATTCCTTAGAGCAATATCCTCAATCCGATGAAGCATATAAAAAAGCACTTGCAATCAATCCAGAGAACGAACATGTGTTGAATAATTATAGTTATTTTCTTTGCTTGCGCAAACAGCAGTTAATAAAAGCAAAAGATATGTCGAAAAAGTTAATTAAGAAGCATCCTGAAAATGCTACTTATTTGGATACTTACGGTTGGATACTTTTCACAATGAAGCAATATGAAGAAGCTGAAATTTATTTAAGAAAAGCCACTTTGATAGATGAAAATGGAACTGTTATAGAACATTATGGTGATGTGCTTTTTGAGCTTGGTCAATTCAAAAAAGCATTGACTCAGTGGAGAAAAGCTAAAGAACTGGGAGGAACCACTGATTCAATAGAATTAAAAATCAAAAATAGTGAAATTCATGATTAGATTTTTTGGAATTTTGGTCATCCTTGTATTTTTGACGGGGTGTAATAAAAGATTGATTTATTTGAATCAAGATAATATAGATATAAATGCATTCAAATTTGATTATTTTACAGCTAAGGCTAAATTAATTTACACCAATGGAGATCAAAAACTATCGGCAGTTGCCAATCTTAGGATTAAGTCTGATAGCTTGATTTGGATTTCGATTTCACCAGGCTTGGGTATTGAAGCATTTAGGATAAAATTAACTACAGATTCAGTTTTTTTACTTGATAGAATTGATCATAATTATATGAAGTCTAGCTATAGGGAGTTCAGTAATTTTTATGGTTTTAACTTGAATTTTAAATGGATTCAAGCGATTATGCTTGGCAATCCTTTGTCTTCGAATAAAAGGTTAGGGGTAAATAAAGAACAAGAGGGGACCTTTTATGATCAAAATGAAGGCCCATTTTTAATAAGAAATTTTATTGGTGATAAGTCCAATAAATTAGAAAAAATTTCTATTAAAAATTCTTTAGCCAAGTATGAGATTGCTATAAATTACGGTAATTTTAGTCGAGTAAATGAGCAGGCTCTACTACCTTTTTATATCAAA
The DNA here is from genome assembly GCA_002691385.1 of Flammeovirgaceae bacterium. GTDB lineage: Bacteria > Bacteroidota > Bacteroidia > Cytophagales > Cyclobacteriaceae > UBA4465. Next base: position 42,324 of record NZHT01000066.1, on the reverse strand, counting down.
TTTGTACTCACATTTTTGGAAAAACAACAATCATCTAAACAAATTGATATTAATATTAAATCGGTCAATTTACCAGACAAAATACTTAAGTTTCCATTCAATGTTCCAGCAAAGTTTCTTAAGGACTGATTTTATTCTTCTGCTATTATTAATGGGGGTATCATTAACCGCTGTTGGTCAAAAAGATAGAAAACAGTTAGCGTTAGAACGGATTGAAAATATCAAAAAAATTACAGAGGCTGAAAAGATTTTGGGACAAACAAAAAACAAGAAAACGGCTACATTAGGTCAATTGAAGGCTTTAGAAAATCAAATTCGTTTTCGTCAAAAACTATTGAGAACCTTAGATCAGGAGGTTGACCTAATTACTACTGAAATATTGGAATTAGAGTCTATTATTCGTGATATTGATTTGTATTTAAAATCGATGAAAGAAGAGTATGCGGCAATGATTTATAAATCTTATAAATCGAAAAATGGTTATAGCTTTATCTCATTTCTATTTGCATCTGATTCTTTTATCCAATTTTTTATGCGGTTGAAATATATGGAACAATATGCCGAGGCCCGTAAAAGGCAATCTGATCAAATAGCAGAAACTAAGGAAGAGTTGATAGTTCAGCAGATGGTACAAGAGGAAAGAAAATCAGAATTACAGTTAGTAATTAAGAGTAAAAAGACGGAGAGTAATCAATTAATTAACCTTAAAAAAGAAAAAAGTAATCTCATTACTCAGTTGACAAAAAATGAAAGATCACTGAGGGAAGAGGTGTCGGAACGAAAGAGATCGATAAAAAAATTGGATAATTTGATTGCTAGTTTGATCAAGATTGAACTGGAAGCCGAAAAGAAAATATCTTCAGGGGAAAAAGAGCTTGCCAAGGAACTATCAGGAAGATTTGAGAATCAAATGAGAAAGCTACCCTGGCCTGTTAAGACTGGGTTTATTTCCTTAAGGTTCGGCCTTCAAAGGGATTTAGTTTTAAAAAATGTAAATATTAATAATACTGGCATAGATATTCAGACGCAAAGGGATGAAGATGTAGGAGTAGTGTTTGATGGGGAGGTAAGAGTTAAAGCATTTGTTCCTGGGCAAAATAATGTCGTTATTGTTAAGCATGGGAACTATTATACCGTTTATTCCAAATTAAAAAGTGTAAAAGTCAAACAGGGGCAATTACTACGGACAGGAGACTTGATTGGAAAGGTACAAACGAATAACACAGGAATTTCGCAATTGCATTTTGAAGTTTGGCGAGACAAAAAAAAACTTGATCCTGAAAGATGGTTAAAGTAATAGTTTGATAGCTTTTTGCTTATCTTTGATTAAATAAAAAAAATATTCATGGATACTATACTAGCATTTGGAATGCCTGGAGGATGGGAATGGATTGTCATTGGCCTTTTTCTGGTCGTATTTTTTGGGGCAAAAAAAATACCTGAAATAGCGAGGGGACTAGGTAAAGGCATAAGAGAGTTTAAGGATGCCACCAAGGACATTAAGCAAGAAATCGAACAAGGTGCCCAATCAGAAGAAAAGAAACCTTAATTTTTAATGTTTTACAAATCATATCAGCAAATTAGGGCTGATCTTGATGGGCATCGCATTACGGTTGTCCAAATAGTAAACCATCATTTAGGAAAAATTGAGGAGAAAAACCCAAATTTAAATGCTTTTCTTGAAGTATATAGGGAAGAAAGCATAACAAAGGCGGCGCAAATTGATTTGAAATTAAAGCAGGGAACTGCTGGTCGTTTGGCGGGTTTAGTGGTGGGGATTAAAGATCTTTTCTGCTTGAAAGGCCATTTGGTTTCTTGCTCAAGTAAAATTCTTGAAGATTTTGAGAGTCAAATCACAGCGACACCCATTCAACGTTTACTAGATGAGGACGCCATTGTGATAGGTAGGCAAAATTGTGATGAATTTGCAATGGGCTCCTCTAATGAAAACTCAGCATTTGGTTTGGTTAAAAATGGAGCAAATCCATCACGAGTACCGGGAGGCTCTTCAGGGGGAAGCGCTGTGGGAGTTCAAACAGATATGTGTCAGATTTCTTTAGGTTCTGACACGGGTGGGTCCGTTCGTCAACCAGCTGCATTTTGTGGCGTTTATGGTCTTAAGCCTACCTATTCTCGAATTTCTCGTTATGGTCTTACTGCTTATTCTAGCTCCTTCGATTGTGTAGGGGTTTTCTCCAAAAGCATCTCTGATGCAGAGTTAATCCTCGAAATAATAGCGGGTAGTGATGAGCAAGATGCCACATCAAGTAGAAAAAAAGTGCCTTATTATTCTCAAAGTTTTATTAAGTTGAATAGATATAAGATTGCTTATTTTGCTGAAATTAATGAGGCAGAAGGAATAGCGAACTCGGTCAGTCAAATGATGAGTCAAACTATGTCGAACTTAAAAGCATCAGGCCATCTTTTGGAGCAGGTATCTTTTCCTTATCTAGAATATTTATTACCAACTTACTATATCTTGACATCTGCTGAGGCCAGTGCCAACTTAGCAAGATTTGATGGGGTACGTTATGGCTTTAGAGATTTAGAGATTTCTAACTTAGATTCTATGTATAAAAAATCACGAACAAATGGATTTGGCTCTGAAGTTTTGAGAAGAATTCTTCTAGGAACTTTTGTGCTTTCCTCGAGTTATCACGATGCATTTTATACTAAGGCCCAAAAAGTAAGACGATTGATTAAAGACTATACTGATGATATCTTAAAAGAATACGATTTCATTATTTCACCAACTACGGCGACTACTGCTTTTAAGATTAATTCTAAAACCGTAAATCCTGTAGAAATGTATCTATCGGATTTATTTACTGTACAGGCTTCTGTTGCAGGCATACCTGCTATTTCTATCCCGATGGGAAAAGATCAAAATGCTATGCCTATTGGATTACAGGTAATGGCTGCGAGTTTTGAGGAAGAAAAGCTTTTTTCTTTCGCTAAGTCATTTAAACCCAAATAAGAGATATGAAGATAGGTTCAACAATATTTTTGAGTATGTATTATGTGATAAGTGTGCTTGCTGCTGAAGGGGATTCTTTGCATCAAACTTATGATTATATTCCTGATGCTAATTATGCTGAGATCGCTGATCGTATGGGGTGTTTAAATACGGAAATTCCGCTAACCTTTAACAAGACGGTGAAGAGCTTCATAGACTATTTTTCTATTCGTAATCGGGATTATACAAGAGGGATTCTTGAAAAAAAAGATTATTATTTTTCTATCATAGAACCCTATCTAGAAGAACATGGTTTACCCGATGATCTAAAATATTTGGCGATCGTTGAGTCAGGTTTGGTGCCCAGGGCCCAGTCACGAGCCAGCGCAGTTGGATTATGGCAATTCATGCCAAGCACAGGACGATTCTATGGGTTATCTAATTCATGGTACATAGATGAGCGTATGGACCCACATCAGGCAACGGATGCAGCTTGCAGGTATTTAAAAAGCCTGTACAATTCTTTTGGTAGATGGGATTTGGCTATTGCGGCCTACAATTGTGGTCCAGGTAATGTTCGTAAAGCCATCAGAAGAAGTGGTTATAAAAAAGATTTTTGGAAGATTTATCGATATTTACCTAGAGAGACACGTTCCTATATTCCACAATTTATTGCCATCAATTATTTGTTGAATTATGCTGAAGAGCATAATCTTTTCCCCGATCAAAAATTATCATTAGCATCATCAGATACGATTATCGTCAATCAATATTTACACCTCGGCACATTTGCACATTTTGCTGATATTGTTTTGGAAGAATTGCTTGATCTTAACCCGAGTATTAAAAGGGGAGTGATTCCTGAAGGGGTGCGTGATTTTTCATTGAATGTGCCTGTGGATAGGAAGCTTTACATAAATACTCAACGTGAATTTTTATATGATACTGCTAATAAAGTAGGAAAGGAGGAATTAGAGTACTTGGCAAGGGCTACGGCGGGTAGTACCTATGGGAGAATTAAAAATATTTATCGTGTTAAGAGTGGAGATAATTTAGGAAGTATTGCGCAGCGTTACTTTGTACGAGTCTCAGATATCCAAAAGTGGAATCATCTTAGTTCGACTTTGATTCTTACAGGGCAAAATTTAGTCATTTGGACCCTTCCGAGTAATAGTAAGATTAATCAAAAAGTTTATGTAACGGCCAATCAGAATCAGAAATCATCAACTATAAAAAGTGGGACTATTTATAAGGTCAGAAGAGGGGATTCATTATGGATTATTTCAAAGAATTCAAAAGTTTCAGTTGCAACCATTAAAAAAATAAACAAACTGAATTCTAACACTATTTATCCTGGCCAAATCTTAATTATTGGGAATGATTAAAAGGATTATGAGTAGCTTAACCTATAATTTTTGTTAAATGATAAAAAGAAACCATTTGTTTATTATTTGTGCTACCTTATTATTCGCGTTTTGTGGAGAAACGCAGAATAAGATAGCCCAAGAATTTATGCCAACGGCTAAGGGAGAAATTGGTAGTATCATGTTGGTGATGGATCAAAAGCAGTGGGATCAAGATTTGGGAATACAGCTTAGAGATGTGCTCAGCGAACCTGTATCAGGTTTACCACAAGATGAGCCTTTATTTTATCTCAATCGGGTCAGTCCAAAAAAGTTAAATACTACTCTTAAAACATCAGCTAATATGATTTTTGTGGTGACTTTGGATAGTGAGACTTCAGATAGTAACGTTTTAAAGGGCTTTCTTACTCCTGAATCTCGAAGCATGATTAAACTTGATACTAGTCTGTTTATGAGTATTCGAAAAGATGAGTTTGCTAAAGGACAGATTATCTTATATTTATTCGGAAATACGGAAAAAGAGCTTGTACAAAAAATTAAAATAAATAAAGAAAAAATAAAATCCTTATTTGAGAAAAGGGATCGAGATCGGACGGTAAGGAAGTTATTTTCGAGTCATGAAAAAGGGCTTGAAAAATTGGTGAAGGAAGAGCATTCATTTCAAATAAATATACCTGCAGGTTGGCAGCAAGCAGTAAGTGAGCCTGGCTTTTATTGGATTAGGTATCTAAATGGGAATAAGGAACAAAACGTGTTTGTGTATTATGAACCTTACACAAATATTGAAATATTTGATCAGGTACCTGAATTCAGAGATCGAATTACGAAAAAATTTTTAAGAGATGGAGAGAAAAATAAATTATTCATTACCAGACAAATGCGGGATGATTTAAATACGGTGTTCCTGAAGAAAACCAAATTTAAGGGTCGTTATGCCATCGAGAGCAGAGGGCTATGGAAAATCAATGATAACTCCCTTGGTGGTCCTTATATTAGTTATACTTTTGTCTCTGAAAAAGAGCAGTTAATTTATTATATCGAAGGCTTTGTTGCTGCACCAGGCAAGAAAAAAAGAATTTTGTTACAAGAAGTCGATGCGGTACTGTCAACATTTAAAGAGACCAGTTAAAGATAAGAAAAAAGATGTGTGCAAAAATTAGAAATAAAGAGGTATTAGGCTTTCACGAAGCACCCCCTAGAGGTAAAATTGAGGTTATTCCAACCAAGCCACTTAGAAGTCAGCATGATTTGGCGCTGGCATATTCACCTGGGGTAGCAGTGCCTTGTTTGGAAATTGCTAGCAATAATCAAGATGTTTATAAATATACCGCTAAAGGTAATATAGTAGGAGTAATCACTAATGGAACAGCAGTGTTAGGGCTTGGAAATATTGGACCCGAAGCTTCCAAGCCGGTAATGGAGGGCAAAGGGGTTCTTTTTAAAAAATTTGCTGGGATTGATGTTTTTGATATTGAAGTTAATGAAACGGACCCAGACAAGTTTATAGAAATTGTTAAATCTTTGGAGCCCACTTTTGGGGGGATCAATTTAGAAGATATTAAAGCACCTGAATGTTTCAAGATTGAAAGAGAGCTTAGGGAAGTGATGAGTATCCCTGTCATGCATGATGATCAGCACGGGACAGCAATTATTTCGAGTGCCGCGTTATTGAATGCTTTGGAACTAGTTGGTAAAAAGATAGAAGAACTCAAAATAGTCATCAGTGGTGGTGGAGCAGCGGCTATTGCCTGTACTGACCTTTATGTGTCATTGGGTGTTGATTTGGGGAATATTGTTATGACAGATTCAAGGGGAGTAGTGAGAGCTGATCGAGATTTCATAGATGAGCAAAAGGCCAAGTATGCTACAAATAAAGACCTGCATACACTTGGAGAGGCATTGATAGATGCTGACATGTTCCTTGGATTGTCGAAGGCTAATATTTTGACTCCGGAGATGATTTTAACAATGGGAGCGAATCCAATAATCTTTGCGCTTTCAAATCCAGATCCCGAAATCGCCTATGAACTTGCGATGTCGACTCGTAAAGACATCATTATGGCTACTGGAAGATCAGATCATCCCAATCAGGTTAATAATGTTTTGGGCTTTCCTTATATTTTCCGAGGGGCCCTTGATGTAAGGGCGACGACCATAAATGAACACATGAAGCTTGCCGCGGTAAAGGCAATTGCTAGTTTAGCAAAAGAAAGTGTTCCCGATTTGGTCCTCAAGGCTTATGGATCTAATAATTTAAAATTTGGCAGAGATTATTTAATTCCCAAACCACTTGACCCAAGATTAATTACTACAATTTCTCCTGCAGTTGCGAAGGCGGCAATGGACTCAAAGGTAGCTCAGATAAATATTGAAAATTGGGAGCAGTATAAAATAGAACTACAAGCGCGAGTGGGTATTGATCAACGTTTGATTTCCAGAATTATTACTCGGGCAAAAAAAAATCCAAAACGTGTTATTTACGGAGAAGCCCATGAGATTTCAATTCTTAAAGCGGCTCAACAGGCAGTGGATCAGGGAGTGGCTATTCCTATTTTATTGGGGAATCGGATACTTATTCAGCAGTTAATAAGGGAAAATGAGCTGGATTTGGGAGAATGTGAAATTATTGATCCAGTAGAGCAAGAAGCCAAAAGACTGAATTATGCCGCTCAGCTTTTCAAATTGCGTCAGCGTAAGGGGATGACGCATGTCCAAGCTAAGAAGATTATGCGTAATCTCAATTATTTTGGTGTGATGATGGTTAATAATAATGAAGCGGATGCTTTCATTTCTGGGATATCAAATGATTATCCAGAGACCATACGACCGGCACTAGAAATTATTGGACCAGAGTCTGGGATCGATCGTGTGGCAGGAATGTACATTTTAAGTAATAAAAATGGCAATTACTTCCTTTCAGACACCACTGTAAATTTAAATCCCTCTGTAGATCAGTTAGTTGATATTATCGGTTTAACGGCCCAGGCAGTTCGATTTTTTAATGTGGAGCCACGGATGGCAGGACTTTCCTATTCCAATTTTGGATCAGCAAAAGGAGAAATTCCACAAAAGATGGCTAAGGCCGTAGCAAAAGCCCAAGCCAAATGGCCTGAATTATTGATTGATGGAGAAATTCAGGCGAATGTAGCCCTTAACAAGGAGCATATTGAGGAAAATTATCCATTTAGCAAATTGTCTGGTACGTTCGCAAATACTCTGATTTTTCCGAATTTAGAGTCAGGCAATATTGCGTATAAACTACTTATGGAGTTCGGTGGTGCTGAGGCAATTGGGCCTATCTTGATGGGCATGAGAAAAGCCATTCATGTACTCCAAAAAGGGAGCTCAGTAAGTGACATTTTTAATATTACAGCTATTGCAGTTGTCGATGCGCAAGAGCAAGAAATATCAGAAAGGGCAGCTAGTGATTAATTTTGTAGAGGGGACGTTTACCGAAAAATTACCAACGCATGTGATTATAAATATCCATGGAATTGGCTATGAAATTAAAATATCATTGATTACTTATGGCCAAATAAAAACACTCGATGAGGGGCGATTATATACTCATTTTCATGTCAAGGAAGATAGTCAAACGCTTTACGGATTCCATGATTTATCTGAAAAATCTAGATTTAAAGATTTGATAGGTATTAGTGGAGTAGGACCGAGTATAGCACTCATGGTATTGTCAAGTTTATCAGCAGAAGAATTACAATCAGCGGTAATCAATGGACAGGTAAAAGTTATACAGTCGGTCAAAGGCATTGGTGGTAAAACCGCCGAACGTATTATTCTCGAACTTAAAGACAAGTTCAAAAAAGAGTCTTTGACAGAAAACATAATAGATTTATCTGGAGAATCTAACAATACTTTAAGAGCACAAGCGTTATCTGCGCTAATAACCTTAGGTATAGCTAAGCCGGCAGTGGAAAAGACAATTGATAAAATCATGTCTGAGCATGAAAATTTGAGACTTGAAGAGCTGATAAAGCTTACCTTGAAAAGAGTATAAAAATCAATTCTTGAATAAATATCGGTTCAACATTCGAGCTATCGCAAGTATGTGCTTGTGTTTTTATACATCATTTTTTTTGTATGGGACTCAACTTATCATGCAAGAAGGTGATAGCACTATAAAGTCGGATACAATACCCTATGAATCTAGCACTTTCCCTAATTACGATCCCAGTTATCGATATGGGGATGTATACTCACAACCTCCAAGTAAATCACCTATCAATTTAACAGATCCTACCTCCTTAGATCTACAAGTTGACTTTGACTCCAGCATCAATTTTACAGCTACAGAGCAATTAGAAAGTATTGATTTTCGACCACCTATAAAGTTAAGTTTTACAGAATATGATGCATCAAATACTCAAAAATTGATTAAAGATTATTGGCGAGAACAAGCCATTGGTTTGGAAGGAGAGAGCGCGATTGGCGGTAGAAGATTGATACCTAAGCTTTACATAAGTCCTGTATTTGATAGGATTTTTGGAGGTAGTTATGTTGACATTACACCAACTGGATTTGTGAATTTAGATTTTGGAGGATTGTTTCAATACAATGATAACCCTCAGATACCTGAACGTCAAAGAAAAAATGGAGGATTCAATTTTAATATGCAGATCAGTTCTAATGTCGTGGGTAAAATTGGTGATAAGTTGGCGGTTACTTTCAATTTTGATAACAATAATTCGTTCGATTTCCAAAATGATATGAAGATCGATTATACTGGATACGAAGAAGAGATAATTAAAAAAATTGAATTGGGAAATGTAAGCATGCCCATATCCAATAGTCTTATTTCTGGAGCCCAATCTTTATTTGGAGTTAAAACACAACTGCAATTCGGTAAATTATATGTGACAGGAATTGCTTCCAGACAACAGGGAAGAAATGAAGTAATTACTCTAGAAGCTGGTGTAGATGAACGTCAATTTGAACTTCAAGCTTCCAATTATGATGAGAATAGACATTTCTTTTTAAGTCATTTTTTTCGTGAAAATTACGAAAACTGGTTAGGGGGATTACCTCAGCTAATTTCAGGGATTAATGTAACAAGGGTAGAGGTTTATGTCCTCAATAGAAATAACAATACGGCCACTACCAGAAATTTTGTGTCATTAATGGATTTAGGCGAGGGGTCCGTTGTTTATAATCCAACGATAGGATCTTTGAGAGCCGGGGCTTCTCGCAATGCCGCCAACGATCTGTATCAAAATCTTATTTCATTGAGTGGTGCAAGAAGCCCTAATTTAATTAATGGATTGTTAGAATCAAATTTTGAAATGACAGAATCTACGGATTTTGTAAAAGTGACTACCGCACGCAAATTGGATTTAACGGAATACAATATCAATAAAGAATTGGGTTACATTTCATTGATCAGAAAACTTCAAAATGATGAGGTTTTGGCGGTGTCTTATGAATATACGTATAATGGGCAGGTATATAAAGTAGGAGAGCTCTCTGAGGATTATCAAGGCTTTGATGATGATGAGTTGATCTTTTTAAAAATGTTGAGGCCTAACAAAATTAATACCCGCATACCTACCTGGGATTTGATGATGAAGAATATTTATAATCTGAATGCAGGTCAGGTCCAACAAGATGGCTTTACCTTAAGAATCCATTACCGAGATGATCGAACAGGAATTGATAATCCCTCGTTGCACGAAGGCCGCTTGACCAAAGATATACCTTTGGTTGAACTACTGGGGCTGGACCAATTAAATAGGAACAATGATCGTCAAAAGGATGGAAATTTTGATTACATAGAAGGGATTACAATTAACTCTAAGACCGGAGTCATTATTTTTCCTATTTTAGAGCCATTTGGGCCAAAATTGAAAAGTTATTTTGATGAAAGCGAATTTGAACTGATGGATAAATATGTTTTTGATACCCTTTATAGGACAACAAAGGCGGATGCAGAACAGATAGCTTCAAAGAACAAGTTTTTTATTTTGGGGAATTATAGTGGAGGCTCATCCTCTGAAATTTCTTTGCCAGGCATAAATATTTCTCCTGGCTCCGTGGTAGTCATGGCAGGAAATACTCCTTTAAGTGAAGGTCTAGATTATACAGTAGACTATAATTTAGGTAGGGTACGAATTTTAAATAGTGGTATTATGAGTTCAGGTAAACAGATCCAAATCTCCTATGAAAAGGCTGATCTTTTTAATTTTCAAACCAGATGGCTTACCGGTACTAATTTGGAATACATATTTAATGATAATTTTTCAATAGGAGCAACCCTATTGCATCTCAATGAACGACCTGGAGGTAGAACACGCTATGCGGTAGGGAATGAGCCTACAAAGAATACCAAATATGGATTTAATTTAAATTATCAAACGAATTCAAGGTTATTAACACAAATTGTCGATGCGATACCTTTAATCAGCACCAAAGAAAATTCAAGTATTTCCTTCAGTGCGGAATTTGCCCAATTGATTCCGGGTACCTCAAACTTGGTCGAAGGTGAAGGTACTTCTTACATTGATGATTTTGAAAATGCGCTTACTTTTGGAGGAAATTTACAATCCTGGGCAGGGTGGAATTTAGCTTCTACACCTAGTACTGTTGATGATCGCTTTGAGATGGTGGATGTCCAAGGCGGAGATTTAGGAGTCAACTATAAACGTGCAAAATTGGCTTGGTACACAGTTGATAATAGTGTTTTTTATACTGCTATAGGTAACAGGCGACCCAGCAATTTAACAGAAGAAGATCTTGAGAATCATTACGAAAGAATCGTTTATCCTCAGGAGATTCATCAGCAGCAAGATCGAACTATGATAACAACTAATGAAACTATTTTAGATATTGCTTATTTTCCAAGTGAGCGAGGGCCCTATAATTACAATCCTAATTTAGATGCCGATGGGCTGCTACCTAACCCTGAAGAAAATTGGGGAGGGATTACCAATCATATTAATAATGAAGTTGATTTTGACAAAACTAATATAGAGTTTATCGAATTTTGGATGATGGATCCTTTCATAGGTTTTGCAGATGGAAATCCCAAAGGGAGGGTACTGGATGGAAGGTTTAATAGGCAAAACACAACCGGAGGGTCCTTAATTTTTAATTTAGGGAGTGTTTCAGAAGATTATATAAAGGATGGGCGACATGCGTTTGAAAATGGGTTGCCAGCTGATGGAGATTTAACCAATGCATTGGCTACAGAATGGGGTTACATTACTAATGAGCAGTTTTTAACTAATCAATTTGAGAATTCTCAAGGGAGCAGGATGAACCAAGATGTTGGTCTTGATGGTTTAAAAAATGACTTAGAGGCAGACTATTTTAAGCCTTATATTGATAAGCTGAATGTAGGTGTTCTTGCTCGCGAAGAGTTATTAGCAGATCCATCAGGGGATAATTTCAAGTATTATTTAGATGATGCATATGATCAAAAAAATGCGAAAATAGTTGAGCGCTATAAAAACTATAATGGACAAGAGGGAAATTCTCCTGTAACTTCTTCAGATTTTTCCGAGGGGAATAGTCCTGCTCCAGACAATGAAGATATCAGTAGAGATAATACAGTATCAAGTTTAGAAGAATATTATGAGTATAAAATAGATTTAAGACCAGGAAATCTTGAAGTAGGTAAAGAGCACATAGTTGATAAGGTGGTTGGTAAGGATGGAGAGGCTACTTGGTATTTATTTAGGGTGCCTTTAAAAAATCCAGATAAAATTATTGGAGCCATTGAGGGTTTTAAGTCGATGCAATATGCAAGAATGTATTTAACAAATTTCAGTCAGCCCGTTGTGCTGCGCTTGTCTAGTTTTCGATTGATTGGAAATAAGTGGAGAAAATATCAAGGGACTTTATTTGAAGAAGGATTTAATGAGGTTCCTGAGATCACCACTTCTGATTTTCAGGTTTCGGTAGTTAATGTGGAGGAAAATAGTATAGGTAATGACGAATCACCTCCTTATGTAATACCGCCAGGTTTATCGAGGGATCGTGACAATACTACTTTTTTGAATCGGAGGGATAATGAGCAATCTTTACAGATCTGTGTGGAAGATTTGCCCGATAAAGACTCAAGAGCTGTATTCAAGGGCGTTAGTCATGATCTTATCAATTATGGGCGGTTGAAAATGTTTTTCTCCGCCCATGCTTATCAAGGAGATAATGTTTCAGATGATGATGTTTCGGCTTTTTTAAGATTTGGCACTGATTATTCAGAAAATTATTATGAGATAGAACTGCCTCTAAAAATAACACCGACCAATTCAGGCCTGACAGGAGAGGCTATTAGAAGAGTTGTTTGGCCTGAAGAAAATGAAATAGATCTTGCTATCAACGAAATATTAGCTTTAAAATCTGAACGTAATCGGACGGGTTTAGATGTGCAGGTTCCCTATACAAAAAAGTCCAAGGATGGTAAATATGATTTAACGATCAAGGGAAGACCTGAATTAAGTACCGTGTTGACTATGATGATAGGTATTAGAAATCTGGGAAGTGATGATCTTCAAGAAAAATCGATTTGCTTATGGGTAAATGAATTACGTGTAACCGATTTTGATAGTCAAAATGGTTGGGCAGCTAATGCACGTATCAATGCTAAATTGGCAGATTTAGGTACGATCAGTGCATCCACGCGGTATACTTCTAATGGTTTTGGATCTATTCAGCAAAGAATTTCAGAGCGTACTAGGGAGGAGCAACTTCAATACGACATCAATGCATCTATAAATTTTGACAAATTTCTATTTCCAGAAAAAACAGGATTGAAAATTCCTATTTATGCAAGTATAGAACAGTCAAAGGCGACACCTAAATTTGATCCCTTGGATCCTGATATTCCCCTTAAGGCCTCTTTAGAAAGTTTTAATACTCAATTAGAGAAAGATGATTATCTCGGGATTATTCAAGATCGCTCGACACGTAGAAGTCTTAATTTCACCAACGTGAGAAAGGAAAAAATAAAATCAGATGCTAAGGTAAATATCTACGATATTGAAAATTTTTCATTTTCTTATGCTTTTAGTGATCAAAATAGAACCAGCATCAGTACACAGAAATTTTACCGAAAGACCACCAGTGCAGGATTATCTTATAATTATTCTCCTGAAGGGTTTTCTATTGAACCTTTCGCAAAAAGTAAAAAATTAGATAATCCTTTTTTTAAGATCATCAAGGATATCAATTTTTCAATATTACCTAGTAGTTTGACGTTTAGGGGAGATCTGAACAGGAATTTTGTTCATACTCAGTTGTATAATTCGCAGTTAACGACTGATGGTATGGATCCTTATTATGAACGGTTATTTTCTTTTAATAGAAATTATGGGCTAAGATGGAATTTTTTCAAGGCCTTAAGTTTTGATTACAGTGCCAGAGCCAATGCGGTCATCGATGAGTCTGATGACTTTGTAGAAGGGGACATTACGACCAGTGCTGAGCGTGATTATATTCTTGATCAAATTTTGAATTTAGGAAGGATGAAAAATTACAATCAAAGCGGCTCATTGAACTTTAAATTGCCTTTAGACAAAATGCCTTTAACGGATTGGATTAACTCAGATGTAAGGTATGCGGTAAGTTATGGCTGGATTACTGGATCATTGAATCAGGAAGATTCCTTAGGTAATTCGTTTGGCAATATCATAAATAATTCTAGGGATAAATCATTGACAGGTAAAATAGATATGGTGAAATTGTATAACAAAGTACCTTTTCTTAAAACAATAAACACTCCCTCGAGAAGTAAAAGGTCAAGTTCCTCTCGAGCCAAAGACGAGGAGGTTGAAACTCCGTTAAGTTCACCTTTGATCCTTGGGAAGGGTATTCTACGCCTTATGATGGCGATCAGGTCTGTAAATTTCACTTACGGGATAAAGGAAACTACCAGTTTATCTGGATTTTTACCTGCGCCAAATCTATTTGGAATGGATTCTCTTTGGTCGGCTCCAGGTTGGAGATTTTTGCTTGGTGAACAGGATGCAGATATTAGATTTACTGCTGCTGAGAATGGTTGGATTACCCAAACTCCTTTTTTAACATCTCCTTTTATGCAATCGAGTGCTAGAAATCTTTCTTTTAACGCTTCAATTCAACCTTTTAAAGGATTAAAGATCCAGTTAAATGGTAAAAAAACGAGTACAGGAAGGTATCAGGAAATTTTTCGTTATAATTCAGAAATTGAAGATTTTGGATCATTGACCCCTTCGAGATCAGGAAGTTATAATATTTCGTATTTAACTGTTAAATCGGCTTTTGAAGCACAAAAAAGAATGATAAATGGTGTTGAGTTTGAAATCTCACCTGCGTTTGAGCAATTCAAAGAAAATATAGATATTATTAGTGGGAGATTGAGCAGTTCTTTGGAGGCGAGTGGCATATCAGATCGCTATGATACAATAAGTCAGGATATTTTGGTTCCGGCATTTTTGGCGGCTTATACCGGACAAAATGCAGAAAATGCTCCTATGAATGTATTTCCTCGAATACCTATACCCAACTGGCGTGTTGATTTTGCAGGATTATCTAAGTTGCCAGGTCTTAAGAATGTTTTCTCTTCAGTGAACTTAACCCATAGTTATCGATCCATATTTAATGTAAATAACTATACTAATTCCTTACTTTATAGAGAGCAAATGACCTTAGATAATCAATTAACCGATTATCCTTTGGCCTCTTTGACTGATAGTATTACTGGTAAATTGATCCCTGTATACATATTAAATCAAGTATCCATATTAGAGCAATTTGCACCTTTGATAGGAATCAATGTCAAGACCAAGACGAATTTAAGTGCTAGTTTTAATTATAAAAGGGATAGAAATCTTGCCTTAAATTTATCGAATGCCCAGGTCACAGAAACACAAAACAGTGGTATGATCTTTGATTTTGGATGGACTAAAGCGGATTTGATATTACCTTTTAAGACCAAAGGAAGGACAATTACTATTAAAAATGATGTTACTTTTAGAATGGCCATTACCTTTCGAGACTCAAAAACCGTACAGCGGAAGTTGCAGTTGGAAGAAGACGATACCGAAAATAAAATCACCAATGGGAACAAAGGGTTTCAGATCCGTCCGTCATTGGCATACAAGCTGAATAAACAACTAGATTTAACAATGTATTATGAAAAGAATACCACTACCCCACGTGTAGGATCTTATTTGAGATCGACCACATCGTTTGGTGTACAATTGAGATTTAATCTTGCACAATAAAAAAGTTTAAGCGTATTTTGTCGAATAGATTTTAGAGCAGGCAAAAAATAAATGTATGAATATTCCAAATCAATTATTATATACAAAAGATCATGAATGGATCAAGATTGAAGGTGATGTTGCAACAGTAGGTATTACAGATTTTGCGCAAAGTGAGTTGGGTGACATTGTTTATGTGGAGATTGACACGCTTGGAGAGACATTTCTGGCTGAAGAGGTATTCGGATCTGTAGAAGCAGTAAAAACAGTTTCAGATTTAATGATGCCAGTTTCAGGAGAAGTTTTATCGCTAAATGGAGCACTTGAGGATACTCCTGAGCTCATTAATACGGATCCTTATGGAGCAGGATGGTTAGTCAAGATCAGAATAGAGGATCAAGGGCATCATTTGTTATCAGCTGAAGATTATGGGGTGCTGATAGGGGTTTGATAAACAAAAAAGTTAATTAGAATAAAAGTTGTTCGGAGTACATAAAAATAAGAATCGGAGTGCGGACTTTATTTTTATATTTTTTTGTTTTGGATTAAAAAAGCGAGGAAATCCTAGTTTAGAAATAAGAATGAGAATATATTTGATATACAGTGTTAATAAATTTTTAACATAATTATATGGAATTAAAGAAGAATCCTAAAAATGACTTGTCTAGAATGTCCGGAATGTTTTTAAATCTGGGCCTCAGCGTAAGTTTGCTTTTGGTTATTGTTGCATTTGAATGGCGTACTTATGATGATTCGGGATTACTCGATTTAGGTATGGTTCAAGATGATTTTGAGGACCTAATGGAAATCCCTCCGACAGAGCAGCCCCCCCCTCCCCCTCCTAAGATTCAGTTACCTGAAATCATTGAGGTTCCTGATGAAGAGGAAATAGAAGAAGAAATAGAGGTAGAACTAGATTTAGAGGTAACTGAAGAAGAAGTTGTCGAAGACTTTGTATTTGAAGAGGCCCCTGAAGAGGAGGTAGATGAAATTTTTACTATTGTAGAGGATCAGCCTGGTTTTCCTGGAGGAAATGCTGCTTTCTACAAGTTTGTAGGAAGTAATATGACCTATCCTGCTCAAGCAAGAAGGATGGGAATAGAAGGAAGAGTTTTTGTTCAGTTTGTTGTGGACAAGGATGGCTCGGTAACAGAAGTGAAGGCGGTGAAAGGTATTGGAGCAGGATGTGATCAAGAAGCAGAAAGGGTATTGAAGTCTTCTCCCAAATGGACACCTGGGAAGCAACGAGGTCGAAGTGTTAAAGTTAGAATGGTACTGCCTATCATCTTCAAGTTGAATAATTAATAAAAATGTTCTTTTTTAAAAAGCTCATCATAACTTTATGATGAGCTTTTTTTGTCTCGAAACAAATAACATAGAATATTTTTTTATCACTTATCTTTCAAA
Source organism: Flammeovirgaceae bacterium (assembly GCA_002691385.1). Classification (GTDB taxonomy): domain Bacteria; phylum Bacteroidota; class Bacteroidia; order Cytophagales; family Cyclobacteriaceae; genus UBA4465. The sequence continues at coordinate 25,402 of NZHT01000066.1, read as the reverse complement.
GATATTTTGTATCATCGATAGCTATTTTTATATGAACTCTTTAATGAATGATTTTCAAATTGAGATAAGAAAAGGATTACCTGACGAGCTTCCTTCAATTACCGTTTTAGATTCCAATTTGAGTCATGCTCCTAGGCGAAAAGATATTTTATCAGTAACTGATAAAAAGCTAGCCTTGCGAAATGCTTTGAGGTATTTCCCTTCAAATTGGCATGAGATACTGATCAAAGAATTTCAACAAGAGTTGGATGAATACGGTAGGATATATATGTATCGTTTTATACCTAAATATAAAATGTATGCAAGACCAATAGAGGAATATCCAGCGCAATCTGTCTATGCCGCTGCTATTATGCACATGATTCAAAATAATTTAGATCCAGCGGTGGCGCAACATCCTCAGGAATTAATAACCTATGGTGGAAATGGGGCAGTATTTCAAAATTGGGCTCAATACTTGCTCACAATGCAATATCTCAGTGAGATGACAGATGAACAATCACTACATATGTATTCAGGGCATCCGATGGGTCTATTCCCTTCTTCAAAAGATGCTCCAAGAGTTGTGGTTACGAATGGAATGATGGTGCCCAATTATTCTAAGCCTGATGATTTGGAGAAGTTCAATGCCTTAGGAGTTACTCAGTACGGACAGATGACTGCTGGTTCTTATATGTATATCGGTCCGCAAGGAATAGTTCATGGAACAGCTCTTACAGTGATGAACGGCTTTAGAAAGATTTTAAATAAGGGAGACACACCTTCAGGTAAACTTTTTTTAACGGCAGGGTTGGGTGGAATGAGTGGAGCCCAGCCCAAAGCAGGATGTATTGCAGGCTGTGTGACCGTTTGTGCGGAGATAAATCCCGCAGCTGCGAAGAAAAGGTATGCACAAGGTTGGGTAGACGAAATGACCTATGAAATACAGGAGCTGGTCGCTCGTGTAAAGAAAGCCAAAGAAAATAAAGAAGTCGTTTCCATAGCCTACTTAGGAAATGTAGTTGAAGTCTGGGAGCAGTTTTACGAAAATGGGATTAGGGTTGAGATGGGCTCGGATCAGACATCATTACATAATCCTTGGTCTGGGGGCTATTATCCTATTGATTTAACATTTGATGAATCTAACCAATTAATTAAAGATAAACCGGCACTATTTAAAATTAAAGTTCAAGAGACTTTGAGAAGACATGTTAAAGCTATTAACAAGCACATAGTTCAGGGGGCTTACTTTTTTGATTATGGCAATGCTTTTCTTTTAGAAGCATTAAGGGCTGGTGGAGATGTACTAAATGAAGAAGGAACCGATTTTAAATTTCGATCCTATGTTCAGGATATTTTAGGCCCTATGTGTTTTGATTATGGCTTTGGGCCTTTTAGATGGGTTTGTACTTCTGCTGATCCAGAGGATTTGGCAAAAACAGATGCCTTGGCTTTGGAAACGATGCTGGAACTTAAGAAGGCGGCACCCGAAGAAATAGCCCAGCAGATGCAGGATAATATTACTTGGATTAAAGAGGCACAAAAGAATAAATTAGTGGTAGGCTCCCAAGCCAGAATATTATATGCTGATGCCGAAGGACGGATAGCCATAGCCAAAGCATTTAACAATGCTCTGGCTATGGGGGATTTGTCGGCACCTATCGTATTGGGTCGAGACCATCATGATGTCAGCGGTACAGACTCTCCTTATCGTGAGACCAGTAATATATATGATGGCAGTCAATTCACTGCCGATATGGCTATTCAAAACGTTATCGGAGACAGCTTCAGGGGGGCTACTTGGGTCTCCATTCATAATGGAGGAGGTGTTGGTTGGGGGGAAGTAATTAATGGTGGATTTGGATTGGTTTTGGATGGGAGTAAAGAAGCGGAGGAAAAGCTGACCAATATGCTATTTTTCGATGTTAATAATGGGATTTCAAGGAGAGGTTGGGCCCGAAACAAAGAAGCAATTTTTGCTGCAAAAAGGGCAATGAATCAAAATAAGTCTTTAAAAATCACCCTGCCTAATCAAGTAAACGATGCGTTGATCGATGGATTATGATGAAGGGGTATTAGCGAGTTATCCAGTAGTATTACGGAGATCGATGTGGTGAGCGTGGGCCGTTTCATTAGCTTTTTTAACTAGGGCCCCTGATGAAATCAATTCATGGGCGAGTTTAATGTTTTCTGAAAAAATGTGATCTTCCTCCGCATGATTAATTTTCGTTCTTATTAATTTATGACAATGGTCCAATATCAAGCCTGATTTTAAGGGTTTCCGGTAGTCAAAAGCTTGTGCGGCACAGATGAGTTCTATGGCCAGGATTTTTTCTAAATTATCAATAATGGCATTGAATTTTCGACCACTAATAGATCCCATGCTGACATGATCTTCTTGTCCTAATGAGGTGGGAATACTGTCTGCACTGGCAGGCCAACACAATCCTTTATTTTCACTTGCTAGTGCCGCGGAGGTATATTGTGGAATCATAAACCCAGAATTGATTCCTGTATTTTTCATCAATAGGCGGGGTAATCCATTCCTTGTTCCTTCCAATAAAAGGTAGGTCCTTCGGTCCGAAATATTTCCTATTTCGGCAGCCGCCAAACCCGCATAATCTAGTGGCATCGCTAGCAATTGGCCATGAAAATTACCTCCACTTATAGACGTTTGGGCATTTAATATAATAGGATTATCTGTCACAGAATTTAATTCGGTGATTACCAATTCATTTAAATGGGACCAAGCATTTCTTGAAGCCCCGTGTACTTGTGGGATGCATCTTAAAGAATAGGGATCTTGTACCCGATCACAATGTTCATGGGAGGCGACCATTTCAGAACCGCTAAGTAATTTGCTCATTCGAGTAGCGACTAGCTGAGATCCTTCGAAAGGCCTGAGTTCATGCAATTCTTTCATGAAAGGGGAGATAGAACCCAATAAACCTTCTAGGGACATGGCACCAACAATATCTGCGACCTCAAGACAATTGTAAAAACGGCTAAGCCCGAGGACGGCGTAAGATAAGATGAACTGGGTACCATTAATCAATGCCAATCCCTCCTTTGCCCCTAGAGATAAAGGTTCCAAATGATGTAGAGTGTGCATTTTAGCCACGGACATGGTTTTCCCATCTACTTTGACCTTTCCCAATCCTATAATGGGAAGGAATAGATGTGCCAAAGGAGCCAAATCTCCGGAAGCACCGACGGATCCTTGGGAGGGTACTTCAGGTATAATTTCGTGATGAATAAAGAATACGATACGTTCAACTACTTCCAAAGAAATGCCAGAACAGCCCATACTTAGCGCATGTGCTTTAGTGATGAGCATTAATTTTGCGATAAGGTCAGTTACGAGTGGACCGACTCCTGCGCTGTGGCTTTTTAAAATGTTTTCTTGAAGTAATTTGATTTGTTCTTTTGAAATTCTAGTGTCACAAAGAGGGCCAAATCCTGTATTTATACCATAAACAGTGCGTTTGCTATTACCTATGTCAAGGGTGTTTTTTCTACTTTCCTGAATGTTAACCTTAGCACGTTTCCCAATTTTACAATTGATTTTGTTATTTGCGATCTGAAGAGCCAAATTAGGAGTGAGGTGATCTTCTCCAAAATAAAATATTTTCATGTGTTACATTTTAGTATCATTTCCAGACGCTTGCTTGTGATTTTTGCAGCTGCTGCGCATCATAATAACTTACCGCAAAAGTATTCATTTCTTGGGTAGAAAGCAGTTCCATAAGACGCATGTAGCCGCTATCGGCATATTCGGATAGTCCCATTTGTATAGAGGTAAAACAGTAAGCTTTCAAGAGAGGGATAGAATAAGGATTAATTTCTATAGCCTCGACTAGTAAGCTGTATGTTGAATCTAAGTCAGCATTTGCGTCCGTTACCCTATTGACTATACCAAGTTCATCAAAGGCATTCTCATTTATGTTGAGCTCTTTCACGTGAGGCAGCGTCTTATTTTTAAGTATGTTTTTATGGACATCTGGAAGTAAGGACTGGAAATCTTCATAGATTTCTTTAATTTTTTCCTCCCGACCAATGGTGATTAATTGTTGCTTATATTTTCCCCATATTATTTGCAAATCATGTGCATTGAATGAAGATAATAAGGAGACATCACCCCATTCAAATTCCTCGGGGCGGTAATAAAAATAGGTAACACTTTCATCATTTTGACCTTTAATTATCGGATCAATGAGTTCGCTGAGGGAGAATTGCGCACTGTCTTTTTCCATCAAGGAATTTAAAAATGATTTGGCTAAAGACCAGTTTTGACTTTCTAGAGCTGCAATCAAGAGATTGTGATCACCCTTTAAATTGCCATATTTTTTTGATTTTGTAAATAATTCTATAGCTAATTTTGGTGCTGAATTTTGTAATGCCATTTTACCCATCATTTCTAAAACGATTCCTTTTTCCAAACTATTTGAAAGGGTTAATAATATATCTAACTTCCTAAATGCTCGATTAATATAGCCTGTTCGGTACAATCCTAAGGCCTGAGATTCTAAAATCGCACGGTTCCAATCACCCGATTTTATTGTTTTTAAGAGAGTGTCGGAGGTCAGGTGTAATGCCGTGTGATCACCCATTAAATTGGCATTGATCAAAAGTGAAAGAGAATGTAAATTCACAGGAGTGAATTGAAGAGGGTTTAGTTTGGGGTCAAAAGTTTGACCTGCTTTCAGTTGCCCACCCAGCATATTGATCTTAAGCGGGAGGGAGGCAGCTTCAAAAGTTTTTTGATCCCATTCATACAGATTCATGAATGATTTATTTACTTCAATGGCTTGGTTCCATTTATCTGTAGTTCCAGCTTTATTAATTATTTTTCTTGCGGATTTTAGATTACCGTTATTAAAATATTGAATGGCTAAATTATTACGAATTTCTGCAGACTTTGGAAAGTCGGCGAGTCCCTCATTAAGTAGGCTAAGAGAACGGACAGGATCATTATTTTTACTGTAGGCTTGTGCCAAGTTGATGTAAGCGAAGGGAGTTTCATTTTTCTTTGTAGCTCTGTAAAAGCGATAAACATATTCTTCAAAATTATTTTTCTGAGCATAATATTTTCCCAAACGATAATTGGAATAATGATTGTCCCAGGCAAAAATATTCCCTTGCTTATAATAAGCTACGGCCAAAGGTAAATTACCTGTTGCTTGATGGGAATTACCCATATAATTATACTCTGCAGCAACAAGTTTTTGGTAGGGCCCTTTATTGGCAATCAAAAAAAATGCCAATACTACGACCAGACCCCCTAATTTTGAAGAGATATAAGGAAAATTTCGATCTATGAAAACAATTTTATAGACTTGCATACCCCTGACCAAAGGATCAATAAAGTTAAAAATGAGATAAAGGATAAACATAAATCCGAATCCGATATGAGCATATAGAATCAGATAACTCATACCATCATAAGTAGGATCATTACCATGGGTCAAGCCCAAATTCAAATAGCTTAAAGCGATGCAACCAAGTAAAAAGAAAAGCCAAGTAATGTCAAATTCGCGCTGTAATATTTTGTTTAAAATAATCTGTTTGTATGGGATTGTTACTACACCAATTACAGCCGAACAAATTAAAAGATAAAGAGGATTGATAATATCAAAATTAAAATGTAATAGTCCCGCTTGAGTAGCCCAATAGAGACCTAATCCTCCAAGATAGAGAATACAGAAAATAATCAAATGTTTCAGATTATCAGCTGATCCTCTAGTTTGAGTCAGAATATATAATAGAGCGAAAAGGATTTCTTCGGCAATAAAACAGATGAAAAGAAATGTGAGAGTAGCTATACCAAGATGAGATCCAGCTATGAACCCTTCCATAAATTTTTGGTTTTCATTTGCGCAAACGGCAAGAAAGCTTACATTGATTAGGACAAGAATCAACCATTTTTTCAAGAAGGAAGGTTTTGGGTTAAATGCATGAAAATAATAGGCAGGTCCGAGACAAATCAAAACCCAAAGTAGGGTCATCCATTTATCCCCCAATTGGGATTCAAAAACACCTATAGAATCTAGATCTATATAATTAATAAACAATAGGGTAATCACTGCAAAAACAATAAACCCAAATCTTTTTAGGTAGGTACTAAAAGCCAGAAGGCCACAAAAAAAAGTCCAAATAAGGAGGTTTAAGACCCAGCTGATTGCTATGGGAGCTTCAATATTACTACCTTGAAAAAACTCATTGATAAAATAGGCGTTCGAGGAAATATCAAAATTAAACAGTCCTTTATCGAAAGTGAGATAATTAAAAGCTTCCTTTTTAAGAACACTTGTAACCTCCCAATTGAGGTATAGGTCAGCGCCGATGTAATTGAATAGGATCAGCATTACCATTAGGCTGCCGTAAATGCCTAGCAATACTTTAGATAGGCTATTGAATTGGGGTATCATATTGATGTTTTCAGTCTAAAACTTTGGGAACTTTGAAAAAGCCATCTTGGTGGTCGGGAGCATTTTTTAGCAAGGATTCGTGGGTCAGTTCATTTTTGGGCACGTCAGATCTGAAAACATTTGATTCGAAAGACATGTGGGTGAGGGGTTCGACTCCACTAGTATCGAGCTCATCTAGTTTTTTTACCCAAGAGATAATATGTTTCATATCTGCTATGAGCGCAACTTCTTTATCTGGATTTACCTCTAATCGAGCTAAATGGGCAATTTTTTGAATGATTTCTTTGTTAATATTCATAATAATTGATGTTCAAATTTAGATAAAATCTTGATTTGAATTTAAATCAGATTGAATTATATCAAATACTTTCTTTTTAAGGGCGCTAATTCCTGCTCCATCTTGGGCGATAGTTAAGATTGGAGGATGAAGTACGATGCGCATTTTCCCTGGAAAAATATTAAACTCAGGTTTATCTGGTTGAATTTTATGATTGTCATGGAAAGTAACTGGAATGATGGGAATTTGCTTTTCAATTGCGAGGCTGAAGGCGCCACTATGAAAAGGAGTCATCTGAGGAGGATTTTTTGTTTTGATTCCCCCTTCAGGGAAAAAACTAAGTCCATAACCCATATCAAGGGCTTCCCGAGCTTTGAGGATGCTTTGCCCTCGACTTTTTGAGTTGGATCGGTCAACAGGAATATGAATTTTTTTAAACATATAACCAAAAAGAGGAACGGAGGCGATAGAACTTTTTCCAATAAATTTGGTGTAAATAGGAATCCGTGCAATGGCTGGAATATCCAAATATGAAAAATGATTGGCACATAATATATATTGTTGGTTTTTTACCAAATCGAATCGAATATCAAACTTGACTTTTAAAAAAATGAGTGGAAAATAGATTCGTGCCCAAATATAATCCACTCGCAGGGCTAGGCTGTGCCATTTTTCATTTTGTGCGCTTAAGAAAAATAAAGGGGAAAAAAATAAAAATGTGAGTATGAATAAAATGGCTGCATAAAGGGTAAAGAGCCTAGCGAGAATTTTTTTCATAATTATTAGGACAATAGAAATTAATAGGGCAATAGAAATTAACTCAAATATATATTTCCTAAAATCAATTTAGGGCTTATTTGGATCAAGAATTCAGTTAAGCCTATCTGTAATTAAGATAACTCGGATCGAATGTAGTGAATGGTAGTTATTGAAGTCTAAAATAACGCACGCTAACATTTTTTAACCAACACATATGGCATTGAGGTTTGAATGACTACTGCTAAATCAATATTAATTTAAATCTATTACATTTGACTTTCAGTAGTTTAATGAAAGTCATCAATTATATTGAAACGACTAAAAAAGAAGATTTTGGATCTAATTAAAATCAATTTTATTAGCAAGGCATACGGCGGACATAAGGCGCTTTCTGATATCAGCCTTACCATTCCCGACAAAAGCATTTTTGGACTATTGGGCCCAAATGGTGCGGGCAAAACGACATTGATTCGTATCATCACCAAGATTATCCAGCAGGATCAAGGGAAGGTATTTCTAAATGAGGAAGAGATTACCTATGATCTGGTTAGGAAGATTGGTTATTTACCAGAAGAAAGAGGGCTGTATAAGAAAATGAAGGTAGGTGAGCAACTCATTTACCTCTCCCAATTGAAAGGTCTGCCAAGAGATGTGGCTGTGAAAAGAATTAAAATTTGGCTTGAAAAACTTGATCTGAAGTCTTGGTGGAATAAGAATGTAGAGGATTTGTCCAAGGGGATGGCTCAAAAAGTACAGTTTATCGCGACGGTAGTACATGAGCCAACCTTATTGATACTGGATGAGCCTTTTTCGGGTTTTGATCCTGTTAATGCAGATTTGATTAAAAATGAAATATTGGAGTTGAGAGATAAAGGGGCGACCGTTATTTTTTCTACTCATAGAATGGAATCAGTTGAAGAACTTTGTGATAACATTGCACTGATCAATCAGTCTAAAAAAATATTAGATGGATCGGTAAAGCAAATCAAGGAAGAGCACAAGCAAGGACAATATATTATTGATTACGCTGGGACTTTGTCAACTAGAGAATCTTTTGATGTGTTGAGTCAAACCGAGCTAGAAGGAGATTTAAAGAGGGCACATATTAAATTTAATGAAACATCAAAGCCCAATGATTTAATAGCACAGCTTACTAGATCGGTACAATTATTTGCTTTTTCAGAAAAAATACCCACTATCAATGAAATTTTCATTTCAAAAGTTTCCCTGAGCAATGAATAAAATTAGCTTGATCATTTTTCGAGAATACCTAACAAGAGTTAAAAAGAAGTCTTTTATTATCGCTACTTTTTTAGGGCCTATTTTAATGGGTGCAATTATGTTTCTGCCTACTTATTTTGCATTAAATACTAAGGGGAATAAATCCTTTCAGGTAATCGATGAGAGTGGTTTAATGGGAGAGGTATTTGTTTCAGATAGTGAAACAAACTATGAATACATTTCTGTTAACCTCGAAATAGCCAAAAGTGATTTATTAGAAAGTGATTTAGATGGATTGATTTACATACCTGAGTTTGAGCTAAATGAACCTCAAGGATTTGTACTGTATGGAGCCTCCAATCAGAGCATGTCAATCCTTATGTCTATTGAAAATACCTTAGAGCTACATATCGAATCCTTACGATTATTGGCCTCTGGATTGGATAAGGAGTTGATTGATTCGTTTGAAGCAAATATTGATTTAAGCACCATCAATTTAAGTAATACTGGTGGAGAACAAGAGAGTAGTTCAGGAGCAGCCACGATTATAGGATATATTGCTTCTTTTATGATTTATATGTTTGTCTTTATTTATGGTGCTATGTGCATGCGTGGCGTTATTGAAGAAAAGAGTAGCCGAATCGTAGAGATTATTTTGTCTTCAGTCAAGCCTTTTGAACTTATGATGGGTAAAGTGATAGGAATTGCTATGGTTGGTTTGACCCAGTTTGTGCTTTGGATAGTATTAACTGTTGGTATCTCGATGTTGATCTCAGCATTTATGAGTCCTGAGGCCCTAGAGATGGGTGCTGTAAATACTGAGATGTCTTCTGAAGCCGATATGATTTCAACAGCCCTAACTGCTTTGGTAGGAATCAATATGACTTTGGTATTATTTGCCTTTTTATTCTATTTCATTGGAGGGTATTTATTGTATGGAGCGTTATTTGCCGCCATAGGTTCGGCCTCCGAAAGTGACGCCGATGCCCAGCAATTCATGCTTCCTGTGACCGCACCGTTGATTGTTTCTATTGTTTGTTTGAGTCTGGTTTTGCAAGATCCTCATGGATCTATATCTTTTTGGATGTCCATCATTCCATTTACCTCACCTATCATCATGATGATGCGGATTCCTTTTGATGTGGCGCCATGGGAATTGATATTGTCCATGTTTATGTTGATTTTAGGTTTCCTCTTTACTCTTTGGATTGCAGGTCGTATTTATCGGGTCGGGATTTTAATGCATGGAACCAAGGTGAACTGGAAGATTTTAGCTAAATGGTTTATGACCAACGACTAGAGTTCTAGTAGGTATAACTGAAATTGTGTACTATTGTTGAGCTGCTTAGAAGTAAGTGAAACACATCATCTGTAAATTTATTTTCATTTATAACGAAGTTATTCCAAAAGTCATTTTGTTTTAATATCACCGAAATTGATGCCTTATTTCTTCATTAATCAGGGCCTTTTTTTAGTATCTTAGTCCTCACAAATGTGGGATGAGTCGATTTAAAATACTTAATGCTATAGACCTATATACCACCGGATCTATTCAGAAATGGATTGTTCTCGGTCTTTCCTTGGGGATAGGCATTGGGTCGATACTCTATACTAACCAACTCGTCAAAGAGATAAAGAAAAGAGAGGATTGGCAAGTAAATTTGTATGCCAAAGCGCTTGAGTTTATAGCCAATGAGCATGAAACAAATCAAAATGCTCTCTTTGCTTTGGAAGAAATTATCCAGGCCAATACGACAATTCCCGTTATTTTGACCAATGAGAATGGAAGTCCTGTCTTTTATAAAAACTTACCTAAGGCAGACCTTATCACGAATCCAGAAGAGCGAGAATATTATTTAATTCAGAAAATTAGCGAAATGGGTTTAAAAAAAGTGCCCATTGTTGTGAATTTAGTTGATGCTAAGGGCAATCAGTACGGACAAACCCTTATTTATTTTGAGGAGTCCAGCCTTTTGGTAAAGTTGCGTTATTATCCTTATGTACAGTTGTCAATTATTTTTGTGTTTGTGTTTATTGTGTTTACTGTTTTTAATTATTCAAGGTTGTCTGAGCAGAATCAGATTTGGGTTGGGATGGCCAAGGAAACCGCCCATCAATTGGCGACTCCTATATCTTCTTTGATGGCATGGAGTGACTATTTCAAAGAAAAATATTTGAAAGATCCTTACATGACAGAGCTAGATAAGGATGTCAAACGACTTGAAATTATAACGCAGCGTTTTAGTAGCATCGGAAGTACGCCTAAGATGGAAACTCTCAATATTTATGAACAGGTTAAATTATCTGTTGATTATCTTAAAACAAGAATAAGTAAAAAGGTAACAATCGGCTTTAAGGCTAAAGAATACGAGCATATTTGTTTAAATATGAATTCTGCTCTTTTTTCTTGGGTTCTTGAAAATTTAATTAAGAATGCCGTAGATGCGATGGCAGGTGTAGGCCATATTCAAATTTCGCTATTTTGGTTTTCAGTTGATAAATTAGCGATTGATATTGAAGACAAGGGTAATGGTATTTCACCAAATAAAATGAGTAAAGTTTTTAAGCCAGGATTTACTACTAAAAATAGAGGATGGGGTCTTGGACTGACCTTAACCAAGCGGATCGTAGAAGACTATCATGGTGGGAAGATTTTCATTAAAAATACTGCTTTAAATAAGGGGACTTCGTTTCGAATTATTTTAAATACAAACGTACGGTAAATACAATATTATGATTGAAATCAGTGGGGCCGTTGCTCATAAGTTTATTTCTCATTATCATGCGTCAGAATGTATAATGGCATCCATGCCTGTAGATATTGAGGTTACTATGGCTCATGAAGTAGCTCAAATTTTACTTTCTCGGATCATTGTCTCGCAAGGAGAATTTATTTTTTGGCATGAGGTAAATATTGAGCTTAATCCTATAAGAAAGCTGTTATTGGATTATTTTTTTGGGGGCATCAATTTCCATGAGATGACAGTTGGCATCATGAGGGTCTTGGCTGCTTCAGAAAAAAATATCAGTGAGGGGGAGGTGTATATGGCGGCTTTTAATCAGGTCATTTATAATCAAAAATCTTGTCAAGCTGTGGGCATATTTAAGATAGATGGTAAGCAACCTTTTATCCAATCCTCTCTAATGGATGATCAATTAGCTCTAACCCTGACCAAGGGGATAGGCATTAAAGATCTCAACAAGGGAGCTTTAATTATTTTGGATTCGGATAAAAATGAAATGATTTTGAAAGTATTTCAAAATCATCCAGATGTTAAATATTGGAGGCATCAGTTTTTAATGATTAGACCTCTTGAAAATGAGTTTTATCAGACCAAAAACGCAATGAACTTGTGTAAAGATTTTGCCTTGAAGGGTTTGGAAGATATGACAAAAGTCGATCAAGTTAATCTACTTAATAGGTCGGTAGATTATTTTAGCGAAAAGAGGTTATTCGATCAATCTGAATTTGAAGAAGAGGTATTGGCCTCTACAGAAGTAAAGGTGGCCTTCCTCAGCTACAAAGGGGACTTTGAGGAAAAGCATCAGATCGAAGCCATAAGTGAACAATTTGAAATTTCGAAACCTGCTTTTAATGCGGCCAAGAAATATTTCAAATCAGTTATTAAGCTTGACCGCAATTTTCATGTGTATGTTCATGGCCAAAGGCAAGAAATTGAAAGGGGTTATGATGAAGTTCGAGGTAAAAACTATTATAAACTGTATTTTGATCAGGAAAGTTAAAATAACCGTTGTATTAACTTATCCATATTTTTCTCCAAACGTCCTCTAGGTGTTTTTTAGTGGCTCTAATACCATCGGCTTCACTAAGTTTTACCCCCTCGTATTCAATGCCAATGTGCCCATTGAAATTCTGATCTTTTAGCAAAAGAAGCATTTTTTTATAATCAAAATTACGATGTTCCCCATTAGGGTGAAAGTCATAAGCTTTGGCGCTGACCCCTTTAGCATAGGGAAGCATGGTTTCTAGGCCAAGGTATGGATCATATATTTCGAGACAAGATCCGTCTTGCGTACTTCCCCATTCCGCACTCAGACACCAGTTGCCAAAATCGGGCAAGGTACCCAAGTTGGGTAGATTGATTTCTTTGATGATTGAGGTGATCAGTTGTGCATCTGAACTGAGCAAACCATGGTTTTCAATTAAAATATTGATATCTTCCTTGGCAGCGTATGTGGTAAGTTGAGTCAGGCCATCTATCAAGGAGGCTTTGAAAATGGAAGGGACAGTCGATCCGAAGGCATTGACTCGTATTGAATGACAACCCATAATTTTTGCCGCATGAATCCATTTATAATGATTTTCAACGGCCTTTTTCCTAAGTTTATTATCTCCATCCCCCAAATGACCTTCATCATCGACCATTATGAGCAAGTTTTGGACGGGGAGCTCGTCAGATCGATCTTTCATCTTGATCCAAAAATTTTCGTTATTGCCTTTGCCTGAATAGAGACTGCTCACATATTCTACGGCATGAATATCAAAATCTTTTTTAGATATTTCGGCAAATAAAACAGGGTCTAAAGCCCCCAATTGAAACGCGTTGTGCAGAGACCATTGTGCTAATGAAAGTTTGAGCTCTTTGTCTGTATTATCAAAGGTGAGATTATTTGTATTTGCGATAAAGGGTATTTGAAAACCTAAAAGGCTTAGTGAAATTTGTTTGAGAAACTCTCTTTTAGATGATTTCATTTCGAACTGCTTAAAAAAACATGATGCGGCTGGTACTTTTATTTTCTTATGCAACTTCTTATTTGAACCTTATTTTGCGTCAAATAAAAAATTTATTTTTTAAATCAAATTTATAACTTTTGTGAAGAAACAAATATCTAATGAAAAATCCAGTTCAAAGAGTTTTTATAAAAGTTAATTGAGCTTTTAGATAAAGATCAAGTCTTATTTTTTCCTAAAAAACAAGTTTATTAAACCAACTTTGTCATCTATTAATTTTTAGCCTAATTTTGCAGTCAAATTTTTACACATTTATTTCATCTAAAGTATAATGGCAAATCAAGGAAAAATTACTCAAATAATTGGCCCAGTGGTGGATGTGCGTTTTGATGGAGGCAAGCTGCCTAAAATATTAGACGCTCTCACAATCAAACGTGAAGATGGGACAGTAGTTGTCTTAGAGGTACAACAGCATCTTGGCGAAAATACAGTGAGAACCATCGGAATGGATGCAACTGACGGAATGAGAAGAGGTCAAATTGTGAGGGATACGGCAGCACCTATCCAAATGCCCATTGGAGATAATATCAAAGGAAGGCTTTTTAATGTTGTTGGGCAAGCCATAGATGGATTGCCTCAACCAGAAGGTAAAGATGGGTTGCCTATCCACAGACAGCCTCCGGTATTTGCAGATTTATCTACCGCTTCCGAAGTTCTTTTTACTGGAATAAAAGTGATTGACCTTATTGAGCCATATGCCAAAGGGGGTAAAATTGGTTTGTTTGGTGGTGCGGGCGTTGGAAAAACTGTATTAATTCAAGAGTTGATTAATAATATAGCAAAAGCCTATTCTGGGCTTTCTGTTTTTGCAGGTGTAGGTGAACGAACCAGAGAAGGAAACGATTTGTTAAGAGAAATGATCGAAGCTGGAATAGTAAGCTATGGCGATGACTTTAAAGAATCATTAGAAAATGGTGGATGGGATTTATCTAAGGTAACTACCGCAAACTTGGAGGAATCTAAAGCTACATTTGTTTTTGGGCAGATGAATGAGCCTCCTGGAGCAAGAGCTCGGGTAGCCCTATCAGGATTGACCATTGCGGAGTATTTCCGGGATGGAGATGGAACAGGAAAAGGCCGCGACATTCTATTTTTTGTTGATAATATTTTCAGGTTTACCCAAGCAGGTTCAGAAGTTTCGGCGCTACTAGGTAGAATGCCATCAGCTGTGGGATACCAACCTACTTTAGCGACTGAGATGGGAGTGATGCAAGAAAGGATTACTTCTACAAAAAATGGATCAATTACTTCGGTTCAGGCGGTATATGTCCCTGCAGATGATTTAACAGATCCAGCTCCTGCGACTACGTTTTCTCATTTGGATGCTACTACGGTACTCTCAAGAAAAATTTCTGAGTTGGGTATTTATCCTGCAGTAGATCCGTTGGATTCTACTTCAAGAATTTTGAATGCAGAGATTTTAGGAGAAGAGCATTACACTTGTGCTCAAAACGTAAAAGAATTGCTACAGAGATATAAAGAATTACAGGATATTATTGCCATTTTAGGTATGGATGAGCTCAGTGATGAAGATAAATTGATTGTTCATAGGGCGCGACGTGTGCAGAGATTCCTATCGCAGCCGTTTCATGTAGCAGAAGCCTTCACAGGTTTGCCAGGACAATTAGTTGATATTAATGAAACCATCAAAGGGTTTAATGAAATCATGGATGGGAAGCATGATAATTTACCGGAAGCAGCGTTCAATTTGGTCGGAACTATTGAACAGGCAGTTGAAAAAGGTGAAAAATTATTAGCCGAAGTAGCTTAAGATATGTTTATTGAAATTGTAACTCCGGACAAAAAGGTATTTGAAGGGGAGGTCATAAGTGCTACATTCCCAGGTACTGATGGATCTTTCCAAATTTTGAATAACCATGCAGCTTTAGTTTCGACGTTGGGCAAGGGAAATATTGCTTTTGTTAAGACTCTCAATAATAAGTCAGAAGAAGTTCAAATGGAAGTACATGGTGGAATCGTTGAGGTATTGAATAACAAAGTAACGGTTCTAGCCGAAAAAATTATTGAATAATGAAGTTTGAGAGATCATTTTTATGATCTCACTTTTTCATTTCCATAAAAGGACTTTTGATAAACATAATGAGGTCAATTTTACCATTTATTTTGACAGGAAATCATTGGAAATAAATTGATAAATTGCCCTACCGTAATCAGGTAAACTATCTGAGGGATATTGATTTGTATAAGCATCAATCTCGCCATTGTAGACTTGTGATATTGAATCGGATACAATTCCAAACCCGTCCCCAAAGCTATAATAAGCCCGCGGTTGATAGTGTTTGGATAATATATTTCTGCCATAAACATATTCAGGAGCATTGATGTTTAATTGGGCCAATAAAGTAGGCGCTAGGTCCAATTGACAGCTGATACGTGAGATTATTGTATCAGTCAAAGCAAGCGCTCCTCCTAGCCACAATAAAGGTATATGAAAGGTTTCCTTTTGACCATTGGATGTATTGTTGATTTGGGTAGTTCCGTGATCAGACGTGATCACGATCAACGTTGAATCCCACCAAGTAGTTTTTTTAGCTTGTTCAATGAATTTCCCTAGACAGGCATCGGTATAGTGCATTGCGCTTTTAAAACTATCTTCACTATTTTTGGAGCCAAAGATTGGTTCGACAGGAATATCAAAAGGCTCATGGCTACTTAATGTAAATAAGGTATAGAAAAAAGGCATCACTTCTTTACTGAGATCGTTAAATAAAGTATCGAAGACTATATCATCATGAATGCCCCATTTGGTATTATTACTCGAGAAATCAAAGTCTAACTTGCTCACAATTTTATCTACTTTTCCTTGATTGAAATAAGCCCTAAAGTTGGCAAAATCAATTTCGCCTCCGTAGTAAAATGCAGTTTGGTAATCCTGCTCTTTGATTGATTTTATCAAGTGCGGTAACTTTTCAGTTTTGAAAGGATTCTCAATAATGGCATTGTAAGGTAATCCAGGATAGCTACTGAATAGGCTGCCAATCCCTCTGTTTGAACGATGTCCTGAGGCATAAAATTGCGAGAATAAAATACCTTCTTTACTCAGTTTATTAAGATTTGGGGTGACAGATTTAGCTCCTCCCAAAACTTCAACTCCTTTTGCGGTAAAACTTTCGAGCACGATGAGTAGAATACTAGGATGAGATGTATTGAGTAGTGAAGGGTAGGGAGTCCCTTTCGTCTGAGCACCATTGATTTTATTAAAAAGTTCCAAAGCAACATGATCCGGCATTATATCATAGTATCTATCAATTTTTGAGGCTTTTTTTATGGAATAAGCAAAATTCCATGGTGTATTGACTGCTGCATGATTGACAGCCATATTATTCTTATCAAAATAAACCGCACCTACATTAATTGGTATGCCCAATCTGAAGGGAATAATACTGAACCCACCTCTAATAGGGATGAAAGACAATGTTATCAAAGTAAAAAACAGTAAGGGTTTTTGCCAATAATATCTATTTTCTAAATCAAATGAAAATCGACCAACCAACCAAGAAGTAATTTTGTAATTAGAATAAAATAAAAATAAACTGAGGAGTATAGGAAAAATCAATGTTTTGAAAGTAATTGAATTGATAATTTGTTCGGGATCATTAAGGTACTTTAAATGCATGGCATCAAATTTCTCTCCCCAGTAAGAATAAACTTCCAAGTCTATGATTTCAACAATAGAAACTGCTATAAGGATGAGTGTGATGGATCCAATAAGTAAACGTGAAGATGCCTTTGAACCCATGACAGGGGATGCAGCCAGTATAAGCGAGGGGATTAACATCATATATCCGGAAAAAGAAAGATCTAGTTTTAATCCATATAGATAGCTTAGTAATAATGTGCTGATAGAAGTATCGGCTAGTGCCGATCCATTATAAAGAATAAATACAGTTCTATAAAAAATGAAGTAGAATATAAATACACCCCAAAGGGAAAGATATTTGAGTAAATTATTTTTCATGTAAAGAATTTGGCGTATTNAAGTTTNCCANACTAATTTTTAGATTTTGACATAGGCTGATTAANATGTCTATATATTGAATNATAGTATTTTTAAANATTTANAATCAATTCAGAATAGAGATCAGTTACTTTTTAATTTCTTCTCTTCCTTTGTTTTNTTACGTCTGAATCGATTGATCATTTTTTTTTCATAATTCCANAAAAAATTAAATTGGCCTAAGAGAGAGCCATAAAAAAGTAAAATGCCATTGTATATGGGAAGGATACAAATGAGGTAGAGGACTGTAAACATTGTACTTTTTTCTCCATCTATTGTAAAATAATCAACAATGGGTTTTTTGATCAGTAAGACTGTGGACCCAGTCAAAGCGAATACAATAAGAATTATGGCAAATTGACCAGAACTCTTTACTTTCCATTTTTCTTTTAGCCTATTAATCCAGTTCATTGATTGTATTTAGAAAGGGGTTCCAATAAACTCCCTTGGGCGTTGACCGAAGGGAGATTTTTTCTTTTCTTATTGGGTGTTCAAATTCAATTTTTAATGCATGTAAACAAATACTTTTGTCCGGATTAGGGGTGACATAACCATATTTTAAATCTCCTTGTATTGGGCAAAGCATTTTTGCCAATTGGACTCGAATTTGATGAGGACGCCCTGTTTTTGGTTTTATTAATAATAAAGAATGCCCACCTTCATACATCAAAGTGCGGTAGTTTAGTATTGATTTTTTACCACTGCTTTTGTCCTTATTAAAAGCTTTAGTAATATTCTTCGTATCATTTTTTACCAACCAGTGGATCAATTGGCCATCCAATTCTTCGAGCCTTGACTTTACAACGGCCACATAAGTTTTTTGAATGAGTTGATCTCTGAAAAGGGCAGTGAGTCGGGCCAAAGCCTTGGAAGTTCTAGCAAAAATGGTCACCCCGCTTACGGGTCGATCCAAGCGATGAACCGGATTGAGGAACACTTCACCTGGCTTATTGTACTTCTTTTTAATATAGCTTTTGCTCCAGTCCGTTAAGGTAGGGTCACCTGTTTTGTCGCCTTGTACTAACCAGCCAATCGGTTTGTTGACTACCAATAAATGGTTATCCTCGTATATTGTTTTCGGATCGATCAATTTATTTTAAAATTCACTTATCGTATGGAAATGGACGTCTGTAAAATTATCTTCAACCATCTGAAGCCACGATTTAGATTCTGCCATAAAGACAAGCTTGTCATCTTTGTCTTTGGCGATATGTCGATATTTATCTTTGATAAAGTCGTCTAATTTATTTTTATCTTCAGCATCTATCCAGCAAGCTTTATAAATATTGATTGGCGAAAAATTTACTTTGGCATTATATTCATTGAGTAATCTATATTGTAGTACTTCAAACTGAAGCGCACCAACGGTGCCGACTACTTTTCTAGCTCCCATCTCATAAGTAAAGAGTTGGGCCACACCTTCATCCATGAGCTGTTTCAATCCCTTTTCAAGTTGTTTAGATTTCATTGCGTCTAGATTGATAACCTCTTTGAACAATTCAGGAGAGAAACTTGGAATCCCTTTGTAGAGAGATCTTTCACCCTCATTTAGGGTGTCACCTATTTTAAGATTCCCTGTATCGTACAATCCAATGATGTCTCCGGGAAAGGCTTCATCGATGGTTTCTTTTTGTTGTGCCATGAAAGCTGTAGCATTTGAAAAGCGGTATTTTTTATCATTTCTTACATGATAATAGTTATTGCCCCGTTTAAATTTTCCCGAACAGATCCTGATAAAAGCAATTCTATTTCGATGTCGAGGATCCATATTTGCGTGAATTTTAAATATAAAACCTGAGAATTTAGGATCTATTGGAGGGATCATTCGGCTCTCGGTATCTCTTGGTTTAGGATTGGGAGCGATGTCCGTAAAGCAATCGAGTAATTCTCTTATCCCAAAATTTGAGACGGCACTTCCAAAAAAAACAGGAGCTAAATCTCCAGATAGATAAGCCTCTTGATCAAAAGGGTCATATACACCATCTATTAATTCAATATCTTCTTGAAGTTGATACAAAGCAGAGGGGGGTAGATGCACTTCTAAATCTGGGTCATTAACATCCTTGATATTTATCACATCAATTACTCGTTTGTTTTTACTAGGTTCGAATAGGTTGATATTTTTTTCATAAAGATTGTATACCCCTCTGAGTGATTTACCCATACCAATAGGCCACGTTAGGGGTTGTACATTTATTTTGAGCTCATCTTCAATTTCGTCTATCAGGTCAAATGGATCACGACCTTCTCTATCGAGTTTGTTGATAAAGCAAAGGACGGGGGTCTTGCGCATGCGACAGACTTCCATGAGTTTTTTAGTCTGTTTTTCTACTCCCTTGACACAGTCTATAACCATGATGACACTGTCTACAGCTGTTAAAGTGCGATAAGTATCCTCAGCGAAATCTTCGTGTCCCGGTGTATCCAAAATATTTATTTTTAAGCCTTTATAATCAAAGCCCATTACCGAGGTTGCTACAGAAATTCCTCTTTGTTTTTCTATGGCCATCCAATCGGAGCGAGTAGCCATATCTATTTTATTTGATTTGACAGCTCCTGCTGTTTGTATCGCTCCACCAAAGAGCAAGATTTTTTCAGTTAACGTGGTTTTGCCCGCATCAGGGTGTGCGATAATACCAAATGTTTTTCTTTTTTTTATTTCTTCAGCTAGAACCATTTATTTTAAATGAACCGCAAAATTAATGATAATTAGCTTAATTTTTCTTTTTTATTTTGTTATCTGTTTGTGAGTAATTAAAGTAGGTTAATATGACATGATGAAGCGACAATAATGAAAGGCTAGAACTACTTGTCTTAACCTTATTTTGAATTTAGATGGATCGCTGACATTGTGTCAGTAAAAAACTTTTGGCACAAGCATTGTTAATTAAATCTAATAGAATAAAAAATTAATACAAAAGAAATAGAAATGGGCAAAATCATAGGTATAGACCTGGGCACCACAAATTCTTGTGTGGCCGTGATGGAAGGAAACGAACCGGTCGTGATACAAAATAGCGAAGGGAGAAGAACGACACCATCAATTTTAGCATTCCTCGATGGAGGTAATGGAGAACGTAAAGTAGGAGATCCTGCCAAAAGACAGGCGATTACCAATCCTCAACATACCATTAGCTCTGTAAAACGATTCATGGGAAAGCGGTTCTCTGACGTGAAAAACGAAATGAAACATATTTCGTACAATCTTGAGTCAGGAACAAATGATGTCGTAAGAGTTAAAATAGGAGATCGAAATTATACTCCACAAGAATTGTCGGCGATGATTCTTCAAAAGATGAAATCAACGGCGGAAGATTTTTTAGGAACAGAGGTTACGGAAGCCGTGGTTACGGTACCGGCCTATTTTAATGATGCAGAGCGCCAAGCTACAAAAGAAGCCGGTCAAATTGCGGGATTGGAAGTCAAGCGAATCATCAATGAGCCCACAGCTGCTGCGTTAGCATATGGATTAGATAAAAAGAATTCCGACATGAAGATAGCTGTATACGATTTAGGAGGGGGAACTTTTGATATCTCCATACTAGAATTGGGTGAAGGTGTTTTCGAGGTAAAATCTACCAACGGAGACGTCCATTTGGGAGGAGATGATTTTGATGCAATTATTATAGATTGGTTGGCAGAAGAATTTATTAAAGATGAAAAAATAGATCTTAGAAAAGATCCGATGGCGCTTCAGCGTCTCAAAGAAGCTGCTGAGAAAGCAAAAATAGAATTGTCAAGCTCAAGTAGCACAGAGATTAACTTACCTTACATAATGCCTGTTGATGGTATTCCTAAACACTTGGTTAGATCTCTATCTAGAGCAGTTTTTGAGCAATTAGCTGATGGTCTGGTTCGTAGATCTATGGATCCTGTGAAGAAGGCTCTGAGCGATGCCAATTTGTCAACTAATGATGTAGATGAAGTTATTTTAGTAGGAGGTTCTACCAGAATACCCAAAATACAGGAGGAAGTAGAGAAATTTTTTGGTAAAAAACCTTCCAAAGGGGTAAATCCAGATGAAGTAGTAGCTATTGGAGCAGCCATTCAAGGAGGAGTGTTGACAGGGGAAGTAAAAGATGTATTATTACTCGATGTCACACCACTTTCTTTAGGAATAGCTACGATGGGTGATGTAATGACTAAGTTGATAGAATCAAATACTACTATTCCGAGTAAAAAATCAGAAGTATTTTCTACGGCGGCCGACAGTCAGCCTTCGGTGGAGATTCATGTATTGCAAGGAGAGCGTCCGATGGCTAAAGATAATCGAACAATAGGTAAATTTCATTTGGATGGCATTCCGCCTGCACCCCGTGGAGTTCCTCAAATAGAAGTGACTTTTGACATCGATGCAAACGGTATCTTAAATGTATCGGCAAAAGATAAGGGAACTGGAAAAGAGCAAAAAATTAGAATTGAAGCCTCCTCAGGTCTTAGTGATGAGGATATAGAGAAAATGAAGCAGGAGGCTCAGGCTAATGCAGAATCTGATAAAATTGAAAAAGAAAAAGTTGAGAAACTTAATGCTGCAGATTCACTTATCTTCCAAACTGAAAAACAATTGGCAGACTATGGAGATAAGATTTCCGAAAATAACAAAAAGCCTATTGATGAGGCGTTGGCTAAATTGAAAGAAGCTCACGCAAGTGGAGATTTGTCTGCTATAGACATGGCGATGGAAGCCCTCAATAAAGTTTGGGAAAGTGCTTCTCAGGAAATCTATGCGGCTCAAGCTAGTGCTGAGGCTGCAGGTGCTGGACCTGGACCTGGACCTGGACAGGATGCGCCGGATGGAGAAGACAAGTCCGATCAAGATGTCAGTGATGTAGAATATGAAGAAGTAGACGACAAGAAAAAGTAGACGGGAAAGAATAGATTGAGCGAGGTCACTTTGAGTAGTAATTAGAAGAAGTTAATCAAAGTGATCTCGCCTTTCTTGTAGGAAAGAGTAGTAGGCTTCATTTAAAAAAATATTTTAGTTTAATTGTTCCCAATTTAAAGACAAAATTATAATTCTTTCTATATTTGCCCCCCGTTAAGGTGAAACTCACATAAAGAGTAAAATTATGAGTGATTTAATAAAATTTGTAGAAGCACAAAACTCTTCAAAAAAGGAAAATTCAAGCCTTTTTGGTCCTGGAGATACGATCAATGTGCATTACAAAATCAAAGAAGGAAGCAAGGAAAGAATCCAGCAGTTTCAGGGGGTTGTTTTACGAATTAAGAATCGTAGCAGCAGTGGTGAGACATTCACGGTAAGAAAAATATCAAATGGGATTGCAGTTGAAAGAATTTTTCCGATAGGATCGCCGAATATTGATAAAATAGAGATAGTGAGAAGCGGTAAAGTCAGAAGAGCAAAACTCTATTATTTACGAGATTTAAAAGGCAAAGCAGCCAAAATAAAAGATAAAGTATAAATTTCTTTATTTTTAATGACAAAAAAAAGTTGACTTTTAAGTTGGCTTTTTTTTTGTCTAGAAAATATGAAAATTTCATTTGCAAAATATCAAGGTACGGGTAACGATTTTGTGCTTATTGATAACCGTACTAAATTTTTTCCGAAGGGTAACCTCGAGTTGATACGTCAGTTGACAAAAAATAAGTTTGGTATAGGGGCGGATGGGATTATTTTAGTTGAGAATCATTCTATTCTTGATTTCGAAATGGTTTATTTTAATGCCGATGGTAGCCAAAGTCTGTGTGGTAATGGTAGCAGGTGCGCGGTTCAGTTCGCAAAAGACTTGGGAATCATAAATAATCAAACTAAGTTCAGCACTTATGATGGGGAGCACGATGCTTTTTTTAGAGATGGACTGGTGTATTTTAGTTTGCAAGATTTAAAGGGGATTTCATTTAGGGAAAATTATTTTTTTGTTAATAACGGGTCTCCTCATTATGTCACTTTCGTTTCCAATGTTGAAAACATAGATGTAAAGCGTTTAGGTGCTGAGGTGAGATACTCAAAAGAATTTTCTTCTGCAGGAACTAATGTTAATTTTGTGGAAATTGATCACCAATTATTGAAAGTCAGAACTTATGAAAGAGGTGTGGAGGCTGAAACGCTTTCTTGTGGGACAGGTGTAACGGCATCAGCTATCGTAGCTGCATACGCCTTTGAAATGGAGAGTCCGATGATCATAGAATCGCGAGGAGGCCAACTATTTGTCAGTTTTGTTAAACAAGGGGAAAGATTTAGTGAGATTTATTTAGCCGGCCCTGCAATAAAAGTTTTTGAGGGGAGTATTGATGTTTAAATTGATAACAAGATGACTTAAAAATATTAACTTTAAGCTTGTTTTGGAATTATTATAAAGAATATGTTTGAATGGATTACAAAAGGAGTTGGTAAAATTTTTGGGACTAAGGCGGATCGTGACTTAAAGTTATTATTGCCTTATGTGGGCCTCATAAATAAGGAATTTTTAAAGTTAGCGACAATTTCTGATGACCAATTGAGGGCTCGAACGCAGGAATTAAAAAGCGTGATTAAGAACCGCTTACAAGTGACTGATGGTGAGCTTGAGGGATTACACGATAAAGTAAATAATAATCCAGATTTAGATCTCAATCAAAAAGATTATATTTTCAAAAATATAGATGCATTAGAATTAGAGAGGAATGAGCAATTAGAGGCTATTTTAAAGGAGGTCCTTCCAGAGGCCTTTGCCGTAGTGAAAGAAACAGCACGAAGATTTTCTGAGCAAGGGCAACTTACTGTCGTAAAATCTGATTTTGATGTTGAACTTTCCAAGATGAAGAGCAATGTCGAAATTAAGGGGGATCGGGCGATTTGGCATAATAAATGGCTGGCTGCTGGTACGAATATTGAATGGAATATGATTCATTATGACGTTCAATTGGTTGGGGGTGTGGTACTTCATCAAGGGAAAATTTCAGAAATGACGACGGGTGAAGGTAAAACGTTGGTGGCAACATTGCCTGCCTTTCTCAATGCACTAGCCGGTCATGGGGTACACATAGTAACCGTGAATGACTATTTAGCCAAAAGGGACTCCGAATGGAATGCCCCTTTATTTGAGTTTCATGGATTAAAAGTGGATTGTATAGACAAATATCCTCCCAATTCTGCTGAACGTCGGGCGGCCTATAGAAAAGATATTATATACGGGACTAACAATGAGTTTGGCTTTGATTATTTGCGAGATAATATGGCAAGATCAACAGAAGAACTGGTTCAGGGCAAACATCATTTTGCCATGGTTGATGAGGTTGATTCTGTCCTTATAGACGATGCAAGAACACCTTTAATCATTTCGGGACCCATAGCTAAAGGAGATGAGCATGAATTTTACGAATTGAAGC
The DNA here is from genome assembly GCA_002691385.1 of Flammeovirgaceae bacterium. GTDB lineage: Bacteria > Bacteroidota > Bacteroidia > Cytophagales > Cyclobacteriaceae > UBA4465. The sequence continues at coordinate 638 of NZHT01000066.1, read as the reverse complement.
CAAGATTGCAAAAATTGGTAGATGCCCAACGCAAATTAACATCAGATTATCTCAATGAGGCTAAGAAATTAATGAAGGAGAATAATGATAAAGAAGCAGGTTTGCCATTATTTAGGTCTTTTAGAGGACTACCTAAATATAAGCCTTTGATTAAGTTTTTGAGTGAGTCGGGCATGCGTCAAGTATTACAGAAAACGGAAAATATTTATTTGCAGGACAATCAAAAAATGATGCCTGAGGCAGATGAAACTTTATTTTTCACTATTGATGAAAAGCATAACTCAATAAATTTAACTGAAAAAGGAATAGATCTTATTACCAAAGATGGAGAAGATGCGACTTTTTTTATTCTACCTGATATTGCCATCGAGATCAATAAGTTAGAGCAGGACACAGCAATTGATGAAAATGAGAAGTTGAAAGCTAAAGATACAATTATTCAAGATTACAATATTAAGTCTCAACGCATTCATTCAGTGAATCAACTTTTAAGGGCTTATTGTCTTTATGAGAAAGATACAGAATACATCGTTGTAGATTCAAAAGTGAAAATTGTTGAAGAGCAGAAAGGTCGAGTAATGGAAGGTCGGAGGTATGCCGATGGGTTGCACCAGGCTATAGAGGCCAAACAAAATGTT
>NZHT01000065.1 GCA_002691385.1 Flammeovirgaceae bacterium | reverse complement strand
CATCTTGTGAATTTTGAGTATCTGATCGTTTAATGAACAATTGAAAAACATCTGGTGTTGAGGGTAAAACAGACCAGCCAAGATCACCTGTTTGAGTAGGGCATACTCTCCAGCCTAAAATATCAAAGCCCTCTCTGATACAATTATCTTCAATTAATTTCTTAATTTTTTCCTGATCACTTTTATCTTTTGGCATGAAAATAACACCGACTGCATAATGACCAATATCAGGTAAAGCAAAATCCGACGCTACTTTCTTCTTTAAAAATTTATGAGGTATTTGAATTAATAAACCTGATCCATCTCCAGCTTTTGGATCCGCTCCAACAGCACCTCTATGCTCTAGATTACACAACATAGCTAAACCCTTGGATACAATTTCATAGGAGGCTCTATTTTTGATATCCACTACCATACCAACACCACAAGCATCATGCTCATTTTGAGGATTGTAAAGACCTTGGGGTTTAGGCAATCCATGTGTTTTATATTTAGGTCTTCTTTTTAACATTTTATCATACCAAAATTTTAATGGTCCCGTCATGAAATAAAATTTAGAAAATTATTATTGTTGAGGTAATAGAGCTAATCTCTAATGAAAGGATTTATATATGAAATGATTTATTATTGCAAGTACCTGTTGTAATAATACAACATTTGAGAATAATTCTTAACTTAAGTTATTGATATAATTGTATCAATTAATATAGGTTTTAGCTCCATCAGGCATTAAATCAAATGAAACTATTATTCTATCAGTATCTGTTGTAAAAGGTATTGTGTTATGATGGAGGGAAGAGGGAAAAAAAACTATATCACCTTTTTTTGGCTGATGTATGAATTTTGGCGAGTTGATGTCATTGTAGTTCTTGCCATTAAGGCTAAATTCTATTGCCCCCTCATTTCTACCAAGTAGTGGGACGGTCTTTAAATAAATAACTCCGCTTAACCAGCCGCTCGGATGAATATGAGAAGTTTGCTGACCTTGATGCTTTAAAATGACATGCCACCCAAAAATATTTTTTTCATCTGGCCATTTTTCAATGTAAGAGCATGATTCGTCCCTAAATTTTAAATAGTATAAATCTAACTCTTTGAGTATTGCTGACTTAAGCTCTGCAATTTTTTTAGATGGATTTGCAAATAAATTATGGGTATGAAGTGTTTGAAAGCCTTTGCTGGTTGTTTTATTGTAAGGTTCCCAAACAGTTTTGATATCATTTAATTCATCAATCACATCTTTTATAAATAGACTCGAGTCCTGAAAATGCGATGAAATATTAGAAAAATACAAGAAATCTAGTGGTTTTTTACAAAAATTATGTTCCGTCTCTCTTTTTTCTTTGTTAGCAATAAATGATGAAAATGCCGCAACTCTTATATTTGTTTCATCAATTTTAGACTGCATTGCGATTCTTTGATAAATCTCTTCAGTTCTCTCTAAGGCAAATAAAGTTTCTAGACTGCGAAGTCTAGAGGTTTCGGTATTACATTTATCAGCAACTTTTAGTGCAGCCTTAAATTCTTTTCTTTCAAACAATACAAGCCATCTATTCATTAGGGCATCAATATAGTCTGGATCAATATCTATTGCTTTAATAAAATTTTTATCTGCCTTTTCTACTTGTCCTAATAATTGATACGCAACTCCAATATTATTATAAAGTTTTGCTTGGTCAGGCTTTAAGGATATTGCTTGCTCATGAAAAACTATAGACTCTTCTAGTCTGCCTAATTCTTGCAATGTAACGCCCAAGTTAGTATATGTATCTGAGTTGTTAGGATTTATTACTAGTGCTTTTCTCAAAATATCCTCTGCTTCTTCTAATCTATCCATCTCTTTAAAAATAACACCTAGATTACTATAAGGGTCTTCAAAGTTAGATTTCAATGCTATCGACTCCTTATATTTCTCTTCAGCTTCTTTTAGCCTACCTAACTGTTTAAGAATAACTCCCAAGTTATTATGGACTTCAGCAGAATCCGGCTTTAATAATAACGCCTGTCTAAAACTTTCTTCAGAATCATTAAGTTTACCGAGTAATTGATAATTCAAACCCAAGCTGTAATGGGCCTCATAGTATTTAGGATTTAAGATTATTGCTTGCTTAAAACTTAACTCTGCTTCTTCAAGTTTATTCATTTCTGATAGAAGTGTTGCTAAATTGTAATGTGCTTGAATATATTCAGGTTTTAATTCTATTGCTTTCTTATAACTATCAAGGGCTTCCTTTCGTTTACCAAGTATTCGTAAAGGGTTACCAAGGTTTGCATGGCATTCTGCGAAATCAGGTTTAATATCTAAAGCTTTCCTATAGCTTTCCTCAGCCTCTACTGACCTTTTCAAATCTTGTAAGTTGTTACCTAAATTAAAAAGTGCTTCTATATCGCGAGGAGCTAACTGAACGGCTCTTTGGTTAATAATCAAGGCCTCAGATTTTCTACCTGTTTGAGATAGTATTGATCCAAGTATTTTCCAGCTAAATTGATGCTCGTTAAACTTTTTGATAATTAACAAAGCTAACTTCTCAGCTTCCTCATATTGTTTATTTTGATATTGTTCTAGAAGCTTATTCAAATCTTCTTGTGGAGGATTTAATTGTTCCATGGGTTTTCCATAATTTGATTTTTTAGCTTGTCCATAATAATTTATCGTTATCCAATATTTGTATTATAAAAACCTTTTAGTTGAAAGTCTCGAATCAAAATAGCACAAATAATTTAACTATTTTTTTTTAACCAGAATTGATACATAGATCTAAAAATCATTGGATTTTTAAATTCTATTTCTTCCCAATTATTTAAGTCAGTAAGATTTTTATCGTCAGGATAATTTTCTTTATAAAAGTTTTTTTCACTATCTTTACTAAAAACGAAACCAAGGAATTCAAATTCATTTTTTATTATATTTTTTTTTATTTGGTCAATTGAAAAAAAATGCTCTTGGGAATGTAATAATAAATCTCTAAACTCTGAAGTTGAGTAAAAATCTTTAATATAAGTCTTAGCATGGATGCTTTCTTTATTATTTAGGCGTTTAATATATCTTCGAAATTGCCTTATCTCGTTTAAACTTGTTCCTATTTTTTTCTCAGAAGCATATTCAGACAAACCTTTTATAAGACTTTTATAAGTCGAGCTATATAGTGCAATCTTAATAAGCCCGCTTGGCTTTAAAAGGCTGCTTAAAACTTTAAAGCCTTTAATTGGATCTTCCATATGATGAAGAACTCCACATGATTCAATATAGTCAAATTTAGTATTTAACTTATTTGCCTTTAAAATATCACCCTGTATCCAATCTATATTTTTAATATTCATTTCGTTAGATTTTCTTTGCGCATACGCTAAGCTTGAAAAACTAAGATCTAAAGCAGTTATTTTTGATTCTTGTGCACTTAAAGCAACTCTAATTGGATGGAGCCCAGTTCCACAACCAGCAATAAGTATTGACTCTTTGTTATCGAGATTTCTTTTACCTATTTTATCGGTGTTTGGCTTTATTTGATTTTGGATACTATCTGAATAGAATTTGGTTTTTACTTTATCTACAATTTCCCACCTAGGGTATGGATTTTCTTCATATTGATTTTTAACTTTTATCGATATTTTATTATTAATTTCTTCAAGAGATTTTATATCTTTTTTTATCTTATTTTCTTCTTCTATTTGAGAGACCTGAAGTTCAAATATTTTTTTTATATAAGGATTTGGGGAATTTTTTAAATTTTTATTTCTTAATAACTCTTTATAAGATTTAAATGTTTGTAAAGTTAAAAGTGCTAAAATTTCTGCTTCAAGCTCTATAACCTTAGATGATTTTATCTCGGAGATTTTTTTAAATAAGACATCTTTATTTTTAATATCATCATCATTAGTTTCCCAAATATATTCATTTTTATTACATTGAATTGCTAATGCGCCTATAAAATTTTTAAAGAGTTTATCTTTAACTATCTCATCATTATTTGCTATTAGACTTAAACATAGTGACCTTAATTTTATTACAAATTCTTCAATTTCAATATCATCAATCATATCTCTTTTCAAAAAATTAATTATAAAATCAAGATTGATAATTTTTTTTAAATTCTCTTTATTAATCTTATCATGATTGTTAATGGCCGATTTAATCATTTTCTGGTTTGGGTAATGAAGAGTCTTTGGATTAAATGTTTCATCTTCCATTTTTTCATTTAAAAAAGAAAAATTAAGTTTAGCGATTTTTTGGGAAAATTCATCTTCTCCATAAGGTGTGTTTTTCTTAAGTGATATTTGTTCAACTATAGCCCCAAGTGTTAATTCTATAAAGTAAGAGTTCTCAATAATCATTGATCCCGGATCCTTTAAAGCTTTGTATTTTTCTATTGCCTCATGACATNTCTCGGAGGCTTCGAGATATCTCTCTTCTTTCAAAAGTAAATTTGCTAATTTATTATTTCCAATTAACAAAACGTTNATGTCATCTGAAATTTCTTTTGCTCTNAATAAGCATGCTTTGGCCTCTTCTTCTTCTCCAAAGAGCTCTAAACAGGTAGATAAATTCAATAAGCTTTCAGCTTTTGGCGCAATTGAAATAGCCCTGTTATAAAAAGTAATTGCATTTTTAATATCATTAGATTGCTGAGATATCCTTGCCATTCCTTCAATGCTTTCTGGATTATTTGGATTATCTTTTGAAAATAACGAATAGTAATCAAAGGCTTTTTTATATTCATGTTTTTTTTCGCAATTAATTGCCGCATAATAATTATAGTTATTGAATATTATTTTTTTACTTTTAATTTCACTTAAGATATTCGAAACTTCAGAAGTTTTCTTTTCATTTAATAAAATTATAAGTATATTCTCATACGCAGTTAAATTTTTTGGGTCTAAATCTAATGTCTTTTTAAAATGTTTTAGTGCTTCATTATTCTTACCTTTTTTTAAATTAATTATTCCAATATTTACATAACTTGGAACGTATTGGGGAAATTGTTTTTTGTTTGATTTTAAAATTGGTAAAGCTTTTTCAATTTCATTTTTTTTAATTAAAATAATTGATAAAATATTTTTTATTCGTGGGTCTTTAGTTTTTTTCTTTAATAAACTTTCGCAAATTAATTTTGCAGAATCAATATCATTTTCTTGCATTTTCTCTATTGCGTCTTCAATCTTATCATGAATCATTTTATTTTTTTTCCAAAAGAAATCTATTAAGTGGACGCGATATAATTATCAAAATCATTCCAAAGATTGAAGCTCCAAAAGCTATTTTATTAAATAAAATAGGCATTGATACTAATCCTTCATTTGTTGCCTGACCTGATAAAAGACCAGCCATTATTGCACCTAAAGATGAGGCAAGAAACCATATACCCATCATTTGACCGACATATTTTTTTGGCGATAAATCTGAAATCGCAGCTAAACCAATAGGGCTAATAGTTAATTCACCTAATGTATGAAATAGATAAGTTAGGAGTAGCCATTTTACCCCAGCACTTCCATTGGATATAGCTATATTGGCACCTATAGCAACAAATATAAAACCTATTGCCATTAAAATTAACCCTATCCCAAATTTAAAAGGTAAAGATGGATCTAACATTTTTTTCCCTAATGATATCCACAAGGCAGCAAGAAAAGGAGACAAAACGACAACTAGAATAGGATTTAATATTTGTATCCAGATTGATGGATATTCCCAATTAAAAATAAATCTATTAGTATATTCTTTTGCAAAAATGCTGAACGAGCTTCCTGCTTGATCAAATCCAGCCCAGAAAAAAGCTGAACTAATAAAAAGCACAATTATCATAGTTATATTTTTCTTTTCTTTAGTATCTAGACTTCCAAAAACGAAGATATAAAAAAAATATAAAATTGCTATAGATGAAATAAATAAAGTTAGGATATTTGCTAGTGGCACAGGATCAAATTTTACAATACCAAGAATGCCGAAAAATAGAATAATAAAAACTATTGCCAGTAATAGAGTTACAAGCCTTATATCTCTTCTTTTTTCTAAATTAGTTATTTGTAAGTTTGGTTTAAGTCCAACGTTTCCTAAAATTGGTAGAGAGTATTTATATCGTATTATACCAAGTGCCATTCCAAAACCCGCTGCCGAAAATCCATAATGCCAACCAATTTTTTCACCGAGATATCCACAAATGAAAAAACCAAGAACACTTCCAATATTGATCGCCATATAAAATAAAGTGAAACCGGATTGTTTCAATTCTTCCTTTTTTTCATATAGTTCACCAACAAGTGCTGAAATATTCGGCTTTAATAAACCAGTACCTAGAACAACAAATGTTAGACCGAAAAAAAAAGTGCTTGTAAAATTAATTGCAAGAATGAAATGCCCTAATGTTATTATTACACCGCCATAAAATATTGCTTTTTGTTGTCCTAAGATTCTATCCCCAATCCATCCGCCCGGAAGCGCCAAAAGATAAACTGATGATGCGTAAATTCCATAAATAGCACTTGCAGAAATATTACTATAATTAAGTCCTCCATCAGCAATAGATGCTGTCATGAATAAAACTAAAAGACCGCGCATTCCATAATACGACATCCTTTCCCAAAGTTCTGTATAAAATAAGACTTTTAATCCTTTTGGATGATCTGAAAACATTTTTGTTCCAATGAAAATTTAGTAATTTTATTTATCATAGTTTTATGATAAATAATTTTTATGATCAATTGATTATTCTTAATAATTTATTTCCAATGCTTATTTTGTTTAAATAATAATTTGTAGATAGGATTATTTTTTATTATTAGCAGTAATGCTAATATATTGTCACTTAGGTTAAAACTTTATATTATTATTAATACAATTTTATTAATATAATTTTGAATTATTCGTGGGGATAAATTTGAATTTACTAGAACGTTATAGAAAGTCAGCTATTGAGATTCTTCAATTAAAATCTTCAGATCCAATTTTAGATTTAAATAATGCGCTAAGAAGATTAGCGACAGTAAGATCGATTTTAATTTATAATACTATAATTGAAAATGAAGGGTCGAAGATCTTTCAAGGTCCTTTTAAAGGAATGAACTTTTTTTCAAATCCAGCTGATATTTCTGAAGGATGTTTTGTACCAAAAATTATAGGATCATATGAATCTGAGTTACATCCTTTTATAGAGGATCTTAAGATTAACAAACCGAATATTATAATTAATATTGGAGCTGCAGAAGGTTATTATTCTGTAGGACTAAAGCTAATGTTAGAAAGTACTGACGTTTTTGCCTATGATATAGATCCAAAAGCAAAAGAAAAAACTCTTGAACTTTCTCAATTAAATAATGTAAATATTTCTTGCAGAGATGAATTTTTATCATCTGAATTAGATGGTTTAGAAAAAAAAGATATTTTTATTTTATGCGATATTGAGGGATCTGAATTAAATCTATTTAATAAAGATGAGATTATAAAATATCAAAATTGTCGCCTTATTATTGAAACTCATTCAACTAAGATCGGGCATTCAAAAGATATCTTACCTAACTTATTTTCAAAAACACATGATGTACAATTGATTGAGCAAAAGGGTTCTGACTCTTTTGAAGTTCCAGAAATAATTTCTCAATCTAATCATCTCGACATCTTATTATCAAAATGGGAGTGCAGAACTCATCCAACACCATGGCTTGTCTTAACTCCTAAAAATAAAGCTGTTTAAATATATATTTGATTTATGTTTGAATTTATACATTATATATTTATATAGACTATTTGTATGTATATAAATCTAAAAACTATATATAATAATACTATTTGTAATACATGCCTTTATATGAACATAATATGTTAATATTCTTACTATATAATATGGCTAAATAATTATATGTATGGAGGGATATAAAAAATTTCATTCTTATGAATTTAAAGTTTGAGGTTTTGAAAGAATAACTATAATAAGGTAAAAAGAAATTATCATAGCTTTTTAGTTTGAATATTTTGTTGACAAATATCATTCATACTAAGAAATTAAGTAGATTAAATTTTTTTGATTAAAGCTTAACTGGGAGTGCACAGAATGAATGGACAAGATTTACTATCAACTCGGAATGTTAAAGACAAAGATCTTAGTCTTGAAGATATAAATATAGTTAAAATTAATCGTAGCAAGTTAGGATATTTTAGCGCAATTACATTACCACTTATACTAGCTGCTTGTGGCGGCGGTGGCGGCGGCGGTGCTGTAAGCCCAACACCAGCTCCACCCACAGACGGCGGTGGTACAGACGGTGGTGGTACTGACGGTGGTGGTACTGACGGTGGTGGTACT